>DWXX01000043.1 GCA_019118985.1 Candidatus Faecalibacterium faecipullorum
GCCATGCGTCGATGTTGCCGTGGTGGCCGCTGAGCAGCACCTCGGGCACCTTGCGGCCCCGCCACTCTTCGGGGCGGGTGTACTGGGGATATTCCAGCAGGCCGTTCCAGTAGCTCTCTTCCTCATAGCCCTTTTGCTCGGCCAGGACGCCGGGCTGCAGCCGCAGGACGCTGTCCGCCACCACCAGGCTGGCCAGCTCGCCGCCGGTCAGGATATAGTCGCCGATGGAAATCTCCTCGTCGGCAAAGGCCTCAATCACCCGCTCGTCGATCCCCTCGTAGTGGCCGCAGACCAGCAGCAGGCTGTCGTAAGCGGCCAGCCGCCGGGCGTCGGCCTCGGTGTACCGCCGGCCGCCGGCCGTCATAAACACGATATGCGGGGCGGGGCGGCCCTGCTCAGCCACCTGGCGCTGGATGTCCCGGATGCAGTCGGCGATGGGCTGCGCGTAAAGCACCATCCCGCAGCCGCCGCCGTAGGGGTAGTCGTCGGTCTGCTTCTGGCGGTTGAGGGTGTAGTCCCGGATCTGGTGGCAGTGGGTCTCGATGTGCCCCCGCCGGGCGGCCCGCCCCAGGATGCTCTCGTCCAGCACACGCTGGCACATCTCGGGGAAGAGGGTCGCGATGTCTACTCTCATCCCCATGGTCAGCCCTCCCGCTCGCTGACGGCGCCGTCGTCCAACAGGCCGGGGATGGGGGTCACCGTGATGTACCCCTCGGGGGGGTTGCGCTCTTTCAAAAAGGCGTCCACGCCGGGGAACATATATTCCCTGCCGTCCGGCGCCTTGACGGTGTAGATGTCCTGGGGGCCGGGGCGGCTGACGTTGGTCACCACGCCGTAGACCTTGCCGGTGTCGGCGTCCCGCACCTCGCACCCGATCAGGTCGGCCACATACCAGCGCCCGGGGGCGAGATGGACGTCGCCGCGATCAAAGTAGAACGCCTGCCCCCGCAGCGCGCGGGCGGCGTCCATGTCGTCCACCCCGGCGAACTTGACCAGGGCCATCCTGCCCTGGGGGCGGATGCTTTCCACCTTGAGGCAGCGGCCCCCCGCCGGGGACAGGTAGAGCCGGCCCGCCGGGCGCAGGAAGTCCACCCCGTCGCACCACAGCTCCATCTTCACTTCGCCGCGGACGCCGTGGGTGGCCACCACCCGGCCGGCTTCCAGATACTGCTTCATAGCTTTCCTCCTATTGCATGGGCTGACAAAAAGCGGGCCGTCCGGCCAAAGCGGCGGACGACCCGGCAAACGGTTCAGTCGATCTCGACAAGGATCTTCTCATCGACCCGCACGGCGGCGGCGCGCATGACCACGCGAATGGCCTTGGCGATGCGGCCCTGCTTGCCGATGACGCGGCCCATATCCCCTTCTGCCACGCTCAGGTGGTAGACGACGGTGCCGTCCTCACGGGGGGGGTCGACCGTCACCGAGACGGCGTCCTTATCCTCCACAAGGCCGCGGGCCACTGTCAGCAACAGTTCCTGCATGTGACCGCCCTCCGCTTACAGAATCTCGGACTTCTTGAGCAGATAGCGGACGGTGTCGGTGGGCTGGGCGCCGTTGGCGATCCATGCCTTGGCCTTCTCAGCGTCGATCTTGATCACAGCGGGGTCGCGCATGGGATCGTAGGTGCCGATCTCCTCAATGAAGCGGCCGTCGCGGGGGAAGCGGCTGTCGGCCACCACCACGCGATAGAAGGGGGACTTCTTTGCGCCCATGCGGCGCAGACGAATCTTGACTGCCATAGTATTGTTTCCTCCTGAAAGTTGTGTCCGCCCCAAGCGGGGCGCATGATGTTGTATGTCAAAGCCATGCCGCGCAAAGGGGCGGCCGGATTTGTACCGTAACTGTCCTCAGCGCAGCCCGCCGAGCATCCCGCCCAGCCGCCGCGCGAAGCCCTTGGGGCTCTTGCGCATCTGCTTCATCAGCTTCTGCATGGTCTCGTACTGGCGCAGCAACCGGTTGACGTCCTCGACCCGGGTGCCGCTGCCCGCCGCGATGCGGCGCTTGCGCTTGGGGTTGATGATGGAGGGCTTCTCCCGCTCTTCCTTGGTCATCGAGTAGATGATGGCCTCGATCTGCGCGAAGGCTTTGTCGTCCACCTCGCCGGCGTCGATGTTCGCCCCGCCGGGCAGCATGCTCAGCATGGCCGACGCGCCGCCCATCTTGCGGATCTGCTCAAACTGGGCCAGCAGGTCGTTCATGTCGAACTTGTTTTCCATCATCCGGCGGGCGGTCTCTTCGGCGAGCTTCTCGTCGGCGGCCTCCTGCGCCTTCTCGATCAGGCTGAGCACGTCGCCCATCCCGAGGATCCGCCCTGCCATCCGCGAGGGGTGGAAGGGCTCGAGGTCGTCCAGCTTTTCGCCGGTGCCCTGGAACTTGATGGGCTTGCCGGTGACGGCCAGCACCGACAGCGCCGCGCCGCCCCGGGTGTCGCCGTCGGTCTTGGTCAGGATGATGCCGTCCACCCCCACCTTCTCGTTGAAGGTCTGGGCCACGTTGACGGCATCCTGGCCGGCCATGGCGTCCACCACCAGCAGCGTCTCGTCCACCGGCACCGCCTGCTTGATCTGGACCAGCTCGTCCATCAGCACCTCGTCGATTTGCAGCCGGCCGGCGGTATCCAGGATGACGATGTCGTTGCCGTAGTCTTTGGCGTGGGCGAGGGCGCGCCGGGCGATCTCGGGGGGCTTCGCCCCGTCGAGGGTAAAGACCTGCGCGCCGGCCTGTTCGCCCACCACCTTCAGCTGATCGATGGCGGCGGGGCGGTAGATGTCGCAGGCCACCAGCAGCGGGCGGCGGCCCTGCTTGATATAGTATTTGGCGAGCTTGGCCGCGTGGGTGGTCTTGCCGTTGCCCTGCAGGCCGCAGAGCATCAGGACGGTCTGGCCCTTGTTCTTGATGGTCAGGCGGGGGGCCTCTTCGCCGCCCATGAGGGCGGTCAGCTCCTCATTGACGATCTTGACCACCTGCTGCGCGGGGGTCAGGCTCTCCATGACCTCCTGGCCCATGGCCCGCTCAGAGACTTTGTTGCAGAAGTCCTTGGCCACCTTGTAGTTGACGTCGGCTTCCAGCAGGGCCATGCGGACCTCCCGCATGGCGGCCTTGATGTCGGCCTCGGTCAGTTTGCCGTGGCCCTTCAGCTTTTTGAAGACGCCGGCAAGGCGGTCTGTCAACGATTCAAATGCCATGTTCGGCTGTCCTTTCTGTTGATGCAGCGGGCGGATGGCCCGGTATGATGCCGCTCAGCTCTCGTTCACCTCATCGATGGAGCGCAGCATGGCCAGGATCTTGTTGAGGGTCTTGACATACTCCCCGGTCGAGAGGCGGGCGTGGGGCCCGGTACACTCGAACCGCGCGTCGATGACCACCTGTTCCAGCTCCTCGAGGGTCTGCTGCACCCGGCGGTACCGCGCCGCGAAGCCCACCTTGGACTCCAGCTCGAGCAGGGTGTTCTCCCCGTGCTTGATGGCGTCCCGGGCGCCCTGGCGGGTGATGCCGAAGTTCTCGCCGATCTCGCTGAGGGAGAGGTCGTCGTGGTAGTACTGGGACATCATCTCACGCTGTTTGTCGGTGAGCACCTCGCCGTAGAAATCCAGCAGGTAGCCCATCTCGAGATTTTTTGACGCCACCGCTCTCCCTCCAGGGCCTTTTGTAAAGGCGTTTTGCTTTACGGACGCATCTGATTATACCAGACCCGGGCCCCGATGTCAACAAAAAGGCGTCAACTTTTTTGTGAAATAGGGAGAAATTTCTCCCGCCCCTTCCCCTCCGGGCGGGTGCGGGGTCGCTGTATCCTTGACGGCGGGGCCGCTTTGCGTTACGATAACAGAAAAGCGCGAAAGGAGGCCCCCGCCATGACCGTCTACCCCAATCTCTACCGCACCCTCGCCCCCGGCCCCGCCCTCGAGCTGCGGGGCTACGCGGCGGCCTGCGGCCTGCCGGGGCGGCTGTACGCCTGCCTGGACTACGCCGGCCCCACCGGCACCGCCCGGGACGGCCTGGCCGAAGGGATGCTGGCCCTCGCGGCCGGGCGGGGGGCGCTGGCCCCCGGGCAGACCCTGATCGAAGCGGGCAGCGGGGCCTTTGCCGCCGCGCTGACCCTGGCGGGGCGGACAAGCGGCCACCCGGTCTGCCTGGCCATGCCGGACAACACCCCCGCCGACCGGCAGGAGAAGCTCTCGGCCCTGGGGGCGCAGCTGCTCTTTTCCCCTGCGCGGGAGGGGGCGACCGGGGCCCGCGCCCTGGCCCGCACCTGGAGCGAAAAGCGCGGCTGGCACTACACCGACTGGCTGGCCTGCGACGACAACCCCGAGTACCACCGCCGGGTGACCGGCCCCGCCATAGCCGAGACCATCGCCCGCGAGGGCGACAGCCTTGTGGACGCGGTCTTTATCGGGGTGGGCAGCGGCGGCACCATCACCGGGGTGGGCGAGTGCGTCAAGGCGTGGACCAACGACGTGCAGATGGTGGCGGTGGAGCCCTACGAGTGCCAGGCGCTGGCCGGCGGGCTGCTGGGCCCCCACGGCATCGCCGACATCGGCTACGGCCTGATGCCCGACAACTACAACCCCTATGTGGTGGACAAGATCGCCGCCGTCGCCACCGCCGAGGCGCTGCGCGCCGCCCGCACCGTCCTTCTGACCGACGCCGTCCCGGCTGCCCCGGCCGGCGGGGCGGCCATCGCGGCGGCAGCCCGCTTCCTTGCCGAGGGGCGGTGTCGCGCCGCCCTCTGCCTTGTGCCGGGGCGGGCCGCTATTTTATAAAGAAAGAAGCGTAAGGACATGACACACAACATGACGCGCGGGCCCATCGCCCCGCTGCTGGTCAAATTCACCGTACCGCTGGTGCTGGGCAACCTCTTTCAGCTGACCTACAACGCCGCCGACAGCGTCATCGTCGGCCGCTTTGTGGGGGAGGACGCCCTTGCCGCCGTCGGCACCTCCAACCCGCTGATGACGCTGGCCATCCTCTTCATCAACGGGATGTGCCTGGGGGCGGGCATTCTGGTCAGCAACGCCTTCGGCGCGCAGGACTGGCCCCGGCTGGAAAAGCAGGTCTCCACCACCGCCATCGCGGGGGCGGTGTTCTCGCTGGCCTTTTCGGCGCTGTGCATCCTGCTGGCGCGGCCGCTGCTGCGGCTGATGCAGGTGCCGGCCGAGGTGCTGCCCCTGGCGGCGGGCTATCTGCGGGTGGTGTTCGCGGGGCTGATCTTCACCTTTTTCTACAACTTCCTGGCGGCCACCTTGCGGGCGCTGGGGGACAGCAAAAGCGCCCTCTACTTTCTGATGCTGAGCGCGGTGCTGAACATCTTCGGCGACCTGGTCTGCGTGGCGGGGCTGGGGCTCGGGGTGGAGGGGGCGGCCCTTTCCACCGTGGCGAGCGAGGTGATCTGCTGCCTGTGCTGCGCGGCGTACATCAAGGCCAGGGTGCCGGTGCTCTGCCTGGGGCGCAAATGGCTGGTCTTTGAGCCGTCCATGCTGCGCCAGACCGTCCGGTACGGCTGGACCACCGCCATGCAGCAGGGGACGGTGCAGCTGGGCAAGATCGCGGTGCAGGCGGTGGTCAACACCATGGGGGTCAGCGCCATGGCCGCCTTCACCGCCGCCAGCCGGGTGGACGACTTCGCCTACATCCCGCAGCAGAACATCGGCCACGCCATGACCACCCTGATGGCCCAGAACCGCGGCGCCGGCAAGGCCGACCGGGTGCGGCGGGGCTTCGCCGTCGGGATGCGGATCGAGGCGGCGTACGCCGTCGCCATCATGGCGGTCTGCTTTTTCGGGGCCGAGCCCATCATCCGCCTGTTCGCCGACCAGCCCGAGGTGGTGGAGCTGGGGGTGCGCTTTCTGCGCCTGGTCTCGCTGATGTACCTGCTGCCCGCCGCCACCAACGGCATCCAGGGGGGGTTCCGCGGGGTGGAGCGGCTGCAGGTCACCCTGAACAGCAGCCTGCTGAACATGGCCGGCCGGGTAGGCGGCGCGGCGCTGTTCGTCCTGGTATTCCGGATGGACATCGAAGCCCTGCCCTGGAGCTACGCCGTCGGCTGGGCCCTCATGCTCGCCTACGAACTGCCGCTGCTGTTCAAACTGCTGAAAGCCGGGGAGTTCTGAATTTTCCCAAAACCGCACAAACCCCCGCCCTTCTCCGCACGGGAAAGGCGGGGGTTGTATCATGCGTTCAGAACAGGTTCAAAATCGTCCGGGCAAGGGCGTTATCGGGCGCGGGCGGCTGTTCGGCAGACGGCTCTTCCGGCTGTGCGCCGGGGAACTTGCCCAGCGGGGCAAATTGAACCGTAACTTGTGAATTAAGGCCGGCAGTTTGTAGTTTGGTTACAAAGTCATTCTCTTCCGTTGTTTTCGCTGCATGCGCTTCTGTGCCGCTGCACCCTTCATAATACACAGTAAGGGTACCGTACTTCTGAGGATTATGGAAAGAATCTTGACAGACACCAGAAAAAGCTACCTTTCCAAGCTCAACGTCCAAATTCTTCACGGCGATATGTTGAAGGTTGATACAAGCCATGAACCCCTGCATTTCAATATCTGTAGCACTCCGCGTATCGACAGTTTTTAGGTTTGAGCACCCACTAAAGGCATAGTCTGCAACAGATTCCACGTTGCTTATATCAATAGAGGTCAAACTTGTGCATTTAAAAAAGGCATCGTTGCCGATGGTTTTCAGGTTAGGTAAGTTAACGGTTTTTAAGCTGGAACATCCATAGAACGCATGCGGCCCAATAGACACAACGCTATCGCCTGTTACTTTTTCCAGCTTGCTAAATTCTTTGAACACATTTGTCGCGATAGTTGTGATGCCATCCAGATTGACTGTTGTTACAGTCGACTTCAGCTCTGGCAAATTTTGCAAATCTGTCTGGGCCAGTTCGGTGCTTCCACCTTCTTCGTTGACTGTGATGGTCAGCGTCTCGCCGCCGTCACTTACTGTTGCAACAGGTCTTGGCTTTTCGGGTTCTTCCGGTTCGGGCTCGGGTTCCGGCTCCGGTTCAGGCTCGGGGTCGGGGGTAGAAGAGCTGCTGGAGCTGGAAGAACTGGACGAACTGTCGTCGTTATTTTCATCATCGTCACTGCCGCTGTGGCTGGGGCGGGGGGCGGAGGACGAGGACGAACCCGAGGACGACGACGCGGCCTGCTGTTGTTCAAGCCACCAGAGCCAGTCGCAGCCCGACAGGGCGGAGACTGCGAAAATGGCCGCAAGGGCGAGGGATAGAATACGTTTTGCTTTCATAACCGTTCTCCTTTTGGAAAAGCCCAGTTCCGAAAAAGCCCCCGCCGGGCGTTGTTGGCCGGCGGGGGCGCGCAGGGGTTACGGGTCAGCGGGGTCGTCGTCGCCGTCGGGGGCGGCGAGGCCGGGGGTCTCGAGGGGGCGGAAGGCGTCCAGCGCGTCCAGGCTGTCCAGCGGGGCGAAGGTGTCGTTGGCCTTCACCGGGCCCATCGACGCCATCGCCTCCTGCCGGCGCAGGTACTTCTGCGCCTTCTGGTAGAAGGTGCTGCGGGGCAGCCCGCTGGCCATGGCCGCCTGGTTGAGGCTGAGCTCCTTGCTGCTCCACGCCATGCAGATGGAACCGAAGTTCTCGGGCACGGGGATGGACTCCCGCCCGAAGCGGATGCCCCGGGCCTGCGCGGCGGCGATGCCCTCCGCCTGGCGCTGGCGGATGTTGGTGCGCTCGTTCTCTGCCACGAAGGACAGTACCTGCAGCACGATGTCCGCCAGGAAGGTGCCCATCAGGTCCCGCCCGCGGCGGGTGTCCAGCAGGGGCATGTCCAGCACCACGATGTCCACCCCCTTCTCTTTGGTCAGCAGCCGCCACTGCTCCTGTACCTCCTGGTAGTTGCGGCCCAGGCGGTCGATGCTCTTGATGTAGAGCAGGTCCTCCCGCTTGAGCCGGCGGACCAGTTTTTTGTACTGCGGGCGCTCGAAGTCCTTGCCGGACTGCTTGTCGGTGTAGATGTTCTCCAGCCCGACGCCCGCCAGCAGCATGGCGACCAGCTGCCGGTCCTCGTTCTGTTCCCGGGTGCTGACCCGGATGTAGCCGTACTCTTTCACATTGTGTACCTCCTGTTTCTGGCAATGGGTTTGTGCGGTCAGTGCCAGTATACAGGGGACGCAAGGCATCAAAAAAGGCCCGCCGTGGGTCGCACAGCGGGTCTTGGAGAAAGTCGTCAGGTCAGCGGGCGGCTTTTTCGGCGGCGGATACCAGGTGGGCGGCCAGCACCGAGGTGGTCATGGCCCCCACCCCGCCGGGCACCGGGGTGATGGCCCCGGCGATGGGTTCCGCCTCGGCAAAGCGGACGTCGCCGCACAGGCGGCCGTCCTCGCCGGTGTGGATGCCCACATCCACCACCGCCTGCCCCGGGGCGATGCAGTCGGCCCCGATGGCCCCGCGGCGGCCCATGGCCACCACCAGCACGTCGGCGGCGCGGCAGAGCGCGGGCAGGTCCCGGGTACGGGAGTTGCAGAGGGTGACGGTGGCGTTGCGCCGGTCCAGCAGCATGGCCGCCGGCTTGCCCACCACCAGGCTGCGGCCCACCACCGTGACCCGCCGCCCCTCGAGGGGGATGCCGTAGTAATCCAGCACCTCGACGCAGGCCTGGGCGGTGCAGGGCGGGTAGCCCACCCCGCTGCCGGTGAACACCTCGGCCAGCGAGGCGTCGGTGATGCCGTCCACGTCCTTTTCGGGGGCGAGGGCGGCCCGGACGGTGCGGTCGTCCATCTGGGGCGGCAGCGGCCGGAAGAGCAGGCACCCGTGGATGGACCGGTCCCGGTTGACCTCATCCAGGACGGCCAGCAGCTCTTCCTGCGGGGCGGCGGCGTCCAGTACAAAGGGGCGGACGGCCAGCCCCAGCTTTGCGCAGCGGGCCAGCACCCCGCGCTCATAGGCGAGGTCGTCCTCCCGCGCGCCCACCCGCACCACCGCGAGGGTGGGCATCACCCCGGCGGCCGCCAGGGCGGCGGCGCGGGCAGCGGTCTTTTCGTTCAGTGCGGCGGCGGCGGGGCCGCCCTTCATCAGCAGGGCCATCTCAGTTCCCTCCCAAGCGGGCCCGGACCCGGCTGTAGACCGCCTCGGCCCGGGGGACGTATTCTTCCAGCAGGGCCGCCGCCCGGCCGTCCAGCGCGGCGGCGCGGGTGCGGTCGGCCATCAGCCGGGTGTTGACGGTGACGTTGAGGCCGGCGGCCTCCAGCGCGGCGCGGCAGAACAGCGCCCCGCACCCCGCGTCCGACACGGCCAGGACGCTGCCCTTTGCCTCATACCCTTCCAGCAGGGCGATGGCCTCGGCGCAGGCCGCCATGATCTCGAGGGGGACGGCGGCGGCCTCTTCCAGCGCCTTCGCCATGACGGCGGGGCGGGCGGGGTCGTCCTTCGGGATGCCGTAGGCCCTGGCCAGCGGGGTGAAGGCGGCGGCGTCGGCCTCCACCAGGCTCTGCAGCCGCAGCCGGAGGGCGGCCGCCTGCTCGTTCAGGGCCAGGATGTCGGCCTCGACGGCGGCGTATTTGGGTTTGCCGGCGGTCAGGCAGCCCACCATATGGCCCAGGGCGGCGCCCACCGCCCCCACCAGGGCGGCAGCCCCGCCGCCCCCCGGCGCCGGCGCTTTGGATGCCAGTTCCTCCAAAAATCCATCGCAGGTTTTGTGCATCATTTCCATGTGTAGACTCCCCTTTCGGTGATGATGCCGTCCAGACGGACGTCCAGCGGGCCGGCGGCGACGGCCTCCACCCGCTGCGCTTCATAGGCGATGCCGTAGACCGCCGCCCGGGTGCAGCGGGGCAGGTAGCGGTCGTAGTAGCCCTTGCCCATCCCCACCCGGCAGCAGCCGGCGTCGAAGGCGGTGCAGGGCGCCAGCACCAGGTCGAGCGTCTCGGGCGGCAGGACGGCGGCCCGCGCCAGCACCGGGGTGCGGATGCCGTAGGCCCCCGTCTCCCAGCCGTCAGGCCCCGGGACGGCCGCCGTCAGGCTGCACCCCGCCCCGCAGACCGGCCAGGCGACCTGCTTGGCCGCCCCCTCCAGCAGGGGGGCGAGGTCAGGCTCCCCGCCGAAGGCCGCGTAGGCCAGCACCCGGCCGGCCCGCAGCCAGGCCGGCAGCTCTGCCACCCGCGCCCGGATGGCCGCGTCGGCCGCCGCCCGCACGTCAGGCGCAAGGGCCCGCCGCGCCGCGATTCCCCGCCGCCGCTGGGCAGCCTTGGCCGCCGAACGTTCCGTTTCAGTCATCAAAATAGAACAGCTCCTCGAATTTTTTGTCCAGCGCGATGCAGAGGATGAGGGCCAGCTTGGCGGTGGGGTTGAACTGCCCCGTCTCGATCGAGCTGATGGTGTTGCGGGAGACGCCCACCATCGCGGCCAATTGCGCCTGGGACAGCCCCGCCGCGGCCCGCGCCTCCTTCAGGCGGTTTTTGAGCGCGAGCTCCGACTTCATGGCACACCTCCTCACAACTCGATCAAAAACCGCGCTGTAAAAGCCAGAAACCCAACCAGACAGCACAGACCGCCCACCAGGTTGACCCGGGTCTTCAGCCGTGCATACATCCACAGATGGACAAAGGCGGCGTAGCCGGTGGCGATGGCGGGCAGCTCCCAGGCGCCCGCTTCGGGCAGGCCCAGCCGGTCGGCCTGGAATACCCGCGCCAGCCAGAAGAAGGCGCACAGGGCCACCACCGCCAGGGCGCTGCGGGTCATGATGCGGCCCTGCACGCCCTCCTCATATTCGCCGTTGCCCTCCCTGCGGGCTTTTTGCAAAATCTCTTCCTTCTTCATGGCAGGCACCTCCCGGTTGACAAGTTTTATGTGCATCAAGTATAGCACAGACAAGTTTACTTGTCAACACAGAGGCGCAAAAAAGCCCCCGCCTGCGGGGCGGGGGTAGGGTCTTGCTGCCCTCAGGCCAGAGCGGCCAGGGCGGCCAGCAGCGCCGAGGCGGCGCACTGCAGGATGAGCCAGCGGAGGACCACCTGCTCGTCGCTCCAGCCCAGGCGCTTGCGGACATGGTCGTGGAGGGGGGTCAGGGTGTTTTTCAGCACGCTGATGTGCAGAAAACGCTTGAGGCTGATCTTGATGATGCCGGCGCTGCCGTCCACGATGAACACCGCCGCGGCCAGCAGGTAGGCGAAGGGGTGGCCCGACTTGAGGGCCAGCACCGCCAGGAAAAAGCCCATCGCGCGGCTGCCGGCGTCCCCCATCAGCACCGAGGAGGGCTTGGCGTTGCCCCACAGGTAGGCCAGCAGCGCCCCCATAAAGACCGCCGCGCCGGTGACGTACACCCCCAGCTGCTCGGTGTAGAGCAGCGCGAAGGTGCCCATGCTGACCAGCGCCAGAGAGGCGGACAGGCCGTCCACACCGTCGGTGCAGTTGACCACGTTGATGCTGGCCCAGATCAAAATGACGATCAGCAGCAGGTAGACCGGGTAGGGCAGCAGGAAATACCACCCCAGGAACCGCACCCCGCAGCCGTTGAAGTTCAGATAGGTGACGCCCGCCACCGCGGCGATGGCAAAATCGATCAGGCCCTTTTTGTACTCGCCCCAGGCGGTGTCTGCGGCGTCGTCCAGGTAGCCGGACAGCATCGAGGCCACCAGCAGCACCATGTAAATGATGTATTCCAGGTGGAAGGGCACAAACGCCAGCGACACCAGCACCACGCAGAGCACGAAGATCAGCCCCGCGCCCCGGGCCTTGCCCTTGGACAGCGCCCCATCCACCGCAAAGGCGCGGCCATGGTCCTGGGGCAGCCGGCTGCGGAACAGGCTGGTCAGCAGCCCCGTCAGCACCATCGCCAGCAGGCAGGCCAGCGCATCCACCCCGCGCTGACCAAAGATCGACAACAAAATCGCAACCATTTTCAGATTCCTCTCCCGGGCCCCGCGGCGGGGCCTTATCCTTTCTCTATGCTTGTACAGAAGAAAGTGTACCATGTCCGGCCGGAAAAATCAATCGCAGCCTGTCCCGCCGCGGCAAATTTCACCCGCCGCCAGACGCCAAAAGAGGGCGGGCCTTGCGGCCCGCCCCCGAAACTGGGTCTGCACACCCAGCTGGTTTTTTCTTTTGGTGCGGTTCAGTACAAACGTTTTAATTTGTAAAAAACCTTTGGTTCATACTACGCGCGTAGCATCGCGCAGGGTCACAGGCAAAGCCCAGAATGACACAGCCCCCCAGACCCGGCGGGATTCACATTTACAATGCAATAAATGTGTGTGTAGGTACGTTTTTATTTATGATGGGTTGTAGCTGAGAGAGCTATTACTTGGTCACGATAGTATCGCGAGCAATGCTCTGAGTAACAGAAACTGCAATGTAGTAAGCAGAAGCAGTCTTGCCCTCGTCAGCAGCATTCACAGTAACAATGCTCACAGAACCAGTGTAGGAAGCCTCATAATACTCCAACTTATTGTCATGGGCATTCCACTGAGAAATAACAGTCGGATAGGTGTCATCCATATCCATCTTGTTAGCAACCAGCTTCAGAGCAGCTTCCTCAGTCAGACCCTCATTTTCAATTTTGAACAGAGTGGTCTTGGTAGTCACAGTACCAGCAGCAGCGCCGGCAAACGAAATCTGAGCTGCACTCGAAGAAACCAGCCCGTCCGAAACAGGCAGCTTCTTTGCAAGAGACGCATACACCTTATCAGTAGTAGCAACACCAACAGCACTATAATTAGCACCATTGACATCAGTATACTTGGCATCCTTAGCAGCGGCAGCCAGTGCGGTTTCAAAATCAGAATCCGCAGCAAACTTAACCACATCCTGAGCGTCGTTCATAACGCTGACAGCATTGCTAGTGGTGGGCTGCACCTCGGTACCCTCTTCACCATTAGAGGGTGCACCAGAACAACCGGCCAGCATGCTGACAGCCATAACGCCAGACAGGGCCAGAGCCAACATCTTATTCAGTTTCATTTGGAAATTTCCTCCTTGTTGTTGTTTGTAACTCGCACCAAAACATTTTTGGGGAACAGGTCACCATCCCCGTTCCTTGTGCATAGTTTATCACAACAGTATTTCCTTTGTCAAGGCACAAGTGGCAAAAGGTGAACAAAAAGAGAAAATTTATAAAAATCCAACGTTGCTATGTAGATAAAGTTTGGACGTTTGTGAAGGTTTTGTGAAATGGGGTTGTAGGGGGCAAAAAAGGCCCCCGGGGTGAACCGGGGGCTGTGCTGTACATTCAAACGTTCAAAAATTCTGCCGGCGTCATGATGGCAGGTTTTTCCAAGCCGGATTCAAGAAAATCCTTGTCCCCTGTAAGAATGACATCTGCCCGGGCCGCAATGGCTGCACGCAAGATCGGCCGATCGTTGGTATCCCTGATTTTCTGTTCGGATTCTTCTTCATCCACAGGGACAGCGACCAGCTCCAGCGTCATCAGGGCCATGGCAAGAAAGCGATCCAGCGCCGCAAGTTTGTGGGGGAATTTTTTATTGAAGATGCGCTTGATCTCATCTACATTCTGCTCACAGATCAAGCCGTGATTTGGATAGGATGCCGCTTTGACATACGCCCGAAACGGCACGCCCCCTGCACTGAGTGCTGCTGAAATCAAAACATTGGTATCGATCAACACTCTCACAGTTTCTCATCCTCATCCCGCAGCTCTCTGACCAGCGCCATAACGTCCTCATCCGTAGTCAGACCAGCGCGTTCTGCTTCACCAGCCATTTCTTTCTGGAAAAGCTGCATGGCATATACCGCCGAATTGACCATGCGGACGGTATTGCCCTCCACAATAAAGGTCACACGGTCGCCATTGGAGACCCCCAGCGCCTCGCGCACATCCTTCGGGATGGTGATCTGCCCCTTTGCCATAACTTTTGCATTGTCAACAAACGCATTTGCCAACATGATCTGCACCGCCTTTCTTTGAAGTATGGAAATCAGGGATTCCCCTACTTTTATTATACATCCATTACGCTCAAAAAGCAAGCGCCCCAAAAGAGAAAACCCACCGTACAGGCAAGCCCCATACGGCGGGTTTT
>DWXX01000044.1 GCA_019118985.1 Candidatus Faecalibacterium faecipullorum
TCCATGCGGGAGGTGATATTGGCGTCGCCGTAGAACTGGCCGCCGTAGAAGTAGTTGATGTCGACGGCGTTGCCGGTCTCCTGGGCAGCGGCGTCAACGCCCTGCACGAAGCCGTAGCCGTAGCGGATGACGGCGGGCACAGCCATGCCGCCCAGGAAGCCCAGGTGGGTGAAGCCGTCCTTGGCGATGGCGTAGCCGGCCAGGTAACCGGCCTGCTCTTCCTTGAAGGTGATGCAGTAGCAGTTGCCGGGGATGGCGTCGGTGCCGATGTCAGCCTGGGTCACATCGATGGCGATGAAGCGGATGTCGGGGTACTGCTCGGCAGCCCATGCCAGGGAAGCGCCGTACAGGTAGCCGACGCAGACGACAGTGTCGGCGCCGTCGTTGACAGCCTGACGGATCATGGTCTCACGGTCCTCGTCAGAAGCGTCAGCCTCGGGGATGTAGTACTGGCAGTTGTCGCCCATGTAGTTCTGGACGGCGGTCCAGCAGGCCTGGTTGAAGCTCTCGTCGTCGATGGTGCCGGTGTCGCAGCACAGGGCCACGTAAGAGACGGCGGGCGCCTCGGCAGCCTCAGAAGAGGCGGCGGAGGAAGCGGTGCTGGAAGCAGCGGACGAAGCAGTGCTGGAAGCGGTGCTGGAAGAGCCGCCGCAGGCAGCCAGAACAGAAACGGCAGCGGCAGCGCCTGCCACGGCCATGAACTTACGACGCGAAATCATAGACATAATGGAATTCTCTCCTTTGTACAGTTGTCTGCAATCATTCGGATAAGAAGCGGAACGCGGGGCATAGCACCGCATTCTCTACACTCCAGTATAGCCGCAAAATGTGTCGGGCGCAAGTTGTTTTAATTACAAATTCTTTACAGTTTTTCCATAAAAGCAACAAAAACCGACACAGGATATGCACCCTGCATCGGTTTTTTTGACATCCCCCTCAGACGCGCTGCGCGCGGGGGAGCCTGGGCGGAATGGCTCTATATATTTTGGGGGCCGAAAGCGAAGGGCAAAAGCTCGCCGAGGGTGCGCTCGATGTAGTCGTCCTCGGTGCGGGCCATGATGACGTTCAGCCCGTCGCCGCAGAACTCGTACAGCGCCTGGCGGCAGACCCCGCAGGGGGCGGTGACCAGCTCGTTCACCTCGCCCATCCGGGCGCCCACCACCGCGATGTCGGTGAACCGGGTGACCCCCTCGCTGACCGCCTTGAACAGAGCGGTGCGCTCGGCGCAGCTGGTGGGGGTCAGGGCCGCGTTCTCGATGTTGCAGCCGGTAAAGACCCGCCCGTCGGCGCTGCGCAGGGCGGCCCCCACCGCAAAGCAGCTGTAGGGGGCGACGGCCTGTTTGCGGGCCTCAAACGCCGCGCGGATGAGGGTCTGCTTTTCCTCACGGGTCAGTGCAGACATAGCGCGCGCCTCCCTCTCAGTAGTCGGCGCCGAGGGCTACCTTCATCATGTCGGTAAAGCTCTTCTGGCGCTGCTCGGCGGTGGTGAGCTCGGGGGAGACAAAGCTGTCCGAGATGGTCAGCAGGCAGGCCGCCTGCTTGCCCAGCACCTGCGCGTTGGCGAAGAGGGCGAAGCTCTCCATCTCGACGCACAGGCAGCCCTGCTCGTCCCGCAGCTTTTCCCAGTAGGTGGGCTTTGCGTCGGAGGGCTGGCGGTAGAACACGTCGGAGGAGTGGACGTTCCCCTCGATGAGGGGGATGCCGAGCTTTGCGGCCGAGGCCCGCAGCTTCTCGTTCAGCGCACGGCTGGGGAAGGTGATCTGCCCTTCAAAGCCGCTCTGGGTGCGGGCGTAGCTGGACTCGCTCACCGCGCCCGAAGCCAGCACCACGTCGAAGAGTTTGGCCTTGTCGGTGTAGCTGCCGGCCGAGCCGATGCGGACGATGTTCTCGACGCCGTAGAACTTGTACAGCTCGTAGGAGTAGATGCCGATGGAGGGCATCCCCATCCCGCTGCCCATCACGCTGATGGGCCGGCCCTCGTAGCTGCCGGTGAAGCCCAGCATCCCGCGGACGGCCGTCACCTGGCGGACATCCTGCAGGAAGGTCTCGGCGATGAACTGGGCCCGCAGCGGGTCGCCCGGCATCAGGACAGTCTTGGCGAAGTCGCCCATTTCGGCGGCAATGTGGGGGGTGGACATAGGGAAAACCTCCTTTTGTTTGTTGTTTTTACTTGTTGAAATAATTCTGCGGCGGCAGGTAGCGGCCGTTCAGCCGGATCTCAAAGTGGCAGTGGTTGCCGGTGGAGCGGCCGGTCGAGCCGACGTAGCCGATCAGCTGGCCCTGGCTGACAGCCTGTCCGGCGCTGACGGTCAGGGACAGGCAGTGGCTGTACAGGGTGCTGTAGCCGTTGCCGTGGTCGATGATGAGGGAATTGCCGTAGCCGGTGCCGGCGCCGCCCCGCTCGTAGCCCGCCTTGGTGACCACGCCGCTGGAGGACGCATAGATGGGGGTGCCGGCCGGCGCGCAGATGTCGACCCCCTTGTGGCTGCTGGAATACCAGCGCGAGCAGTAGGTGTAGTTGGGCACCGGCCAGATGAAGGTGCCGTTGCCCACCTGCGCGACGCTGCCGCTGGGCAGCTTGGTGCCCACCACGATCTCCCGCTGGACCGGTTCCTTGGTGACCTGGCTGCTGATGATGGTCTGCTGCAGCAGGTTGCCGTCAGTGTCGTAGAGGTTCTGGGCGGTGATGGTGCGCACGCCGTTCTCGCCCTCCTGGACGGTGCGGGTGGTGCCGAAGCTGTACTCGCTGGACTGGGTCTGCTTGGTGGTGAAGGGGATGTCCTCGTTCCAGGTGACGGTGCGGGTGATCTGCACCTCCAGCATGGCCTCCTCCCGGGTGACGATCAGCTCGTCGCCGGGGAAGATGGCGGTGTCGGTGTCGATGCCGTTCAAAGCGCACAGCTCGGCGGTGGTCAGGTTATTCTTGGTGGCGATCAGGCTGATGCTGTCGCCGGCGACGACGGTGTACACCCGCTCGGCCTGCCGCACCCCCGACAGCAGCCCCACCACGTCGGCGTAGGACATGAAGCTGTCGGTGAAGTACAGGCCCTGCTCCACCGTCACCTCGCGGTTGAAGCTGACCGAGACGTTGGGGTCGTCGGGGTCCTCGTAGGGCTCCAGCAGCCCGCTGAGGTAGAGCTGCAGCTGGTCCCCCTCGGCGCAGACGGCGGTCAGCTCGCCGTCCAGGTAGAGGGCGGTGCCGCTGCTGATCTCGTCGCTGACGGCGGACAGGATGGCGTCGGCCATCTGCCCCTCGTCCATCACGTCGCTGGAGATGGCCAGCCGGTAGGTGGGCTCGATGGTCAGCTCGGCGTCGGCGTCGGCGCCGGTGTAGTTGACGCGCTGCAGCACATCCTCCCGCGCGGCGTCAAAGACGGTCTCGTTGGGCACGTTGCCCACCAACGTGCCGTTGACCTCCACGGCCAGGGTATAGGGGCGGCCCACCATCACCTGCACCACCGTCAAAAGGACGGCCAGCGCCCCGACGGGCAGGATGTAGGCCACCATCTTGGGCAGCAGCCCGCCGTAGCGCACCGCGCCCCGGCCCAGGTACCGCAGGTCGGCGGCGATGCCGGCCCAGAAGCCGCGGGCGCGCCGCACATCGTTGCCGTAGACCCAGATGTTGCGCACGCCGCGGAAAAATACGTACACCGGCACGAACAGCTCCCGCAGGACCACCCGCACTTCGGGGAAGGCGGTGCCCGCCAGACGGCGGCCGCCCTGCAGCAGGGCGTGCGCCAGCCAGAGGGCGGCGGCACGGGCGGTGCGCCAGGCCCGGATGAGGGCGTACTCGCCGGCAAAGCCGAGGGCGTACAGCCAGTCCCCCAGCCGGGCGGCCAGGGGCAGGGCGCAGACCAGGGCCCACAGGGCGTCCATCCGCCCGGCCAGGCGGGTGCGCAGGCGGTGGCTGCGGATCACCCGGCGGCACTCGGCCCGGGTGATGGCGGCCCGCAGCCGGTCTTGTATGGTCAGGGGAGGCGGGGCGGCCTGTACGCCGCCGGGCTGCTCCTTGATCTTTTCGTCAATCAAAAGAGTGGTTCTCCTTCCAGTGGATTCGAAACATTCTACCCTCAATTATACACCGCCGGGGCGGTGTGGCAAGGTTTTGGGCAGGATTTGGGGTCAGCTTTCACCGACTTTTCACGAAAAGAGGGCGGCCATGTCGGCCGGCAGCGGGCTTTCGACGGTGACCGGTTCCAGCCGCAGCGGCGTCTCGAACCAGAAGCCGTCGGCCGTCTGCCGCCCCGCCGGCACCCAGAACCGCTGCCGGGCGCAGTGCAGCGCCTGCCGGCCGATCCGCCCGCGGTGGCCGCCGTAGAGCTCGTCCCCGGCCAGGGGGCAGCCGATGGAGGCAAAGTGGACCCGGATCTGATGGGTCCGCCCGGTGACCGGGACGCAGGCGGCCAGGCTGAGGCCGTTCTGTACCTTTAGAATGGTGTACTCGGTGCGGCTGGGTTTGCCGTCCGGGGCGACGCACCGCCCGATGATGCTGTCCCCCCGCCGCCCGATGGGCGCGTCGACCACCCCCGGGCCGAGGGGCAGCTCCCCCTCGACGGCGGCGTAGTAGAGCTTTTCGACATGGCGGGCCAGCAGGGGAGCGGCGTAGGCGTTCTGCGCCGTCAGCACAAGGCCGCTGGTGTCCTTGTCGATGCGGTTGACCGGGCGGAAGACCGGGCTGCGCCCTTCGGCCAGACGCATGGCGGCGTAGCCGTTGGCCAGGGTGCCGCCGGGGTAGTTGAGGGTGGGGTGGACGGCGAGGCCGGCGGGCTTGTCCACCGCAAGGGCGAAAAAGTCCTGGTAGGCCGCCCGCACCGGGATGCCGGGGTCGGGCGCACAGCCGGCGCCGGGCTCGTCTGCGGGCAGCTCGAAGGAGACCACCTGCCCCGGCCAGACCCGCCGGTCGGCAAAGATGGGCGCGCCGTCGGCGTAAAAGCCCCCGCCGCGGAACTTGACCGCCCGCACAAGGTCGGTAGACAGCCCGCAGGCCCGCAGAAAGCTGCGCAGCACCACGCCGCCGGGCCCGGCTTCGGCCGGCACCGGGAAATACAGGCGCATTTGCCCCGCCCCCTTTCGCACAAAAATAACAGCACCAGTATATCAGAAAAGCCGGCTGCTTGCAAATCGCCGCCGTTTATGGTATCATACAGCGTGGAAAACGAGTGGAACATACGGCGGCGGGGCGGCTTTGACCGCTCTGAGGAAAGTCCGGGCTTCACAGAGCACGGTAACTGCTAACGGCAGCCGGGGGTGACCCCAGGGAAAGTGCAACAGAAAGGAAACCGCCGCGCCCCGCGCGGTAAGGATGAAAGGGCGAGGTAAGAGCTCACCAGCGGATGGGTGACCATCCGGCTTTGTAAACCCTACCGGAAGCAACGCCTGCATGGGACATACAACGCTGCTCGCGCGTCCCGATGGCGGCACGAGCCCGTCAGCAATGGCGGGCCTAGACAGATCGTCGTTTAATACAGAACCCGGCTTACGGTCTATCTCGTTTTCCGCTTTGAAGAGTGATGGGGGCCCGCTGCGTGTGGCGGGCCCTCTTTTTCTGCGCTTTTCACAAATTGTTTCTTTTCGTTTTGGGCAGAATGTGCTATACTAAGACAGTTGTAAGCTCGAACGAGCGTGAAAAGCTGTTGTAAACTGGACAGGATGTGGCTTGTATGAAGGATGGCTTTCTGAAAGCGGCCGCCCTCTCGCCCGCGCTGCGGGTGGCGGACTGCGCCTATAACGCCGGGCAGATCGTCTCGGCCATGAACGACTGCGCCGCCCGCGGGGTCAAGCTGGCGGTCTTCCCCGAGCTGGCACTGACCGGCTATACCTGCGGGGACCTGTTTTTCCAGCAGGCGCTGCAGCAGGGGGCGGCGGACGCCCTTGCGCAGGTGCTGTCGGCCAGCGCGCAGCTCGACCTGATCGCCCTGGTGGGGCTGCCTTTGCTGGTGGAGGGCAAGCTGTACAACTGCGCCGCCGCCGTCAGCCGCGGGCGGCTGCTGGGCGTCGTGCCCAAAGCCTGCCTGCCCAACTACGGCGAATTTTACGAAAAGCGCCACTTCGCCCCCGGGCCGAAACGCCCGCGGACCATCACCGTCTGCGGGCAGGAGGCGCCTTTCGGCACCGCGCTGCTCTTCGCCTGCCGGCAGATGCCGGCGTTTGTGCTGGGGGCCGAGCTGTGCGAGGACCTGTGGAGCCCGCTGCCCCCCTCCACCTTCCACGCGCTGGCGGGGGCGACGGTCATCGCCAACCTCTCGGCCAGCGACGAGACGGTGGGCAAGGCCGAGTACCGCCGCGCCCTGGTGGAGAACCAGTCAGCCCGGCTGCTGTGCTGCTACCTCTACGCCTCGGCCGGCCGGGGCGAGAGCACCCAGGATATGGTCTTTGCGGGGCACGACCTGATCGCCGAGAACGGCGCCCTGCTGGCCGCCACCCGCCCCTTTGAGGGCGGCTGTGCCGAGAGCGAGCTGGACTGTGCCCGGATGCTGGCCGAGCGGGCCCGCAACACCAGCTTCCTGCCGGCGGGGGAGGAGGAATACCAGCGGGTGTGGTTTGACCTGGAGGTCACCGAGACGGCCCTGACCCGCCGGGTGGACCCCGCCCCCTTCGTCCTCGGCGACCCCCGCCGCCGGGCCGAGCGGTGCGAGCTGATCCTGAAGATGCAGGCCGACGGCCTGGCCAAGCGGATCGACCACACCCATGCAAAGACCGCCGTCATCGGCATCTCGGGCGGGCTGGACAGCTGTCTGGCCCTGCTGGTGACCGCCCGCGCCATGCGGCAGCTGGGCCGCCCCGCCTCCGACGTGCTGGCGGTAACCATGCCCTGCTTCGGCACCACCCGCCGCACCCGCAGCAACGCCGAGCTGCTCTGCCAGCAGCTGGGGGTCGCCTTCCGGGAGGTGAACATCACCGGCACCGTCCGCAGCCACTTTGCCGACATCGGCCACGACGGCGTCACCCCCGACGTCACCTTTGAGAACAGCCAGGCCCGGGTGCGCACCCTCGAGCTGATGGACATCGCCAACCTCACCGGCGGCTTTGTGGTGGGCACCGGCGACCTGTCCGAGCTGGCCCTCGGGTGGGCCACCTACAACGGCGACCACATGAGCATGTACGGGGTCAACGCCGGGGTGCCCAAGACCCTGGTCCGCCATCTTGTGCGGTACGAGGCCGACACCGCCCCCGACGAGGCGCTGCGCCGGGTGCTGCTGGACATTCTGGACACCCCCGTCTCCCCCGAGCTGCTGCCCGCCCAAAACGGCGAGATCGCCCAGCGCACCGAGGAGCTGGTCGGCCCCTATGAGCTGCACGACTTCTATCTGTACTATGTGCTGCGGTTCGGCTTTGGGCCGCGCAAGATCTTCCGGCTGGCCAAAGCGGCCTTCGCCGGCCGGCCCGAGTACTCCGACGCGGTGCTCTACAAGTGGCTGCGCAGCTTCTACCGGCGGTTCTTCGCCCAGCAGTTCAAGCGCAGTTGCCTGCCCGACGGGCCCAAAGTGGGCAGCGTCACCCTCTCCCCCCGGGGGGACTGGCGGATGCCCAGCGACGCGTCGGCGGCGGTCTGGCTGGCCGAGCTGGACGCCCTGGGCATCGAGTGAGGGCGGCCCATGCAGCGTAAAAAGATACTTGCCAACGCCCTGTTTGCGGCGGTGATCCTGCTGGCTGCCGCGGCGCTCTTCCTTCTGCGGGGGGCCGGGCGGGCGGCGGACGCCCCCCTGCAGGCCCGGCTTGTCTACGGCGACGGCGCCGACCGGGTATTGGACCTGCCCCTCGATGAGGACAAGGTCTACGATGTGGACACCGGCTACCTCACCGTCCACATCGAGGTGCGGGACGGGGCGGCCCGCTTTGTCGACTCGCCCTGCCCCGACCACATCTGCGAGGGCTACGGCTGGCTGACCCTGGAGGACCAGACCGCCACCTGCCTGCCCGCCCGCGCGGTGCTGACCATCGTGCCGGCTGCCTGACCGGGCGGCCGCATTGCAAAGGAGCATATCCCATGGAGTTTGAGTTCGAGCCGGACAGCCAGGAAAACGCCGGCCACACCGGCGCACAGCCCCGGCAGCCCCGGAAAATACACCGCAGCGACGGCGAGGCGTCCTCCGGCCCGGTGCCGGTGGACGGGGCGGACTTCTTCCGCCCCCGCCCCCAGGACCAGGAGCCGCCCGCCCCGCCCCCGCCCGGCCCTGCCGCCGGCGCGGGCGGCACAGCCCATCCATTCACCCGAGGTTTGACCATGCTGATCCTGACGTTGCAGGCGGCCCTGAGCGCGGCGGCCCTCTTCCAGCTTTACCGCACCCGGATGCTGCCGGGGTACTATCTGGCTATCCTGGCCGCGCTGCTGGCGCTGGTGTGGCTGCTGTTCTACAAGTGTCAGGCTTTCAAAGTGCGGGGCGCGCTGACCCGCGCGCTCTCCCTGCTGCTCAGCGCCGGGATGGCGGTGGGCTGCGTCTGGGCGCAGCAGGGCCTGGACGCCCTCGACCAGGTCACCCTTGGGGAAGAGACCGGCGGGGAAGAGGTGCTGGCCATCACCACCGAGCCCTTCGTGGTCTACCTCAGCGGGGTGGACACCCGGGGCGAGCTGACCGAGAACGCGCGCAGCGACGTGAATATCCTGGCGGTGGTCAACCCGGTCACCAAGCGGGTGGCCCTGGTCAACACCCCGCGGGACTACTACGTCGACCTGGCCGGCACCGACGGCAAGGACAAGCTGACCCACGCCGGGCTGTACGGGGTCGAAACTTCAATGCAGACCCTCGGCAGCCTCTACGGCATCGAGGTGGACGAGTATGTCCGGATCAATTTCGCCGGCTTCATCGACATCGTGGACGCGTTGGGCGGGGTGGACGTCTACTCTGACTACACCTTCACCTCGGTGGGCAGCCCCGGCTACTACGACCCCACCGACTTTACCGAGGGGTGGAACCATCTGGACGGCCGGGCGGCCCTCGCCTTCGCGCGGGAGCGGCACGCCTTCGCCACCGGAGACATCCAGCGGGGCATCAACCAGATGAAGGTGATCGACGCCATGCTGGAAAAGATCAAGAGCCCCGCCCTGCTGACCGGCTACAGCCGGCTGCTGACCGCGGTGGCGGACAACTTCGTCACCAGCCTGACCTCGGCGGAAATATCCGCGCTTGTGCGGATGCAGCTGTCCGACTTTGCCGCATGGGACATCGAGAACTGCAGCGTCACCGGGGCGAGCTCGTCCAGCACCCACTGCTACTCGGCCCAGGGGCAGAAGCTGTACGTCATGACCC
This sequence comes from Candidatus Faecalibacterium faecipullorum, assembly GCA_019118985.1. GTDB lineage: Bacteria > Bacillota > Clostridia > Oscillospirales > Ruminococcaceae > Faecalibacterium > Faecalibacterium faecipullorum. The sequence continues at coordinate 9,249 of DWXX01000044.1, forward strand.
CCGACGAGGCGTCGGTGGAGGCCGCCAGAGCGGTCATCCAGTCGGTCCTCAGCGGCGAGGCGGCCCCCGCGCCGCAGGCCGACCCCGCAGAAGAAGCGGCCAGCGAAGCCGCCTGAACCACCCATGACCGGGCTGCGCCTTTGGGCGCAGCCTATTTTTTGTGCTATCTGCCGGTTTTACGCCCAAAATCTTGTTGCATATTATAGAATTGACAGAGCTGTCCCGCTGGCATAAACTATAAGTAGAGTCGTATACAAGGGGGCGGTCTGCCCGCCCCGGGGGCTCCACCACACATGAAGCGGAGAATATAGCAAAGGTAAGGTGTTCACAATGTATCTGGATGAATACAAGCGTTGGATGGCGGCTGACCTGGAGGACGCTGACCTCAAGCCCGAGCTGGCCAAAATCGAGGGGAACGACGCTGAGATCAAAGACCGTTTTGCGGTGGCGCTGAAGTTCGGCACCGCCGGCCTGCGCGGCGTGCTGGGCGCCGGCACCAACCGGATGAATATCTATGTCGTCCGTCAGGCCACCCAGGGCCTGGCCAACTGGGTCAAGACCCAGGGCGGCACCCAGACCGTCGCCATCAGCTACGACAGCCGCATCAAGAGCGACGTCTTTGCCAAGACTGCCGCCGGCGTCCTGGCGGCCAACGGCATCAAGGTGCGCATCTACGACGCGCTGATGCCGGTGCCGGCGCTGAGCTTTGCCACCCGCTACTACAACTGCAACGCGGGCATCATGGTCACCGCCAGCCACAACCCCGCCAAGTACAACGGCTACAAGGCCTACGGCCCCGACGGCTGCCAGATGACCGACGACGCGGCCGCCATCGTCTACAATGAGATCCAGAAGACCGACATCCTGACCGGCGCCAAGTACATCTCCTTCGCCGAGGGCGTCGAGCAGGGTCTGATCCGCTTTGTGGGCGACGACTGCAAGAACGCCCTGTACCAGGCCATCGAGGCCCGTCAGGTCCGCCCCGGCCTGTGCAGGACCGCCGGCCTCAAACTGGTCTACAGCCCGCTGAACGGTTCTGGCCTTGTGCCGGTCACCCATGTGCTGAACGACATGGGCATCACCGATATCACCATCGTGCCCGAGCAGGAGTACCCGAACGGCTACTTCACCACCTGCTCCTACCCCAACCCCGAGATCTTCGAGGCCCTCAAGCTGGGCCTGGAGCTGGCCGAGAAGTCGGGCGCAGACCTGATGCTGGCCACCGACCCCGACGCCGACCGCGTCGGCATCGCCATGAAGTGCCCCGACGGCAGCTATGAGCTGGTCACCGGCAACGAGATGGGCGCGCTGCTGCTGGACTACATCTGCGCCGGCCGCATCGAGAAGGGCACCATGCCCAAAAACCCCGTCGCCGTCAAGTCCATCGTCTCCACCCCGCTGGCTGACGCCATCGCCGCCCACTACGGCGTTGAGATGCGCAGCGTCCTGACCGGCTTCAAGTGGATCGGTGACCAGATCGCGAACCTCGAGGCTGCGGGCGAGGTGGACCGCTTCATCTTCGGCTTTGAAGAGAGCTACGGCTACCTGGCCGGCCCCTATGTCCGCGACAAGGACGCCGTCATCGGCTCGATGCTGATCTGCGAGATGGCCGCCTACTACCGCAGCATCGGCTCCTCCATCAAGCAGCGGCTGGAAGAGATCTACCAGCAGTACGGCCGCTACCTGAACAAGGTGGACAGCTTCGAATTCCCCGGCCTGACCGGCATGGACAAGATGGCCGGCATCATGAAGAACCTGCGGGAGAACCCGCCCGCCGAGTTCGCCGGCCACAAGGTGGTCAAGGTCACCGACTATGAGAAGCCCGAAGAGACCGGCCTGCCCGCGGCGAACGTCCTGATCTACGCCCTCGAGGGCGGCGCGACCGTCGTGGTCCGTCCCTCCGGTACCGAGCCCAAGATCAAGACCTACTTCACCACCCTCGGCAAAGACCTGGCCGAGGCCCAGGCGCAGAAGGACGCCCTGGCGGCGGCCCTCAAGCCGATGCTCGCGTAACCCCGCGCCCCATCCCCAACACAAGCAAACAGCGCACGGACATGGCAGCCCGTGCGCTGTTTTTGTCGGTGCGCAGGTCAGTTCTGCGCCTTTTCCTGGTTCTGCCGCATCAGGGCGGCCAGCTCTTCGGCCGATTCGGTCATGCCGCGGTCCATCCAGGTGCAGACCGTCCCGTAGATGCCGTAGGCGATGAAGGCTTTGGTATAAGCCCAGATGTTCTGGTCGTCCTCCTGCGGCCCGCAGATCCGCAGGATGGTGTCCCGCAGGATGGCGCGGTCGTTGCGGTAGACCGCGGCATAAAACTCCCGGTGGGCTTTGTAGTGCATCAGCAGGCTGACCATCAGGTTCTCGGGTTCCCGCCCGGCGGCCTCGTCCCGCGCCTTGGCGGCGTCGTAGTCCTTCTGCCACCGGCGGACGAGGGCCTCGTCCTGCCGCTGCAGCACCGCCTCCTTGCTGTCGAAGTTGCGGTAAAAGGAGGCGCGCCCCACCCCGGCGGCGGCGCACAGCTCGCTGATGGATACCTCCTCGATGGTCTTTGTCCGCAGCAGGCCGATCAGCGCAGAGGTGATCTGCCCGATCACATAGCTGTTGCGGGCCTCGTTGCTCATCGGTGATACAGAAGGCTGGGCTTGTCTCATTTTTGATTTTCTCCTTGACAGTGTGATTTTTCGCTGATACAATAGCAACGCCGTTACAGATGTATGACCGGCTTGCAACCATGATACGCCTTTTGAGCCGGTTTGTCAAGAGAAAGGAGCCGGACAAAACATGACCATGGGCACAAAGCGCGCCCTCATCCTGGCCGCCGTGGTAGTGGCGGGGGCCATTCTGGGGCGGCTGGCGGTGCGGGCCGGCCTCAACCTGCTGCTGGGGGGCACCCTGTTCGGGGGGAATATCTTATGAGAAAGACAGAGAAAAGGGGGAAGCGCAGATTGCTGTGGGGCCTTATCTACACCGGCGCGTTTCTGGCCGCCTTCGCCGGGTCGGCCGTTTTCAAGATGACCTACGACCCGCTGGGCGGGCTGACCAAAGTGGACTGGAGCGACGCGGTGGGCACCGTCTACACCGATTCCCCCACTCGGGCCACGGGCTGCAGAACGACAACAAACAGGCCCGCCTCTATTACCGGAAGATCAACGAATATCTCGACGCTTGCCTGCGGTAAAGCCGCGGTGTAAGGGAGCGCCCGGCGTCCCCGCAGCTGCGGGGGCGCTTTGATTTTAGGCGGGGGAAAGGTTGCAGTTTACCGGTTGATGCGCTATAATAATAATCGGGTTTTTATCATCAGAAATACGCTGGCCGCGCCTGGATGCGGCAGCTGCAGGAATGGGACGCGACAGATGAGATACAACGCTTCGGCCGTCATCCTGGCGGCAGGCTCTTCCACCCGGATGGGCTTTGACAAATTGGGGTTCGACCTTGGGGGCGAGACGGTGCTGGCCCGCAGCCTGCGCGCCTTTGACCGCTGCCCGCTGATCGGCGAACTGATCGTGGTGACGGGGGCGGACGACGCGCTGCCCCGGCGGGAGGCTGCCCGCTGCACAAAGCCGGTCCGCCTTGTGCCCGGCGGTGCGACCCGCGCCGACAGCGCCCTGAACGGGGTGCGGGCGGCTGCGGGGGCGCTGGTGGCCATCCACGACGCGGCCCGCCCCTTTGTCAGCGGGGCGGTCATCGAGGCCGCGCTGCAGGCCGCCGCCGCGTGGGGGGCCGCCGCCCCGGCGGTGCCGGTCAAGGACACCGTCAAGCAGGGGACGCCGGGGGACGGCCGCGCCGTCCCCGACCGCTGCATGGTGGCCGGCACCCCCGACCGCAGCAGCCTGTACGCGGTGCAGACCCCGCAGTGCTTCGACCGGGCGGCCTATCTGCGGGCGGCCGAGGCCCTCGGCCCCGACGCCGCCCGGCAGGTCACCGACGACGCCAGCCTGTTTGAGCTGGCGGGGCTGCCGGTCCGGCTGACCGCCGGCGATTACGCCAACTACAAGATCACCACGCGGGAGGACCTGCCCCCCGCTGCGCCCGCAGGGCAAGGAGGATGCACCATGCGCATCGGCCACGGCTACGACGTCCACCGCCTGACAGAAGGGCGGAAGCTCATCCTCGGCGGGGTGGAGGTGCCCTTTGAGAAGGGGCTGCTGGGCCACTCCGACGCCGACGTGCTGGCCCACGCCGTCATGGACGCGGTACTGGGCGCGGCGGCGCTGGGGGACATCGGGCAGCACTTCCCCGACAGCGACCCCGCCTACGCCGGGGCGGACAGCCTGGCGCTGGCCCGGCAGGTGGCCGGGCTGGTGGGGCAGGCCGGCTGGCAGGTGGGCAACATCGACGCCACCATCCTCTGCCAGCGGCCCAAGCTCGCCCCTTACATCCCCGCCATGCGGCGGAACCTGGCCGACGCCTTCGGGCTGCCGGCAGATGCGGTGAGCGTCAAGGCCACCACCGAAGAGCGCCTCGGCTTTACAGGCGAGGGGCTGGGCATCGCGGCCCACGCCGTCGCCCTGATCGTGCCCCGCTGACAGGAGAGACTGAGCCATGAACTGGAGTTCCATCATCGCAAATTTTCAGACCTTCAATTTTGCCGACCTGCTGGATGTGCTGGTGGTGACCTTTGTCATCTACCAGATTTTGGGCATCGTCAGCCGCACCCGCGCCGGGCAGCTGGCCCGCGGCGCGCTGGTGGTGGCGCTGATCTACCTGATCGCCACCACCGCCAATATGCGGACGGTGACCTGGATCATGGATTCGCTGCTGCAGGTCGGCTTGCTGACCCTGGTGGTGGTCTTTCAGCCTGAGATCCGCCGCGCGCTGGAGCGGATGGGCCAGACCGACCAGTGGTTTTTGAAGTTTTTCCGGGTCCGCCATGTCGACCCCGCCACCCGCGGCAGCTGGCGCAGCGCCATCATCGCCATCTGCGACGCGGCCGAGCGCTTTTCCGAGACAAAGACCGGCGCGCTGATCGTCCTTGAGCGGCGGACCGACCTGTCTGAGATCGAGCGCACCGGCACCCCGGTGGACTGCGAGGTCAACCCCGAGGTGCTGGGCACCATCTTCTATGAGGGCACCCCCCTGCACGACGGCGCCGCCATCATCGAGGACGGGCGGGTCAAGGCGGCGGGCTGCGTGCTGCCCCTGTCCAACAACCTCGACCTGGGCAAGGATATGGGCACCCGCCACCGCGCCTGCCTTGGCATCGCCGAAAATTCGGACGCCATCGCCATCGTGGTCAGCGAGGAGACCGGCATCATCTCGATGGCCAAAAACGGCGTTTTGATCCGCCATTTTGACCGGCAGACCCTCTACACCCGCCTGGTGGACGAGATGATCCCCAAAGACGCCGCCGCCGACAAGGGCCGCGGCCTGGACACCATCAAGGGGCAGGTGCTGTCCCTGATGGACTGGAGGAAGAAGGAGGGGGAAGGCAAATGAGCCCGATCAAAAAGCTGCTGCGCCCCGAGGGCGGGCAGAACCGCTCCCTGCTGGAGGACCGCCGGGTCCGCCTGGCGCTGGCCGCGCTGCTGGCGGTGCTGCTGTGGGTGGCGGTGACCACCGTGGTCCAGCCCGGCACCACCATCCCGCTGGGCAACGTGCCGGTGGACTACACCTATGAATCCAGCGTCTATACCTCGCGGGGGCTGAGCATCGTGGACGCCCCCGAGCGCAGCGTCACCCTGACCATCTCGGGGGACGGCTACACCATCGGCGAGCTGCGGGCGGAGGACTTTGTGGTCTACCCCGACTGCTCGTCGGTCCGCTCCAGCGGCACCAAGAACCTGCAGCTGCGGGTGCGCTGCATCAACAGCGCCGTCGCGGGCAGCATCTCGGTCTCCATCGCCGACGCCAACAGCACGGTGGACGTCGTCTTTGACGTGGTGGAGGAAAAGACCCTGCCCATCCAGGTCAACACCCGCTACCTGACCATCGAGGACGGCTATATCCTCTACAGCACCGCCGCCTCCAGCGAGACGGTCACCCTGACCGGCCCTTCCAGCGAGCTGGCGGGGGTCGCCTCCTGCACCGCCGAGGTCAGCTACAGCGACCCCCTCAGCGACAGCGTGACGGTGGACACCAACCTCCGCTTTTACAACGAGAGCGGCCAGGAGCTGCACTTCGAGTACGTCACCCTCGACCGCACCGCGGTGGAGGTGACCCTGTCGGTCTACAAGACCGCCCGGCTGCCCATCAACGTCCGCTTTGTCAATACGCCGCCGAACTTTGACGATTCGGTGCTGATCTATTCCCTCAGCCAGACCGAGCTGCGGGTGGCGGGCCCCGCCGGCACGGTGGACGATCTGTCCGAATTGGCGGTGGGCACCATCGACCTGTCCACCTTCGCGCTGGACAAGGTGTACGAGATGCCCATCACCCTGCCCTCGGGGCTGGTGGCGCTGGACAATGTGGACACCGTCACCGTCAGCTTCAACTGCAGCGCCATGGCCACCAAGACCCTGAACATCCCGGCCGAGAATGTCGAGGTCATCAACCTGCCCCCCACCTATCAGCTGACGGTGGAGAGCGACCGGCTGATGAACGTCACCCTCTGCGGCCCCGCCGCCGTCCTCGAGGGGCTGACCGCCGACCAGGTGGTGGCCCGCATCGACGCCGACGACTTCGCGGTGGCCCTCGGCCAGCAGAACATCGCCTGCAGCATCTACGTCCCCGCCGACGGGCGGGTCTTTGCCCTGGGCAGCTACGCCGTCCAGTGCATGATCGAAAGCAACTGAGCGGTCCCTTGCCGCGCATCCCGGACAGAAACGGAACGATAACGCCCATGATCCTGGTCAGAGACATCCGCCTGCCCCTCTCCGCCGGGGAGGAGCAGGCCAAGGCCCAGGCCCTCAAGATCCTGCGCCTGCCTGCGGGCAGGGTCGGCCGGATGGGGGTGTCCCGCCTCTCGGTGGACGCCCGCCACGGCCGGCCCAAGCTCGTCTATACCATAGCGGTCACGCTGAAAGATGAGGGTGAGGAACCTGCGTTTGCGGGCTCCTCGCCCTGCGTTGCTTTGCGTGCGGAGCCGCAGTTCACCCTCACCCACGGCGCAGAAAAGCTGCCCGGCCGGCCGGTGGTCTGCGGGCTGGGGCCGGCGGGGCTGTTCGCGGCGCTGGCTTTGGCGCGGCAGGGCTTCGCCCCCATCGTGCTGGAGCGCGGCCCCGCCCTCGACGAGCGGGTGCGGGCGGTGGAGCGCTTTTCCGCCACCGGCCAGCTTGACGGGAACGCCAACATCCAGTTCGGGGAGGGGGGCGCCGGCACCTTCTCGGACGGCAAGCTGACCACCCGCATCGGCGACCCGCTCTGCGGCTACGTCACCCGGGTCTTTCTGGAGCACGGCGCCCCCGCCGAGATCGCCTGGCAGCAGAAGCCCCATGTCGGCACCGACCTGCTGCGCGGGGTGATCGCCTCCATCCGGCGGGAGATCGAAGCCCTCGGGGGCGAGGTGCGCTTCCACACCGCCCTCACCGGCCTGCGGACGGAACACGGCGTGCTGACCGGCATCGCCACCACCGCGGGGGAGCTGCCCTGCCGGGTGCTGGTGCTGGCGGTGGGCCATTCGGCCCGCGACACCTTTGAGGCGCTGATGGACGGCGGGCTGCAGCTGAGCTGCAAGCCGTTCAGCGTCGGCTTCCGGGCCGAGCATCTGCAAAGCGAGATCGAAAAGAGCCTCTACCACGAGGCCGCCGGCCACCCGGCCCTGCCGCGGGGGGAGTATCAGCTTTCCCAGCAGGTAAACGGGCGGGGCGTTTATACGTTCTGTATGTGCCCGGGGGGCCAGGTGGTGGCCGCCGCCAGCGAAGCAGGGGGCGTCGTCACCAACGGGATGAGCTACCACGCCCGGGCCGGCCGCAACGCCAACGCGGCGGTGGTGGCCGGGGTGGGCCCCGCCGACTTCGGGGGCGACCCGCGGCGGGCCATCGCCTTCCAGCGGGAGCTGGAAGCCCGGGCCTTCGCCGCCGGGCGGGCGGGGGGCCTCTACGCCGCCCCCGCCGAGAACATGGTCAGCTTCCTCGAGGGGCGGGGCGAGCTGAAGGTCGGCCGGGTGGTGCCCACCTACGACCGCGGGGTGGCCCCCGCCGACCTGGGCAGCCTGCTGCCCGCCGAGCTGGCCGGCGCGCTGCGGGCCGGGCTGCGGGCCTTTGACCGCAAGCTGGCCGGCTACACCGCCCCCGAGGCCATTCTGACCGGCCTTGAGACCCGCACCTCCAGCCCGGTTCGGCTGGAGCGCGGGGCAGACTATGTATGCACCCAGCTGCAGGGGCTTTACCCCTGCGGCGAGGGGGCGGGCTATGCCGGCGGCATCATGAGCGCCGCCGTGGACGGCCTGCGGGCGGCTGCGGCTATTGTGGGCCGGTACCGCCCGGCAGGGGATTGAGGGAGAAGCATGGACGACAACAGAGAAAAACAGGAAAAGAAGGACCCCGGCCGGGACGAGGCCGCCGTGCAGGCGGAGCTGGAACGGCAGCTGCGTGACCTGGGGGTCAGCGTGAACGACCTGGGGGCCACCGTCGGCGACGCCTTCCGCCACGGCTTTGAGGGCCGTGGGGACGAGCTGGGCCGGCAGGTCAGCGGCGTGGCCGACGACGTCACCGCCATCCTGAACAGCGTGGTGGACGAGGTGGCCGGCGCCTTCCGGGAGGCTGCGCAGGACCTGCGGGACGACAAAGACAAGCGCCGCGCCCGCGAGCAGCGCCGCCGCCGGCGGGAAGCCCGCCGCGACGGATACGGCCGCCCGGAGGCGGACGCGCCCTACGACTACGCCGCGCAGTTCGAGGCCGGCCCCGGGCGGGTCAGCTTTGGGCGCTGGCGCTCCGACCGGGATGCCGCCCCCGCCCCCGGCGGCGAGGGCGGGTATGTCCGCACCATCCGGTGGAGCGCCCGCAAGCGGTTCGGCATCGGGCTGGCGCTGGCCGCGACCTGCGGCATCCTGGCCTTCAGCTTTTTTGTGGGGGGCATTGCCTGCCTGGTCGGCACCGAGGCGGTGCTGGCCGATTCGGTGGCCGAAGCGGTGCTGGTCTGGACCGGCATCGGCCTGTTCGTGGGGGGCGGCCTGTGCACCGGCGGCGCCCTCTACGGCGGCGAACAGCTGGAGGCATCCAAACTGCTGCGCCGCTGCGCCGACACCTTCGACGGGCTGGACCTGTCGGACGGGGTGGACCTGGACGACCTGGCCGGGCTGGTGCAGATCAAAAAGAAAAAGCTGCGCAAACAGCTGCGTGAGTATATCGGCAGGGGCTGGCTGGCCGGCTGGCTGGATGAAAAGGAGGACTGCCTCTACCTGAGCGCCGCCGATTACCGCGCGGCCCACAACATCCCCGCCGCCCCCGACAGGCAGCCCGCCCCGGCGGCAAAGCCCGCGCCGGACAGCGCCGAGGGGGCCGACGGGGGGCAGAAACCGCCCCTCCACCTCGAGACGGCCCGCCGCTTTGCCCAGGTGCTGGAAAAAGAGCGGCGGCTGATGGCCGACCCCGCCGCCCGGGAGGAGCTGGAACGGATGCAGCAGACCACCGAGGCCATCTGCGCCTGGCTGGAGAGCCACCCCGAGAGCGCGCCCAAGGCTCGGCGGTTTGCGGAATACTATATCCCCACCACCCTCAAGCTGCTGCACACCTACAACGACGTGCAGGGCCAGCAGGGGGAGAACGCCGAGGCCATCCGCCGGGACATTGGCGGCATCCTGCACACCTTGAACACCGCCTACGCCAACCTCTACGACACCCTGCTGGGGGACGCGGCCCTGGATGTCTCCAGTGAGATCGCGGCGCTGGAGGGGATGCTGGCCAGCGACGGCCTGACCGGGGAGGGGCTGCGATGAGCCGCCCGTGGCAGCTGCGCCCCCTTGACCGGGAGGCGGTGGCCGGCCTGCAGGAGGCCATCGCCGAAGAGCGCGCCGACCAGCTGGAGCAGGAGGCGGCCTGGAACGGCGAGGAATGGGACGACGCCAGGCACGACGCCGTCTATGCCGCCCAGTTCAAAGAGGCCGCGCTGCTGGCGGGGCTGCTGGCGGCACGGGGCTTCACCCAGCCGGAGGAGGCGCTGTCCTTCCTCGCGGGGGAGGACGGCCTCAGCGACCCCTACCTGCTGACCGACATGGACAAGGCGGTGGCCCGCATCCGGCAGGCCATCGCGAGCGGCGAGACCATCGTCATCTATGGCGACTACGACGTGGACGGGGTGACCGCCACCTCGCTGCTGTACGAGCAGCTCAAGGGCCTGGGGGGCAATGTCAAGTGCATGCTGCCCAGCCGGGAGGGGGACGGCTACGGGCTGTCCCGGCGGGCCATCGACCGCATCCACGCCAAGGGCTACACCCTCATCGTCACGGTGGACAACGGCATCTCGGCGGTGGAAGAGGCGGCCTACGCGGCCTCCCTCGGCATCGACCTGGTGGTCACCGACCACCACCTGCCCCCCAGCGTCCTGCCCGCCGCCGTCGCGGTGGTCGACCCCAAGCGGGAGGGGGATGCGAGCCCCTTCAAGGAGCTGTGCGGCGCGGGGGTGGCCTTCAAGCTCTGCGCCGCCCTCGAGGACTGCATGCCCGAGGAGCTGCTGGAATTTTGCAGCGACCTGGCCGCCATCGGCACGGTGGCCGACGTCATGCCCCTCACCGGGGAGAACCGCACCATCGTCAAGGCGGGGCTGCAGGCGCTGCAGCGCACCCAGCGGCCCGGCCTTGCGGCCCTGCTGCAGGAAGCCGGGCTGGCCGGCCGCCCGGTGACGGCGGACAACATCAGCTTCGGCCTGGCGCCCCGGCTGAACGCCGCCGGCCGGATGGACAACGCCGCCGCCGCGCTGCAGCTCATCCTCTGCCAGGACGAGGGGCGGGCCGCCGGGATGGCCCGCCAGCTCAACGAGACCAACGCCCTGCGGCAGGAGACCGAACAGAAGATCGAAAAGGCGGTGGAAGAGATGATCGCCGCCGAGCCCGACCGCGCCGACGACCGGGTGATGCTGCTGTGGGGCAGACACTGGCACCAGGGGGTGATCGGCATCGTGGCCTCCCGCCTGGTGGAAAAATACGGCCGCCCGGTGATGGTGGTCTCCATCGCCGACAACGGCGAGGCCAAGGGCAGCGGGCGGAGCGTCCCCGGCTTCAACCTGCACGGGTGCATCACCGCCTGCGAGGATCTGCTGATCCGCTTCGGCGGGCACGCGATGGCCGCCGGCCTGCTGGTGCGGGAGGAGAACCTGCCCGCCCTGCGCCGCCGGATGAACGAGTGGGCCGCCCGGGAGTGCCCGGTCATCCACACCCCGCCGCTGGTCTGCGACCTGTCGCTGCGGCTGGGCAGGGTCACGGTGGAGGAGGTGCGCGCCCTCGAGCGGATGGCCCCCTTCGGCGCAGACAACCCCGCCCCGGTCTTTCTGCTGGAAAACGCCGTGGTGGAGGCGGTCTACCCGGTATCGGACGGCAGGCACAGCCGGCTGCGGCTGCATCAGGGCGGCGCGGGGCTGTACGCGGTCTGGTTCGGCGTGCCGCCCGAGCAGGTGCCCTATCAGCCGGGGGATGCGGTGGACGCCGCGGTCAGCCTGTCGGTCTACGAGGGGCAGCGGGGGGCGCAGCTGTCGGGGCGGATCATCGAGCTGCACCCGGCGGGCTTCGGCCCTGACGCCGCCCATCAGGCCGCCCTGGCCGAGGCGCTGGCCCGCGGGGCCGACCTCTCGGAGGAGGAGCGGCAGCTGCTGCGCCCCGCTCGGGAGGATGTGGCCGCCCTGTACCGCGCGCTCAAGGCCCGGCGCTGGCACGCCGGCGACCTGCAGCCCCTGTGCGCCAGGATGGGGCAGGCCAACACCGGCCGCACCCTGGTGGCCCTGACCGCATTGCGGCAGATGGGCCTGGTGGCCGAAGCCGGGCAGGACGGCGCGCGGTACCTCGAATTGGTGCCGGTGGCCGGCAAAAAGAACCTGGCCGACGCGCCCATCCTGCAGCATCTGGAAGCGATCCGGACAAACGGCGGAGAGGAAAGCCGGGAGGAGAAGGAGGAAACGTAAACATGCAAGAGGGAAAAAAGACGGCGGCGCCTGCCCCCGAGCAGGACTCCTACACCGCCAAGAGCCATCTGCAGCACCAGGTGCGGGAGATCGGCACGGTGGCGGCCACCGCCCGCCCCGCCGAGGCGGTGGACTATATGGCCCCCTCCGAGGCGCGGCCCGAGATCATCACCTATGAGAAGCTGACCGAGGCCATCAAGGCCAGCGGCCGGCCCTACAACACCGAGATGATCGAAAAGGCCTACCGCACCGCCAACGATGCCCACAAAGACGTCAAGCGCCGCAGCGGCGAGCCCTATATCTGCCACCCCCTGGCGGTGGCGCGGCTGGTGCTGGACCTGGGGATGGACAGCGAGAGCATCGCCGCCGCCCTGCTGCACGACGTGGTGGAGGACACCCCCATCACCATCGACGAGGTCAAGGCCGCCTTCGGGGCCGAGGTGGCCCTGCTGGTGGACGGCGTCACCAAGCTGACCAAGATCCAGTTTTCCAGCATTGAAGAGCAGCAGGCCGAGAACCTGCGCAAGATGCTGCTGGCCATGAGCCAGGACGTCCGGGTCATGATCATCAAGCTGTGCGACCGGCTGCACAATATGCGCACCGGCGACGCCTGGCCCGAGCAGAAGCGCCGCGACAAGGCCCGCGAGACCATGGAGGTCTACGCCCCCATCGCCAACCGCCTGGGCATTCTGAACATCAAGGAAGAGCTGGAAGACCGCAGCCTGCACTACCTCGACCCGGTGGGCTACGAGGAGATCAGCCGCCTGCTCAGCGAGCGGTCGGGGGAGGAGTTCCTGGCCGGGGTGTCGGCCCTGATCGAAAAGCGGCTGGAAGAAAGCGGCATCAAGGGCGCCACCATGAAGCGCCGCGTCAAGAGCATCTACGGCATCTACCGCAAGATGTTCGTCCAGAACAAGTCCTTTGACGAGATCTACGACGTCTACGCGGTGCGGATCATCCTGGACACCATCACCGAGTGCTACAGCGCCCTGGGGCTGATCCACGATATGTACCACCCGCTGCCCAACCGCTTCAAGGACTATATCTCCACCCCCAAGCCCAACGGCTACCAGAGCCTGCACACCACCGTCATCGGGCACGAGGGCATTCCCTTCGAGGTGCAGATCCGCACCCGCCAGATGGACGAGATGGCCGAGTACGGCGTCGCCGCCCACTGGAAGTACAAGGAGGGCCTGGGCGGCCACGACAAGCTGGACGAGCGGCTGGCCTGGGTGCGTCAGCTGCTGGAAAACCAGCGCGTGTCCGAAGATTCGGGCAACCTGCTGCACGACCTCAAGAGCGACCTGCTGCCCGAGGAGGTCTTTGCCTTCACCCCCAAGGGGGACGTCATCAACCTGCCGGCGGGGGCGACCTGCATCGACTTTGCCTACGCCATCCACTCGGCGGTGGGCAACCGGATGGTGGGCTGCAAGGTCAACAACCGGATGGTCCCCATCGACCATGTGGTGGCCACCGGCGAGATCATCGAGGTCATCCTCGGCCCGGCGGACAAGGGCCCCAGCCGCGACTGGCTCAAGATCGTCAAGACCAGCGAGGCCAAGAGCAAGATCCGCAACTGGTTCAAGAAGATGCGCCGGGACGAAAACATCGCCGAGGGGCGCGACGCTCTGGCCAAAGAGCTGCGGCGGGAGGGGATGGCCTTCCCCGACGACAAGCTGGACGAGTTCGTGGGCGGCTGCTGCCGGCGGATGCGCCAGAACAGCGCCGAGGACCTCTACGCCGCCATCGGCTACGGGGGCATCACCATCGCCAACTGCATGCCCAAGTTCAAGGAGGAGTACCAGAAGCTGAAGGCGGCCGAGGCGCCCCTGCCCGAGCTGCCCAAAGTCGACCTGCGCAAGGTCCACTCCACCGACGGGGTGGTGGTGGAGGGCTTCGACAATACCCCCATCAAGTTCGCCAAGTGCTGCAACCCTCTGCCCGGGGACCCCATCGTGGGCTTCATCACCCGGGGGTTCGGGGTGTCCATCCACAAGGCGAGCTGCGCCAACGCCGTCTCCAGCATGAAGGACCCCGCCAACGCCCCCCGGTGGGTCAAGGCGTACTGGGCCGACAGCGTCAAGGAGAGCTACAAGGCGGGGCTGGAGATCGTGGCCCTCGACCGCAACGACCTGCTCAAGGACGTGCTGAACGCTTTGTCGGATATGCGGGTGCCCATCTACAACATGAACGCCCGCCAGGCCGAAAACTACGGCATCGTCAACCTGACCGTCGGCATCAACAACACCGACCACCTCGACCGGGTGGTGGCCCGCCTGGCTAAGGTGCGGGACGTGCTGAAGGTCACAAGAAGCTGACAGAACGCTATTTTTTGAAGGAGTCGAACAGATGAGAGCTGTGATCCAGGCTGTATCTTCAGCCAGCGTGCGGGTGGACGGCGGCGAGCCGCGGTCCATCGGCCCGGGGCTGGTCATCCTCTTCGGGGTGAAGGACACCGACACCCTCGACATGGTGCCCCGCTTTGCCGAAAAGTGCGCCGGGCTGCGCATCTTCCACGATGAAAACGGCAAGCTGAACCGCAGCGCCCGCGACAACGGCTATGCGGCGCTGGTGGTCTCGCAGTTCACTCTCTACGGGGACACCAAAAAGGGGATGCGGCCCAGCTTCATCCGGGCGGCCAAGCCCCCGCTGTCGGTCGAGGCGTACGAGCTGTTCGTGGCCGAGATGGGCAAGCAGGGCCTGAAAGAGGTCAAGCACGGGGAGTTCGGCGCCTCGATGCAGGTGTCCCTTGTCAACGAGGGGCCCTGCACCATCGTGATGGACACCGACGAGTGGAAGAAGGGAGACTGAGATGAAGGCATACCATGTGGTGGGGCAGGCCCCCATGTACACCAACACCTTCCTGCTGATCTCGGCGGGGGGGCACGCCGCCGTCATCGACCCGGCGGGGGCCGCCGCCGACTACGACGCGCTGCTGAACAGGGAGGGCGCGGCCCTGACCCATATCTTCTGCACCCACGGCCATTACGACCATGTGGGCAGCGCCGCCGCCCTGAAAGAGGAGTGGGGGGCAACGCTCTACTGCGAGGCGTCCGACCTGGCCGGCGGGCAGTTCTTCCCCCTTGCCGCGGCCGACCGCGGCTATGAGGAGGGGCAGACCATCGCCGTCGACGAGCTTGCCTTCACCGCGTGGCACACCCCGGGGCACACCCCCGGCAGCGTCTGCCTGCTCTGCGGGGAGTATCTCTTCACCGGCGACACCCTCTTTGCAGGCAGCATCGGCCGCACCGACCTGCCCGGCGGCAGCACCCGGCAGCTGAACGATTCGCTGCGCAAGCTGGCCGCCCTGCCCATCCCGCCGTCGGCGCAGGTGCTGCCCGGCCACGGGGACCTGTCCACCTTTGAGGAAGAGCTCGCGCACAACTGGTACATCCGCAGCGCCTGCAAAAACGACAGATAAAACACGGACGAACGTATGAAACTATATATCACTGGGCTGCCCTCGGGCTACGATGTCGAGCATTTGATCCGCATCTTCTACCCCATGGCGCCCGTCACCCAGACCCCGCCCGCAGACGGCGAGGACTGCGTCTGGGCCGCCTGCACCCCCGACGGGCTTTCGGCCATGGTGCGGGAGGGCGGCCGCAGCCGCACCGTCACCGCCCCGCTGCCGGCGCCCGGCGGCCCCGACAGCCCCGAATTTGCCCTGGCCAGCCTGACCTACGACCTGCTGCGCGGCTGGACCGGCCTGCGCCCCCCCTGGGGCAAGATGACCGGGGTCCGCCCGGTCCGCCTCATCCACGACAAACTGGCCGCCGGCTGGACCGAAGGGCAGGTGGACGAGCTGTTCTTAAAGCGGTTCGACTGCTCGCAGGAAAAGTACTGGATGGCCAAGCGGATCGCCGCGCTGCAGCGGCCCATCCTCCGCCGCGGGTCGGAGCCGAAGGCTTACAGCCTCTACATCGGCATCCCGTTCTGCCCGTCGCGGTGCAGCTATTGCAGCTTCATCAGCTGCAACCTCGACCGGGACCACAAGCTGGTGCAGCCCTACGTCGACTGCCTGTGCCGGGAACTTGCCGCCATCCGCGCCGAGGCGGAGGGGGCGGGGCTGCGTCTGCAGACGATCTACATCGGCGGGGGGACCCCCACCAGCCTGTCGGCGGCGCAGCTGCGGCAGCTGATGGGGGCGGTGCGGGAGAACTTCGCCCTCGGCGCCCTGGACGAGTACACGGTGGAAGCCGGCCGCCCCGACTGCACCGACGCCGAAAAGCTGGCTGTCATCAGGGAATACGGGGCCACCCGCATCTCGATCAACCCCCAGACCTTCTCGGACGAGGTGCTGGCGCGGATCGGCCGCCGGCACACCGCCCAGGACATCCTGGACTGTTACGCCGCCGCCCGCGCCGCCGGCCACACCGACATCAACATGGACCTGATCGCCGGGCTGCCGGGGGACACGGTGGAGGGCTTTGAGCACAGCCTGCGCACCGCCATCGCCCTCGACCCCGAGAATATCACCGTCCACACCCTGACCCTCAAGCGGGCCTCCCGCATCGTCATGGACGGCGAGCAGGACAGCTACGCCGACGTGGCCGCCATGCTGGAAAAGTGCAGCCTGCTGGAACAGGCCGGCTACCGCCCCTACTACCTCTACCGGCAGAAGAACACTTTGCAGAACCTCGAAAACGTCGGCTGGAGCAAGCCGGGCAAAGAGGGCTATTACAACATCTATATTATGGAGGAAGTGCAGACCATCCTCTCGGCGGGGGCGGGGGGCAGCACCAAACTGGTGGACGCCGCCGGCCGCAGGATGCAGCGCATCTTCAACTTCAAGTACCCCAACGAATACATTCTGCGCTTTGACGAGGTCCTGGCGCGCAAAAAAGGAGTGGCTGCGTTTTATGATCACGATTTGGGTACCTAAGCGCCTGGTGGAGATCGACCTGTGCAACGTGGCAGCCCGCAGCGCCCCGCAGCTGGTCGCCTCCTGCGAGGAGAGCTACGGCCGCCGGCTGCGGTACGCGGCCCAGAAGGTGCGGCAGTCGGGGGCCAAGATCATCATGCTGACCGGGCCGTCGGCCAGCGGCAAGACCACCACCTCCCACAAGCTGGCCGCCGCGCTGCGGGAGATGGGCATCCCGGCGCAGGTCATCAGCCTGGACAACTTCTTCAAAGGGGCCGAGTACTATCCCAAAATGCCGGACGGCACGTTGGATTACGAGCACCCCGACACTTTGGATATGCCGCTGATCCGCCAGTGCCTGCAGGAGCTCAGCCAGACCGACCACACCATATTGCCCACCTACGACTTTGTCAGGGAGCAGCGCGCCGACAAGACCGAGCCCATCGACCTTGCGGGCGGGGTCTGCATCGTGGAGGGGATCCACGCCCTCAACCCGGTGCTGACCAGTCTGGTGCCGTCGGGGCATGTCTACCGCATCTACGCCGGATTGCGGGAGGAATACTGCCAGGAGGGCCGCCGCCTGATCAGCACCCAGGACATCCGGCTCTGCCGCCGGGTGCTGCGGGACGCCGCCACCCGCGGGCGCAGCCCCGAAAAGACCCTCGCCATGTGGGAGCGGGTGCTGGACGGCGAGACCCGGTACATCAAGGGCTTCAAGAACACGGCGGACTTTCTGCTGGACACCGCCTTCAGCTACGAGCTGCCCGTCATCGCCGGCATGCTGCCCGAAGTGGGGCGGAAGATGCCCTCGGACAGCATCTACACCGAGATGTGGGACGAGACCGCCCGCCGCTTTGAGCACGTCGACCCGCTCAGCCGCACCCTTGTGCCCGCCCACAGCATGCTGCGGGAGTTTTACGCGGCCCCCGAGCCGGCGCAATGAGAACATTTTGTGGCAAAATCATCAGAAAACTGTAAAAGCTGTGCCGGACTTGTTGCATCATGCTGCAAAGTGCGGTATACTGAGAACACAGACCCGGCGGCCTGCCCATCCTGAAAAGCTGCCGGCAGACTATGGAGAAGCGAGGTGTCTTTGATGATGGATGCAGAAAAATGGAAGGATACCATCCTTGCCAAAAGCCGCGAATATATGGAGATCGGCGTCACCGTGGCCAACGACCTGACCGAGAAGGGCAAGACCCAGGCCAGGATCCTCTCCAACCAGGCCAAGATCAGCAAGGCGCAGCGGCAGCTGGGCGCTCTGGTCTACAGCCTGGCCAAGGGCAATGAGGAAAACCAGCCCCTGGTGGATAAGTACATCGACATGATCGACTCGATCGAGCAGGAGAACCGGCAGCTGAAGGCCAAGCTCACCCCCGCCGAAGCCACCGAGGTGGAGCATGTGGCGGACAGCGAGGAGGCCGACCTGGCCGATGTGATGGCCGACCCTGCCGAGGCGCAGGACGAAGAAGCCGCCCCCGCCCCCGAGGCGGATGCCGCCGCAGACGCCCCCGCCGGCAGGTTCTGCCCGCAGTGCGGCGCACCGGTGGCGCCGGACGCGCTGTTCTGCAACAAATGCGGCGCACAGCTGTAAGCTGAGCGGGACACGGCGCTCCCTGGACGGAAGGGGGCGCCTTTTGTCTGCGGCCCGGCGGCAAAAATTTGGGAAAATCGGCGCAACCACTTGCAAAACCGGGCTGTATCGGTTACAATAAACTGGGATTTTGCTAAAACGGCAAAAGGGAGGACGCCCGGATGGTAGACTGGCCCGAAAAGGAGCATTACGAGGCGGAGGACCTGGTCGAGATCATCCGCATCCTGCGGGATGAAAAGGACGGCTGCCCCTGGGATAAGGTCCAGACCCACCAGTCCATCCGCAAAAACTTCCTGGAAGAGACCTGCGAGGCGCTGGAAGCCATCGACGCGGACGACGCCGGGATGCTGCGGGAGGAACTGGGGGACGTGCTGATGCAGGTGGCCTTCCACGCCGTGCTGGAGGAAGAGCAGGGCCGCAGCACCTTTTCGGACATCTGCCGTGAGGTCTGCGAGAAGCTGGTCTACCGCCACCCCCACGTCTTTGCCTCGTCGGCGGCGCGCGGCGCCGGTATAAACGGCTGGGACGCGCTCAAAAATAAGGAAAAGGGCCGCCGCACCCTGGCGGATGAGCTGGACAGCGTCCCCGCCACCCTGCCGGCGCTGATGCGGGCCCAAAAGCTGCAGAAGCGGGCGTCGGGCCACGGCGTCGGCCCCGCGGGCCAGACGGAGGCGCTGGCAGACCTCGGCAGGGCGCAGGCGCGCTGGCAGGCGGCCGCCGCGGCCGACTGCCCCCGGGAGGAAAAGGCGCAGGCCGCCGGCGCGCTGCTGTTCGCGGCGGCGCAGTCCATCCGCCTGGCCGGCCTGGACGCGGAAGAGGCCCTGACATTCGCATCCAAGGCGTACTGCAAGGCGCTGGAAGGCGGGCAGGACGCTGCAAAAGAAACGAACTGAACTGACTGGGAGGTAACTACTATGACCAAAGCCGATCTGACTGCACAGGTAGCGGCCAACACCGATATGACCAAGAAGGACGCCGACAAGGCGGTCAACGCCGTCTTTGAGGCACTCAGCCGGGCGCTCGCCAACGGGGAGAAGGTCACCATCTCGGGCTTCGGCACCTTTGAAGTGCGCGAGCGGGCCGAGCGGCAGGGCATCAACCCCCGCACCCAGGAGCCCATCACCATCGCCGCGTCCCGCAGCATCGTATTCAAGCAGGGCAAGGCGCTCAAGGATTCCCTGTGATCATCCGCTGAACCGTACCGCTGCCGGCGTGCTGAGCGCCGGCGGCTTTTTTGTGCATCACAACCAGCAAAGGAGCATCGTATGCGTTTGGACAAATATCTCAAGGTCTCCCGCCTGATCAAGCGGCGGACCGTCGCCAACGAGGTGGCCGACGCCGGCCGCATCCTCATCAACGGCAAGGTGGCCAAAGCCAGCGCCGCCGTCGCCCCGGGGGATGTCATCGAGATCACCTTCGGCAACCGGCCGGTCAAGGTGCGGGTCCTCTCGGACGCCGAGCCCCGCACCAAAGACGTCGCCCGGGAGATGTACGAGATCATCCCCGACTGACATAACCCCGCCCCCCGCCGCATAGATTGACGGTGACAAGGGGGCGATGGGGATGGAAAAGCAGACCGAACGGCCGGCCGCCGCGCCGCACGACCTGATCCTGGAAGGGCGGAGCCATCTGACCGTCACCGGGGTGCGGCGGGTGCTGCGCTGCGACGCCGACGGCGCCGCCATCGAGACGGCGGACTGCCTGCTCACCCTCTCGGGGGCGGAGATCAGCGTCACCGCCCTCGACCTCGAGCGGGGGGAGGCGAAGCTGTCGGGGCGGTTCGACGCCTTTGAATACGCCGAAGCCCGCACCCCGGGCGGCCTGCTGCGCCGCCTGCTGCGCTGATGGCCGCCGCGCCGGCCCTCTGGCAGACCGGGTGGGAGCTGCTGTGCTGCCTGTACCTGGGCGGGCTGGTGGGCGCGCTGCGGGCCCTTGCCCCCGGGCGGGGGCGGGGGGCGGTGCTGCCCGATTTAGTGCTGGTGGGGATGCTGCTGCTCTTTCTGCAGAGCTACGCCGCCGGCTACAGCGCCGCCGGCACCCTGCGGTGGTACATGGGGGCCGCCGGCTTTGCGGGGGCGCTGGCCGCCCACGCTTTGCTGGACCCGCTGACCGGGCGGCTGCGGCGCGCCCTGCTGCGCCCGCTGCGCCGCCTGCGGCACGGGCTCCTTTGCCCCCGTTTTGTGTCTCTGCGGGCCCGCCGCGCCCCAAAATGCGCAAAAACGGCGGCAGAAAATCAAAAAAAGAGCTTGCCAAAGCAGCCGCATCTGTTGTATAATTCAAACGTGTAACAGCACGGTTGCGCAATCAAGTTCGATCCGGGAGGCAGGGCAGAATGGCACGGAACCGTAAAAAAGCCAAGACGCTGTGGTGGGGCATCTCCCGCCTGTTTTTCGTGCTGCTGCTGCTCAGCATGCTGGCGGCGTATGTCTCCAACCAGGTGACCATCAGCTCCAAGCAGGCTGAACTGGACGCCCTCAACGGGCAGATCGCCCAGCAGCAGGCCGAAAACGAGGAGCTGGAGCGTATCCTCAGCGGCGACCACGACGAGATCGTCGAGTGGATCGCGCGGGATTCCTACGGCTATGCGGCCCCCAACGAGCGGATCATCGTCGATATTTCGGGCAACTGAGGCTGGTTCTTGCGGCGGGCCGCCCTCTGGGCGCGGCCCCGACACCACTGGGCAGAAGAAAGGGTATACAGCTTTGATAGAGGTCGGTAATATTTTCGAAGGCCGGGTCACCGGCATCAAGCCCTTCGGCGCATTTGTGGCCCTCCCCGAGGGAAGGGTGGGCATGGTCCATATTTCGGAGGTCTCCAACTCCTATGTGCAGGACATCGCGGCGGTGCTGCATGAAGGGGAGACGGTCAAGGTCAAGGTGATCAGCATCTCCCCCGAGGGGAAGATCGCCCTGTCCATCAAGCAGCTGCTGCCCCCGCCCGAGCGCCCCGCCCGGGAGGGACGCGGCCCCCGCCCCGACCGCCCGCGGGACAACCGCGGCGGCCCCCGCGGCGCTAAGCGCCCCGCGCGGGACGACGGGCCCCGCGTCTGGCAGCCCCGCCCCCCCGCAAAGAGCGACAACCTCTCCTTTGAGGATATGATGAGCCGCTTCAAGAGCCAGAGCGAATCGAAGCTGGCCGACCTCGACCACGAGTCGGGGGGCCGCCGGGGCGGCTCTGCCTCCCGCGGGCGGCGGGGCGGCCGCTGAGCGCGCCGCGCAAACCGAACAGGACGCAACACCCGGGCCTGCCCCCTGCGGGGCGGGCCTGTTTTATGCCCCTGCGGGCAGAATCAGAAAGGAAGTACCCATGTCTGCAACCTATGAACTGATCGCACCCTGCTTTTTTGGCTGCGAGTCCACCGCCGCCTTCGAGCTGCGGCGGCTGGGCGCCGAGGACCTGCGGGTCACCGACGGGCGGCTGACTTTCCGCGGCGGGGCCGAGATGATCGCCGCCGCCAACCTCAATCTGCGCTCGGCCGAGCGGGTGCTGCTGCTGCTTGCCAGTTACAAGGCCGACACCTTCGACGAGCTGTTCGACGGGGTGTACGCCATCCCGTGGGAAGAGCTGCTGCCCGCCGACGCGGCCTTCCCGGTCAAGGGGTCGTCGCTGAACAGCAAGCTGAGCAGCGTGCCGGCCTGTCAGCGGATCATCAAGAAGGCCATGGTCAAGCGGCTGATGCACGGGCATAAGACCTCGGTGCTGCCCGAGACCGGCAGCGCGTACCAGGTGCAGTTTTTGCTCCGCAAGGACCTGTGCGAGATCATGCTGGACACAAGCGGCGAGGGCCTGCACAAGCGCGGCTACCGCCGCAATGCCATGGAGGCCCCCCTGCGGGAGACGTTAGCCGCCACCATCGCCGACCTGGGCCGGGTACGGCGGGACAGCCGGGTGGAGGACCCCTTCTGCGGCAGCGGCACCCTGGTCATCGAGGCGGCGCAGAAGGCGCTGAACATGGCCCCCGGCCTGCAGCGGCGGTTCGCGGCCGAGCGGTACAGCTTCATCCCGCAGCAGGTCTGGGCGCAGCAGCGGCAGAAGGCCCTGGCCGACATCCGGCAGGACGCCGCCTTCGAGGGGGTGGGGTACGACATCGACCCCGCCGCCGTCGAGCTGGCCCGGGCCAACGCCCGTTTGGCCGGCGTGGACCACCGCTGCCGCTTCGAGGTGGCTGACGTGGCCGTCTTTGCCCCGGCGGCGGAGAGCATCGTCCTGACCAACCCCCCCTACGGCGAGCGGATGAGCACCATCGAGGGGGCCGCCCGGCTGGCAAAGACCTTCGGCCGGCAGATGGAGGCCCATCCCTGCGCGGGGGTGTACGTCATCACCGCCGACATGGAGTTTGAGGCCCACTACGGCCGCCGTGCGGTCAAGCGCCGCAAGATGTACAACGGTATGATCCCCTGCCAGGTATACATGTACTACAGCGCGCCGGCCGGCAGGGCCGCCCGCCCCATGCCGAAAGAGGGCTTCGACGGGCGGCGGGGGCGTCCGTCGGCCGCGGCGGAGGGCGCAAAGGGGCCGGCAGCCGACAAATGACCAGCCCTTCAAGCCCGGAAACACCATCAAATAAGTCGGGAAATGGAACAGGTCAAGTTTGACGCTCATACATTGAAAATAGGCGGTATCCCGGCACGCAACCGAACTTTTTCGGTGAGAAACTTGAAAGACTTGCCAAATAGCAATTGCATCTCGGGCCAAAATCGATTATACTAAGAGCAGCGAGGGCCAGCGAGGCCCGCACTGTATGGGAGGCAGAGGGTCATGACGACAGGCAAGCTCCACCCCTATCTGCCGGAGCTTTCGATCCGGGATTACAATACCTACCTGCGCTATATGCGCGGGGTGGCCTATCAGACGTATCTTGATTACGGCATGGTGACCTACGGCGTTTTGCCAAACAAGGGCGGCGTGCTGGCGCTGCTGGCCGACAGCCTGGCGGGGCGGCAGGCCACCTGCCGCAGCGTGCGGCTGCCCGGCAGCCTGATGCATGTGCCCATCATGTGCCAGACCCGGGGCATCCGGCTGGCGGCGCAGATCGACGTGCTGATGAACTGGCACCGCCTGCAGGACCGCCGCAGCGAAGAGCTGCCCCTGGCCCAGAAGCTGGAAAAGGTGACCCAGCGCCTGACCTTGCAGAACGCCTTCCAGAAGGCTGCCGAAGAGGAGCCCGCCCTCGAGCGGATCTTCTGCCAGCAGCAGGCCCAGGCCATCGCGCAGCAGCAGCTGCGGGGCCAGAACTATGCCGTCGCCTCTGAGCCTATGAGCAACGTCTACGGGGCACTGTTCTCGCTGCTCGCCTCCGACGACCCGGTACAGCGGAAAAATATGCGCTACATCGGCAGCTGCATCGGCAAGGCGTTCTACCTGCTGGACAAGGCGCAGCGCCACGAGCAGGACAAAAAAGAGGACCGCTACAACGTCTTTCTGGCCAACGGCCTGAGCCGCGAGGCCGCGCAGGAGAACGCCCGCCGCCAGGCCATCGCCGCCATCAACGACTTGTCCCGGGTGTACAGCCTGATGGACTTCAAACTGAACCGGTCCCTGCTGGACAACATCATGATCCTGGGCCTGCGGGACGCCGTCGACCCACTGGAGCACGGCGGGTGGGACCTGGATTGGGAGCTCCCTTCATGAAACGACAGAATACAAGCTGGCCGGTCGCCCTCTGCGGGGTGACCGCCGCCCTCTCGACGGCGCTGATGCTGCTGGGGGCCATCCTTCCCATCGCGATGTTCATTGCCCCCGCCGTCGGGGGCATTTTTATCGGCGTGGTGGCTGTGGAATGCGGCCGCCGCTGGGCCTGGACGGCCTACGCCGCCGCAAGCGTGCTGGGGCTGCTCTTTGTCCCGGACAAGGAGACCGCCCTCTTTTTCGTCCTGCTGCTGGGGTATTACCCTCTGGTCAAGCCCCGGCTGGACCGTCTGCGCCCCGCCGCGCTGCGGGTGGGGGCCAAGCTGCTGCTCTGCAACGGGGCGGCGGCGGTGCTCTATGCGGGGATGCTGCTCTTCTTCCCCGGCGGCGAGGCGGCGGGGGAGCTGCGGGCCGCGGCCCTCATCCTGGGCGCCGCCACACTGCTGATGGGCAACGTGGCCTTCCTGCTGTTTGACCGGGCGCTGGCCAATCTCCTGCGGGTCTACCGCCTGCTGTGGCAGCCACGGCTGCACAAAATGCTGGGCCGGCGCTGACCGGCTGCATCAGCCCGCCTTGCGCCGCATCTCCTTTTGTGATAGAATGCAGCTGAGCGGGGGGCCCGGGCGGGCCTGCCGCCGTCATAGAGGGAGGTGCATTTGTATATGTGTGGTATCGTAGGCTATGTGGGCGCGCGCAGCGCCCAGGACGTATTGCTGGATGGGCTGACCAAACTGGAATACCGCGGCTACGACTCGGCGGGGGTGGCCCTCGCCGTCGCGGGAGGCATCCGGGTGGTCAAGACCAAGGGGCGGCTGACCGCCCTGCGGGCCCGTCTGGACGGGGCGGGGCTGCCGGTGGCCCACTGCGGCATCGGGCACACCCGCTGGGCCACCCACGGGGAACCCAGCGATGTGAACAGCCACCCCCATTCCACCCCGTATGTCAGCATCGTCCACAACGGCATCATCGAGAATTACGGCGCCCTCAAGGAGATGCTGGAGGCCCGGGGTTATGCCTTTGTCAGCGAGACTGACACCGAGGTGCTGGTCAAATTGATCGACAGCTGCTACCACGGCGAGCCCCTGCGGGCCCTGACCGAGGCCCTGGCCCGGGTGCGGGGCAGCTACGCCCTGGCCGTCCTGTTCAGCGACTGGCCCGACACCCTCTTCGCCGTCCGGCGGGAGAGCCCCCTCATCGTGGGTTATGGGGAAGGGGAGAACTTCCTGGCGTCGGACATCCCCGCCATCCTCAAGTATACCCGCAGCTACAGCGTCCTGGAAGAAGGGGATATGGTGGTCTGCAAGGCCGGCGGGGTGGCCTTCTACGATGAGTTCGGCCGGCCGACCGAGCGGCAGCGCCTGACCGCCGACTGGGACGTCGAGGCGGCCGAAAAGGGGGGCTACCCCCACTTCATGCTCAAGGAGATCAACGAGCAGCCGGCGGCCATCGCCGCGACGGTGGGCCCCCGGGTGGAGGACGGCATGCCCGACCTGCGCATCCCGGCACTGAGCGACGAGCGGCTGGCCGCCATCCGGCGGGTCCATCTGGTGGCCTGCGGCACCGCCATGCACGCCGGCATGGTGGGCAAAGCCGCCATCGAAAAGCTGGCCCGCCTGCCCGCCGAGGTGGACATCGCCAGCGAGTTCCGCTACCGGGACCCCATCCTCAGCCCGGAGGACCTGGTAATCATCATCAGCCAGTCGGGGGAGACCAGCGACACCCTGGCCGCCCTCAAGCTGGCTAAGAGCCGCGGGGTGCCGGTGCTGGCCATCGTCAATGTGGTGGGCAGCTCGATCGCGCGGGCGGCCGACTGGGTGATGTACACCTACGCCGGGCCTGAGATCGCGGTGGCCTCCACCAAGGCGTATATGGTGCAGATGTGCGTGCTCTACCTCTTTGCGCTGCGGCTGGCCTATGCCCGCGGCAAGCTGACCGAGGCCGAGACCCGCCGCTACACCGCCGAGCTGCAGCGCGCCCCCGAGGTCATCCGCCCGCGGCTGGATGACTGTGAGTATATCAAGTACCTGGCAAGCCTGTTTGTAAACACCCAGAGCTGCTTTTTCATCGGGCGGGGGTTCGATTACGCCCTCTCGCTGGAGGGCAGCCTCAAGCTGAAGGAGATCAGCTACGTCCACTCCGACGCCTACGCGGCGGGGGAGCTCAAGCACGGCACCATCAGCCTGGTGACCGACGGCGTGCCGGTCATCGCCCTGGCTACCCAGCACGCCGTGTTTGAAAAGACCCTCTCCAACGCGCGGGAGACCAAGAGCCGCGGGGCGCGGGTGCTGCTCTTCACCACCAGAGATGCGGCAGTGCCCGACGGCATCGCCGACTACATCGTCCGGCTGGACGAATATGAGGACATCTTGATGCCGTTGCAGCTGATCGTGCCGCTGCAGCTGTTCGCCTACTACATGGCGGTGCTGCGCGGCTGCGACGTCGACAAGCCCCGCAACCTGGCCAAGAGCGTGACCGTCGAATAAAACAAGACCCCGCCTTGCGAAAAGGCGGGGTTTTGCTTTGGTAAGATTCTATCAGATGGCCTGCATCACCAGAACCAATACCTCTTTTTGACCACGATATAGACCACGACGATGGCCAGCAGGGCGACCCCCGCGGCGGCCAGCGCATAGAGATTCACGTGGATGAAGGTGAGCGTCTCGTTGGTCAGCAGATAGCGGCCGGCGGTGTCGGTGGTGATCACCCCGCCGTCGTAGCTGTTCAGGTACTGCCACTGCCCGGTGGCCTCATTGTACAGGTAGAGGCGGCTGTACCCGGCGTTGTCGCCGGTGACGGTCAGGCTGACGGTGCAGGGCATCGCGCCGCCGTCGTTGAGGGCAAACTCCACCCCATCCTGGTCGGCGCTGGGGGCAAAGGCGACCAGGGTGTCCACCACGTTCTGGGTGTTGCGGATGGCGCTGCCGTCGATGGTCAGGATATAGCCCGCGCCGGTGATGTTCATGGTCTTGCCGGTGCGGCGCAGCGCGTCCAGCATCTCAGAGGTGACGGTGGGGATATCCGCCTGCTCGAGGTTGACCAGCTCCCCCTGGGCGTCGTTGATCTGCCGGACGATGGGGTCGTCCGAGGGCGTCTCGCCGCTGCCGGGGGTGCTGCTGCCCCCATTGGAGGAGGCGCCCCCATCCGGGCTGCTGGAGGCCGCCCCGCCCTGGTTGACGATGACCGTCACCATGCTGAGGGAGTCCCCGTTGGAGACCACGATGGAGGTGGACCCCACCCCCGCCGCCGTCACCGTGCCGCCGCCGCTGACGGTGGCCACGCTGGTGTCGCTGGAGCGGAAGGTGAGGGCCTGCGGCGCGCTGGAGGGCGAGACGCTGCCGGTGATCCGGGCTGTCTCGCCCGGCTTGAGGACCAGATAGTTGGTGTTCAGGTGGATGCCGTCGGTAGGGATATAGACGGTGACGTCCACCGTGCGGACGATGTCGCCGCAGGTGACGGTGATGGTGGCGCTGCCGCGGCCCACCGCCGTCACCCGGCCGAAGTTGTTGACCGACGCCACCGCCTCGTTGGAGGAGGCGAAGGTGACGTTGGCGGTGGCGGCCGCCGACGACGGGCTGACCGACACCGAAATGGTGGCCACGTCCCCCAGGGCGATCTCGTCTGCCGAGATGGCGGCGTCCATATCCGCCACCACGGTGGACGGGTCGGGCAGGACGGTGATGTCGTAGTAGATGGTCACGTCGCCGGCGGTGGCCGACACCCGGGTCGAGCCCACCGACGCCGCCCCGATCAGGCCGTCCTGGCCGATCTGGACGATGCTGATGTCCTCAGAGGCGAAGGTCACCGTCTTGTTGTGGGCGTCCTCGGGCAGGACCACCGGCTTGAGCTGCTGGGTGGTGCCCACCACCATCTCGGCGTCGTAGGCGCCGGGGTCGATGCTCTCCACCTGCACCCGGCCGAAGGGCCAGGACGGCAGGTGGAGCGCGCCGGCAGGCAGGGCCGCGCCGGCGGCCAGGGCGGCCAGCAGCAGCAGCGCCGCCAGCCGTTTTGTCAGATGCTTCATGTCATACCTCGCTGCGGACAGGTTTACTCAGCGTACTAAAACGCCCAAAGCCTCCAGCGCGTACTGGAAGTAGGTCACCTCGTCGTACTGGACCCGGGCGGTCACGCTCATGCCGTTGGCGAGGTCCACCTGGTCGCCGCTCTTGCTGATCAGGTAGGTGCTGTCCGGCTTGACGGTCACTTTATAGAAGGAGGTGTTGTTGGCTG
This sequence comes from Candidatus Faecalibacterium faecipullorum, assembly GCA_019118985.1. Lineage (GTDB taxonomy): Bacteria > Bacillota > Clostridia > Oscillospirales > Ruminococcaceae > Faecalibacterium > Faecalibacterium faecipullorum. Next base: position 37,550 of record DWXX01000044.1, read on the forward strand.
TGGTCACGTCGCTGTCGATGGCGGTGACGGTGCCGGTCAGGGTGCCGTAGGCGGTCTGCGCCAGGCCGGTGATGGCGATGGTGCAGGGGTCGCCGACGTCCAGCAGGGGTCGGTCGCTGAGGGTGGCGTAGGCCACGATCTCATAGTCGGCGTTCTCGCTGGCGACGGTGGCAAGCACCGAGCCCGCCGACAGCACCATCCCGACGCTGTAGGGGGTGTCCATGTGGATGACGCCGGAGGTGGGCGCGTAGATGTAGTAATCGTTGGCGCCGGTGCTCAGCGCGTCCAGCTGGGAGCGGAGGTTCTCGATGTTGGCCTGCACGCTGCTGACGTTCTGCGCCGCCGACTGCAGGGCGGAGTAATAGATCTGCTCCAGCTCGCTCTGGTTCTGCTCCATCATGGTCTGGATCTGCGCCTCGGTGTAGCCGGCGGCGCGGTAGGCAGACGAGTCGAAGGTGTGCTGCGCCACCTGGCTCTGGTAGCTCTCGTACTGGTAGTAATAGGTCTGGTCGGCGGGGTCCGACTCGCTGAAATAGTTGGTGTTGTCCTGGATGGACTGGATCAGCTTGTTGTACTGGTCCAGCTGGGTCTGGTAGATGGCGAGCTGGTTTTCCAGCTGGCTGCGCTGGATGTCGATGTCGGTGCTCTTGACATGGGCGATCAGGTCGCCCTGCTCGACATAGCTGCCCTCTGAGATGGTCAGCTCGGTGATCTGGCCCGAATAGGACGACATGATGTAGGTCTTGTTGGCAGACTGCACCGACCCCTGCAGCTGGCTGATGTAGATGCGGGGGGTGACGGTGCTCCATGCCACAAGGCCGACCATCAGCGCCGCCACGATGAGCAGCAGAGCGTACCCGTAGGGGGGCAGCTTTTTCTCCATCATGATGCGGCGGTCCTGCAGGTCGTAGAGGTTGGTGACTTTCAGGTTGGTCATACGGTCAGTCCTTCTCCATAAAGACATCCACGACGGCCTCGTCGTCGTCCTGGCTGACAAAGATGGTGTAGACGCTGTTGGCGGTCTTGATGTCATGCTCGAAGGCATAGATGTTCAGCTTCTGGCCGGCCAGGTCGTTGCGGTTCATGGGGCCGACGTAGTGGGCGTACAGGCAGTTGCGCACCCGCAGCAGGGCGTCCATGTGGTACTGGGGGTCCAGCCGGGTGATCATCTGGTTGGCCTGGCGCATGATGTACATCTGGGGCTCGGGCTTGGGGCCCTTGGTGACCACCACATGCTGGATCAGCGGGCCGATGGGCTGGGCGTTGTGGCTGCGGACAAAATTCTCCATCTGGGTGACGATCAGGGGGATATTGCCAAACTCCTCAGGCATGATGCGGCGGCTGAGCACGTTGGTCAGCTTGAGGGTCTTTGCTTCGCTTACGACAATTTCATTCATAGTGTTTCACCTGTTCATGTAATCTATGCTGTGCAGCGGCAGGAATGTGCGCAGTGCAGCAGGCAAGGGCGGACGGCGACCGGCGCGCGCTCGCAGCCCGCCTTTGCCTGCCGCGCCCGGTGGGCACGACAGACGCCGCATAAAAATAAGGTGCGCCAGGAGGTACTTGCCTCCTGGCACACCATAACGAGGCATTTTGATCTGCCCCGACCCCGTGGGGGCGGGGTCAGACTAAAATACACTTGCAATCGAGATTAGAGCTGAAGCTCCGACTCAACCGGATCGATTAGCCCTCGTACCACTCGACAGAGTAGCCGGCCTTCGCACTGTCAGTGCCCAGGCTGTAGATGGTAGCAATACCAGCAACTACCTGCATGGCAGTGTTGAAGAAGTCCATATTGGCAACCTTCGCGTTCATGGCAGTGCCGATGTCGCCGAACGCATAGTGGGTGCCAAAAGTGGTGCCCAGAATGCAGCTGACAAAGCTGCCCAGGAAGGTGTTGCCAATGATCTTGATCAGGTTGGTGCCGAAGGTGCGCCAATTCTCGGAGGTCATGACCGGGGGCAGAACGTCCGCGATCACACCGCCGCCAGTGACATAAGTCAGCTCATCCTCTGCCATTACTGCGTAATTTGCAGGAAAGGTCATGATGAACCACCTTTCTTAATTAGAATGTTTCTGACTTATATCTTAGTAAGTGGTGCCGTCGATCTTGACAACCTTGTCGTTGTGCAGGGTCTTGGCAGCGTTGATGCCCAGGGTGTAGATGGCAGCAGCGGCGCCAACCCAGGACAGAACGGTGTTGCCGATGTCGTTGGGATCCCAGTAAGCCTCTTCCAGCTTAGCGCCCAGAGCGTCAGCAGAAGCATGGCCGCCGAACAGAACGCCGATGGTGGAGCTCAGCAGGGTGGGGATGGTGGTGTTGCCGATGATGGTGATCAGGTTGGTGCCGAAGGTGCGCCAGTTAGCGCTGTTCATGACGGCGGGGAAAGCATCCCAAATGTTACCGCCAGTGACGTAGGTCAGTTCGTTCTCAGCAATAGCCGAGTAGTTTGCAGGCATCATCATAATGAATTACTCCCTTCAAATGATTGAAACGAAAATCTTTCGGCCGCCAAACGGTTGCGCAACCGCCTGGTAACCATTTATGTAACCGGGTGCGCACCCGATTGCACCTTTAATACGTCATCGAGTCGTCATCGTCCTCTTCATCCGGGGCGGCCGTCTCGACAACGGGCTGTTTGGGCTCTTCCCGCTTGCGGAAGATGCCCTGCTGCAGGTTCCAGAGGGCGAAGTATTTGCCTTCTTTCGCCATCAGCTCATCGTGGGTACCCTGCTCCACAATGCGGCCCTCTTCCATGACCAGGATCTGGTCGCAGCCGCGGACGGTGGACAGGCGGTGGGCGACGATCAGCATCGAACGGTCGGCCAGCTGGTTGTAGATCATGTCAAAAATGGCATTCTCTGTGGCGAAGTCGAGGTTCGAGGTAGATTCGTCCAGAATATAGAGGTTCGAGTCTTTCAAAAAGGCCCGCGCCAGGGCGATGCGCTGCTTTTCACCGCCGGACAGGCCGTTGCCGGCTTCTTCCAGGTAGGTGTAGTACTGCAGCGGCAGCTTGCGGATAAACTCGTGCGCGTCCGCCTTTTTGGCGGCTTCCTTGACTTCATCGATCTTCGCGTCGGGGCGGGAGATGCGGATGTTGTCAAAGATGGTCTTGCTGAAAAGCTCGATGTTCTGCGGGACATAGGAGATGGCGCGCCGGACCGAATCATTGGAATATTCGTTCAGGTTGACGCCGTTCACCCTGATCTCACCTGACTCCGGCTCGTAATATTTTAGCAGGAGCTTGGTGATGGTGGACTTGCCGCTGCCCGAAGAGCCCACCAGCGCCACCTTCTTCCCCGCGGGGATGGTGAAGGAGACGTGGTCCAGCGCCGGGTTGCGGTTGCCGTACCGGAAGGTGACGTCGCGGAATTCGATGTCGCCCTCGATCTGCTCAAGCTCGGTGTGCTCGCGCTCGTCGTCCTGCTCGGCTTTGTAGTCCATAATCTCGGTCAGGCGCTTCATCGAGATGGAAGCCTCCTGGATCTGCAGCTGCAGGTTGACAAGGTTATTCACCGGGCTGGTGAAATAGCTGGAAAGTGTGCTGAACGCCATGAAGGAGCCGAGGGTCATATCCCCGTTCAGCACCTGGCTGATGCCTACATAGGTGGTCAGCATCGAGAAGCCGGTGGAGATCAGGCTGGTCAGCAGCGACTGCGTTGTGGACAGCTTGCTGGACCGGATGCTGATCTTGAGGCTCTTGATATACTCGCGCTCAAGGCGTTCGAGCTCGTTGTCCTCGCCGGCGTTGCACTTGATGGTCTCGATGCCGCGCAGCCCCTCGATCATCTGGCTGTTGAGGATGGACGCCTGCTGCATGGTCTCTTCGTTGATCTTCTTGTAGGGGCGCCGGTAGACCAGCACCAGCAGGATGCTGACCAGCGTCATGAACAGCGCGATCGAGAAGAGGGTGGCGTTCATCCTGAACAGGATGATGCCGGTGATGACCGCCATCGAGATGTCCATGATCAGACTCAGCGCAATGCTTGTGAAGATGGACTTGATGGTGTTGGCGTCGGAGTAGCGGGTGGTGATATCGCCCGTTTTGCGTGTGGCGAAGAACTTCATGGGCAGCTTGTAGATGTGCCCGAAGTAGCCCAGCATCATGGGGATATCTATCTTAATGGACAGATGGACCAGAATCCACTGCCGCACGAAGGTGACGAATGCGGAGGTAATGCTGACCACGCTGAATACCAAAATCAGCGTCACCAGCAGGTTCTGCAGCCCGTAGGGCAGCACCTCGTCCATCAAGATCTTGTTGAACAGCGAGGACGCGATGCCCAGTATGGTCAGCAGCACCGAGCTGAGGATGGCGTAGGCGAACAGCTTCTTCTGCGGCCAAAGCAGGTTGACGTACCGCTTGAAGATGCTGCCCTGCTCCACTTTGCCGGGCTGAAAGTCAGCCGTCGGGTTCAAAAGCAGCAGCACGCCGGTAAAGTTCTTGTAGAATTCGTCCAGGGTCATCCGGCGCAGCTCGGTGCCGGGGTCGCCCACCACGACGTATTCCTTGTCCTTGTATTTCTCACCGGTCTTTTCGGCCTTCTCCTTGGCTTCGGTCACGCTCAGCATATGCTTGCGGCGCGCGCCTTCGTCCGGGATGGTGGTCTTTTTGAACACCACCACAAAGTGGGTCAGGCCCTGGTCGGTGATCTCCTGCGCGATGCAGGGCAGGGTAAAGTCGCTTAAAAAGTTTTCGCGGTCCACCCGCACGGCGGCGGTGGTGAACCCCAGTTCGTTTGCGGCCTTCTGCAGGCCGACGAGGTTTGTGCCCTTCAGGTCGGTGCCCATCATATCACGCAGCCGCGTGATGGTGATTTCCTTTCTGTAATGGAGGCACACCATCGCGAGACAGGCGGCCGCGCAATCTGTGGTGTCGTGCTGCCGCACATACGTATAGCGCATAGATGTTTCCTTTACAAGAGATACACGGGGCGAAGGGCCGCCATCTCTTTGAGAATGTATGATGATTTTATTCCAATGGACTATGGACACATTCTATCATATTCCGCTCAAATTCACAAGAGGAAAATTGTTCCGCACTTTGCCAGTTCAGGCAGAATCAGGGCGGTTTTTGCGATGTGCCCGCGCCAGTGAAACAAAAGGGGGTAACCCTGCAGCAGCACGCAGTCCCCTGCTTTGCCCTGCCCCTGCGGAGAAACAGGACAAAGCAGAGGTCAGCTGCTATCAAAAGAAGGGAGCGCCTACCCTTTGATCAAGGTGCTGCAGCCTTAAAAGCCGTCAAGCTCTTAAAGCTCAAGTGTAGTTTACCACAATGCGACAGTTTCTTCAAGGGGCCATTTTTAAATTTTGAGTAAAATTACGTGCCTGATTCGCCAAAAATGGCCGTCTGTTCTGTACAGGGTGCACAAAAAAGGGGCGCGGACCCCCAGCGTCCGCGCCCTCAGCGCCTCTTGCCTGACTCGAACAGGCGACACCCTGATTAACAGTCAGGTGCTCTAACCGACTGAGCTAAAGAGGCATATCACAGCTTTGCGAGAGGTATTCTACCACACCCGCCGCCATTTTGCAAGGGGGAGCGGGAAAAAAGCGGCCGCCGCCGCCCCTTCGCCCTTTTTCCCGCCGGGGGCGGGGTATGCTGGATGGCAGGGGGTGACGGCGGTGCGGGTGCTGTATCTGGATGAGCTGCTGCTGGTGAATTTTGCGGCGGGGGCGGCCTTTCTGCTGGCGGCGGGGCTGCTGGCGGGGGTGCGGTGCAGCGGGCCGCGGCTGGCTGCCGGGGCGGCCCTTGCGGCGGCCAGCTGCCTTGTCCTCCTTGCGCCCGAGATGGGGGCCCTGCCCGCCCTGGCCTATAAGGCAGCGAGCGGGGCGGGGGCGGCCGCCCTGGCCTACGGCTGGCCGGGGGGGCGGGTGTTCGGGCGGCTGTGCGGGTGGTACCTGGCCCTCAACCTGCTGCTGGCGGGGGCGGCGGGCCTTGCGCCGGGGGGCCATGCGGCCAACCTCACCGCCTACCTGGACATCACCCCGGGGCGCTTGCTGGCCGGGACGGCGGCGGTCTACATAGGGGTGCGGGGTCTGCTGGCCTTTTTGGGCAGGCCGGGGCGCGCCGCCGTCCCCGCCCGGCTGGAGCTTGCCGGCGGCGCGGTGGATGTGCTGGCCTACTACGACAGCGGCTTCACCCTGGCCGACCCGGTGTCGGGGCGGGGGGTGGTGCTGGTGCGGTACGGCGCGGTGCGTGACGCCCTGCCCGCAGACTGCCGCGCCTGCCTGGACGCCGTCTTTGCCGGCGAGGCGCCAGCGGGCCCGGCTTTGGGGCTGCGGTACCTGTGCTGCGGCACCATCGCGGGGCGCACCCTGCTGCCCGCCCTGCCGGCGGCCGCCCTGAACCGCGCCGCCGGGCCCCGCAGCTGGCGGGCCGAAGGGCTGCTGGCGGCCTTCTGCCCCGGGGACGCCGGCGAAGGGGAGGGCTGGACGCTGCTGCTGGGCCCGGGGCTTGCCGGGCAGATGGGCCTGTGAGGGCCGCCGCAGATCGCATAGGGGAGGAACTGTATATGCTGCATTGGTTCAAAACGCTCAGAAGCCTGTGGGTGCGGCTGCTGCGCCGGGCGGGGGCATGGGGGTCGGCCCACGCCATCGGGGGCGGGCCCAGCCTGCCCGCCCCCCTCGCCCCCGAGGAGGAGAAGGCCCTGCTGGCCCAAATGGCCGCCGGCGACCGCGCCGCCCGGGACGAGCTGATCTGCCGCAACCTGCGGCTGGTGGTCTACTTATCCAAAAAGTTCGAGTCCAGCGGGGTGCCCCCCGAGGACCTGGTCTCGATCGGGACCATCGGGCTGATCAAGGCGGTCAACACCTTCACCCCGGGGCGGAACATCAAGCTGGCCACCTACGCCAGCCGCTGCATCGGCAACGAAATCCTGATGTACCTGCGCAAAACCAGCGCCCGCCGGCAGGAGGCCAGCATCGACGAGCCCCTCAACGTGGACAGCGACGGCAACGAGCTGCTGCTGTCCGACGTGCTGGGCAGTGAGGACACGGTGGGCCAGCGCCTGGAACAGGACGCCGAGCGGGCGGTGCTGCGCCGTCAGCTGGCCCGCCTGCCCGAGCGGGAGCGCCGGATCATGGAGCTGCGCTTCGGCCTGGTGGACGGGGTGGAGCGCACCCAGAAGGAAGCCGCCGACGCCATCGGCATCAGCCAGAGCTACATCTCCCGGCTGGAAAAGCGGATCATCCGCGACCTGCGCCGCCAGCTGGAAAGCGAGTGAGCAGTCCCCCCGCCCGGCGCGGCAGGGCAAATTTCCCATCCGCGCCGGTGCATGAGGGGGCGGGGCGGGGGCCATACTTCCGGTGACAACGATACCGGGAGGCACAGGATGTACAACAAGGTGGAGCTGTGCGGCGTCAATACCGCCGAGCTGCCCGTCCTCTCTGAGGAGGAAAAGCGCGCCCTGCTGACCGCCGCCCGCGCCGGGGACGCCGGGGCCCGCCGCCGGATGATCGAGGGCAACCTGCGGCTGGTGCTGAGCGTGGTGCAGAAGTTCGCGCAGCGGGGCGAGAATCTGGACGATCTGTTCCAGGTGGGGTGCATCGGGCTGATCAAGGCCATCGACAACTTCGACCCCGGGCTGGACGTCCGGTTCTCCACCTACGGGGTGCCGATGATCGTGGGGGAGATCCGGCGGTTCCTGCGGGACAACAACGCCCTGCGGGTCTCCCGCTCGATGCGGGACACCGCCTGCCGCGCCATGCAGGCGCGGGAACAGCTGGAAAAGTCCCTCGGCCGGGAGCCCACCCTCGCCGAAGTGTGCGGGGCGGTGGGCCGCCCGCAGCGGGAGGTGACCGCCGCGCTGGAATCGGTGGTGGAGCCCCTCAGCCTGGAGGAACCACTGGGCGGCGGCCCCGACGCGGTCTATCTGATGGACCAGGTCAGGGACACCGACGGCGAGGACAGCTGGATCAGCGCCCTGGAGTTCCGGCAGACGGTGCAGGGCCTGTCCGAGCGGGAGCGCCGGATCATGGAGCTGCGCTACTTTTTGGGCCGCACCCAGATGGAGGTGGCCCGGGAGATCGGCATCAGCCAGGCGCAGGTCAGCCGGCTGGAAAAGGGCGCCCTGGCGCAGTTCCGCCGCGTCGGGCAGGAAAGCTGAGGCCGGAAAAAAACGCGCAAAAAACGCAAATAAGGCCGCCGCAGACGGGCAGAAATACCCGCCGCGGCGGCTTATTTGCGCGTATGGCCCCGGGCGTCACGGCCCGCCGGTGGGCGGGCGGTGCATCCGGCTGTACTTGGCCCGGGTGGCGGCCCCGCCCCGCAGATGGCGCTCGGCCTTGTTGCGCGCCAGCACCGCCCGCACCTGCTC
>DWXX01000045.1 GCA_019118985.1 Candidatus Faecalibacterium faecipullorum
CTTTACCGCAGGTCGGTGGTGGCGATGTTGTCCATGTCGTCAAACTCCATGTTCTCGCCGCCCATGGCCCAGATAAAGGTGTAGTTGGAGGTGCCCACGCCGCTGTGGATGCTCCAGGAGGGGCTGATGACCGCGTCCTCGTTGTGCATCACGATGTGCCGGGTCTGGGTGGGCTCGCCGCACATGTGGAAGACCACCTGCCCCTCGGGCAGCTCGAAATAGGTGTAGATCTCCATCCGGCGCTCGTGGGTGTGGCTGGGCATAGTGTTCCAGTTGGAGCCGGGCTCCAGCTCGGTCATGCCCATGCTGAGCTGACAGGTCTTGAGGACGTCGGGGTGGATGAACTGGTTGATGGTGCGCTTGTTGCAGGTCTCGACGCTGCCCAGCGGCCGGTGGTTGGCGTCCGCCATCTTGATCAGGCGGGTCTCATAGGCGCAGTGGGCGGGGGCGGACACCATGTAGAACTTGGCGGGGTGCTCGGGGTCGGCAGAGGCGAAGGTGACCTCTTTGGTGCCCTGGGTGATGTACAGGCAGTCCTTGTAGCCCAGCTCATACTTCACGCCGTCGGCCACCACGATGCCGGTCGAGCCCTTGCCGATGTTGAACATACCGATCTCGCGCCGCTCGAGGAAGTAGTGGGTGCCGAAGTTGGCCCACACGTCGATGCCCTTGTCGATGGGCACCACCTCATGCACCGGCATGCAGCCCAAAGTGACCATGCGGTCGACATGGCTGTAGACGGCCACCACCTCGTCGGCCTTGTACAGGCCGGTGATCAGCATTTCGCTGCGCATCTCCTCGGTGGTGTAGCGCTTGAAGTCCTTCTGGTTGCAGGAATAACGAATGTCCATCTGAAAAGACCTCCCGTTCAGGCTGTCCTTAACGCTGGATGCGGCCCGAGCCGTCGCCGCCGGCCAGCTTCTCGACCTCGGAGACGCTGACCATGTTGTAGTCGCCCTCGATGGAGTGCTTCAGGGCAGAGGCGGCCACCGCGAACTCGACGGCGTCCTGGGTGCTCTTGCCGTTCAGCAAAGCGTAGATCAGGCCGCCGCCGAAGCTGTCGCCGCCGCCCACGCGGTCGATGATCCGCAGCTCGTACTTCTTGGAGAAGCAGTACTCGCCGCTCTTGGCGTCGTAGAGCATGGCGCTCCAGCCGTTGTCGGAGGCGCTGTGGCTCTCGCGCAGGGTGATGGCCACCTTCTCGAAGTTGAACTTGTCGGCCAGCTGCTTGGCGACGCTCTTGTAGCCCTCGTGGTTCAGGGTGCCGCCGTAGATGTCGGTAGCCTCAGCCTCGATGCCGAAGACGTCCTTGGCGTCCTCCTCGTTGGAGATGCAGACGTCGACGTACTGGCACAGGTCGGTCATGGCGGCGCGGGCCTGCTCACGGGTCCACAGCTTGCCGCGGTAGTTCAGGTCGCAGCTGATCTTGACGCCGTGGGCCTTGGCAGCCTTGCAGGCCTGGCGGCAGATCTCGACCACGTTCTCGCCCAGGGCCGGGGTGATGCCGGTGAAGTGGAACCAGTCGACGCCCTCAAAGATCTTGTCCCAGTCAAAGTCGGAGGGCTGGGCCAGCTGGATGGCGCTGTTGGCGCGGTCGTAGATGCAGACCGAGCCGCGCTGGGAGGCGCCCTTCTCGTTGTAGTAGATGCCCACACGGTCGCCGCCGCGGACGATCATGCTGGTGTCAACGCCGTAGCGGCGCAGGCTGTTGACGGCGCACTGGCCGATGGCATGGGCGGGGAGCTTGGTGACGAAGGCGGCGTCCACGCCGTAGTTGGCCAGCGAGACGGCCACGTTGGCCTCACCGCCGCCGAAGGTGAACTCCAGGGTGCTGGCCTGGACGAAACGCTCGTAGTTGAACGGCTGCAGACGGACCATCAGTTCGCCAAAGGTAACGACTTTCATAGGTGGTTTCTCCTCTTCTTCAGATAGAATGTGTATCGGTTTTCCGGCAGCCCCGCCGGGGCTTTGGGCCGGGGCGGGGCGTTACAGGCAAAGGGGCGGGGCGGCTCAGACCTTGACCAGGTGGATGGCAAAGCCGGCGATCTCGTCCGCCAGGTAGCAGGCGATGGTCTTGCCGTTCTTGACGTTCTTGGAGTCAAGGTCGAACTTGACGCCGCGGCGGCTGAGGTGGTAGATGGCGCGGTCGACGTTGTTGCAGCCGATGGCGATGTGGCCATGGGTGCCGCGGCCGGGCTTCTTCATGATCTCGAATTCCTTGTTGCCCACAAAGATGCTGGAGTTGCCGGGGGCGACCTTCATGTTCAGCAGGCCGGCCAGGGCGTTGGCGGTGGCCATGGCGGCCTCCTCGTTCTCGGTGTTGATGCCGATGTGGACCAGCTTGAGGCCCAGCATGGTGTCGACGGCTTCCTTGCACATGGCGGTGATCTTGGCCCAGTCGCCGGCCTTGATGACGTCGCTCTTGCACATCCAGGTGCCGCCCACCGCGAAGATCTGGTCGTAGCCCAGGTAATCGTTGACGTTCTTGGCGTTGACGCCGCCGGTGCACATCCACTTGGCGGTCTTGAGGGCGCCGCCGATGTTCTTGAGCATGCCGACGCCGCCGTTGGCCTCGGCGGGGAAGAACTTGAGGGCCTCGCAGCCCATGTTCATGGCCTGCTGCATCTCGCCGGCGGTGGCGGTGCCGGGCATGGCCAGGCAGCCCTTGTCGATGACGTACTGGGTGACGTTGGGGTCAAAGCCGGGCGCGACGATGAAGGAGGCGCCCGCGTCGATGGCGCGGTCCACCTGCTCTTTGGTCAGGACGGTGCCGGCGCCCAGCAGCATGTCGGGCATCTCCTTGTGGATGAGGCGGATGCACTCCTCAGCGCAGGCGGTGCGGAAGGTGACCTCAGCGGCGGGCAGGCCGCCGTCGGACAGCGCCTTGCACAGGGGCAGGGCCTCGTCCACGCTGTTGAAGGCGATGACGGGGATAATGCCGATCTCGTAAACTCTCTCCAGGGTAGGATTCGTGAACATAAACGCATTCTCCTTTACTTTCAGGCTCGCGCAGTATGACCGACGGCCAAAAAACGGCTTGTCCGGGCGCACTGCTCTATGTTACTAGTATAAACCAAGGGCGGCCATTTGGTAATACTCACAAAGCACAATGTTTGCGGGCATATCTTGTATACATTGCATAAAATCCTGTCGGGACAGGGGGGCGGCGGGCTTTTTCAGCCCAGCAGGCCCAGCTTTTCGAACAGTTCGGCCACGCCGTCGTGGTTGCAGTCCTGCTGCGAGACGATGTCGGCCAGGGCCTTGATGGAGGGCATCCCGTTGGCCATGACGGCGGCGACGCCGGCGGCTTCCAGCATTTTGCGGTCGTTCTCGCTGTCGCCCACCGCCAGCACCGCCTCGCGGGGGATGCCGAGCCGTTCGGCCAGGGCCAGCAGGGCGGTGCCCTTGTTCACCCCGGCGGCGGTGGCCTCGACGTTGTCGGGCGCGCCCTGGGTGGCCTCCACCCCGGGCAGGGCAGCCAGATGGGGCAGCACCGCCTCGGCCTGCTCTTTCGAGTCAAAGAACATGCAGAACTTCTCGATGGCGCCGGCGTGGGCCTCAAAGTAGGGGTGCAGGTCGGGCAGGACGGTGAAGCGGCCGTCGTCGGCCTGCTTGGCCTCGGTGGAGTGCATCCGGGCCAGGCGGGCGCGGGTCCACGCCATGCCGGCGGGGGTCTTGAAGGTGCGCCCCTCGGCGAAGTAGACCAGCTCCCCTTCGTACTGTTCGAGCAGGCGGTAGACCGCCCGGGCGGCGTCGGCCGAAAGGTTCGCGCTGTGCAGGCAGCGGGGCTGCGCCACCGGTTCGGGCCCGGGGTCGCCGTAACGGCTGCGGACGGCGGCCAGCGGGTCGGGGCCGAGGTCCCAGACCGCCGCGCCGTTGGAGGTGACGGCGTACCGCACCCCCGGGATGGACGCCACCACCCGCGGCAGGCTGGACAGCCCCCGCCCGGTGGCGGGCACCACCACCACCCCGCGGCGGATGGCGGTCTGGATGGCCTCCATGGTGCGGGGGGTGACACGGCTGCTGCGGTCCAGCAGGGTGCCGTCCAGGTCCAGGGCGGCCAGGGCGATGGGCGGATGCTGTTTCATGGCAAACCTCCTTTGGTCATACGTCTGCGCCGGCGCGGCCGAGGATGAATCGCTCCACCGCCCGCGCGGCGCCGTCTGCGTTGTTGTCTGCGGTGATAAAGTCGGCGGCGGCCTTCACCTCGGGGAAGGCGTTGCCCATCGCCACCCCCAGCCCGGCGGCCCGCAGCATGGCGGTGTCGTTGCCGCCGTCCCCGATGGCCATCAGCGCATCGGCGGAAAGGCCCAGGGCGCCGGCCAGGGCCAGCAGCCCGGCGCCCTTGTCCACCCCGGCGGCGTTGACCTCCATGTTCAGCGGCAGGCTGGACACCACGTCCACCCCGAGGGCGGCCACCTCGGCCCAGGCCCGGCGGCGCTCGTCCTCGCTGAGGAAAAAGACGGTCAGCTTCTCGATGCCGCGCGCCTGCCCGGCGATGAAGGCCCGCAGGTCGGGGACGACCTGCCGGGTGTTCAAAACATAGGCCCGCAGGTTCTCGGGGACAAAGCGGGCGGCGGCCGCCCGGTGGGCTTCGGTGGTATAGCCCGCGCCGTCCTGGAACAGGTCGGCCAGGCAGTCGTACTTTGCCAGGATGTCGTAGGCCGCAAGGGCGGCGGCCCGGGGGATATACAGCTCCCGCAGCGCCCGGCCGGCGGCCAGGTCCATCACGCGGGCGCCGTTGGAGGTGATGGCGTACCGCACCCCCGGCAGGGCCAGCAGCGCGGCGGGCAGGCCGGCGGCGGTCCGCCCGGTGGCGGGGACAAGCGCGACCCCGCGCTCGGCGGCGGCCGTCAGGGCGGCCAGGGTGCGGGGGGTCAGCTGTTTTTGGTCGTTCAGGACGGTGCCGTCCAGGTCGAACGCAAGGAGACGAATGGGTGAAGTATACATCACAGTACCTCGAACTGTCAAGCATGGCGTGGGGCGGCAGGCCGCCCGCCTTTATTTTACTGTACTTTTCCCGTTTGCGCAAGGGCGCGGGATGTGATACAATAACAGCCGCGGCGCAAGATCGCACGCGCCGGCATAGACTGTAAAAACCGCGAAAGCACACTGTAAAATACAAGGAGAACGCCATGCTCAACATCCTGCGCAGCCGGCCGCATCTGTGGTTCCAGCTGTACTGGGTCGTCTACCTGGTCTGGTTTTTCACCCTGGACTGGACCATCACCGACCCTGCCTACATCATCCACAGCCCCCTCGACGATCTGATCCCCTTCTGCGAGTGGTTCATCTTCCCGTATTGCAGCTGGTTTCTGCTGCTGGCGGGGGTGACGGGGCTGCTGTGGTGGTTCGACACCGCCTCCTACGACAAGCTCTGCCTGACCATGTTCTCGGGGATGACCTTCTGCCTGATCCTCTATATGATCCTGCCCAACGGGGTGGACCTGCGCCCTACCGCCGCCGAGGTGGGCCGTGACAACGTCGCCATGGACCTGATGCAGCTGATCTGGATGGCCGACGCCTCCAACAACGTCTGCCCCTCCATCCACTGTCAGAGCTCGGGGTGCATGGCCCTGGCCTTTGCCCACAGCCGCCTGGCCGCCGGCCGCCCCTGGCTGAAGGCGCTGGCCTACGGCTGGGCGGGGCTGATCTGCGTATCCACCGTCTTTACCAAGCAGCACTCCGTCATCGACGTGTTCTGCGGGCTGGCGCTGGCCGCCGTATGGTACTGGCCGCTGTACCGCCGCGCCCGGCCCAAAACCGGCGGCCGGTGACGCATATGTAAAATTTATCGCGTGAAATTTGAACAAAAGGCGCATTGACGGGACTGGAATATCAGTTTACAATGATAGGGAACTGACCCGCCGACGGCAGGCAGGCAAAGCAGGAAAGGAGGGGAGGGTCATGCCAACACCCTCAAGCGCCCGGGAGACGGCCTATCAGATCCTCTGGAACAGGATCGTCACCATGGAGCTCAAGCCCGGCGACGCGCTCAACGACCGGCAGCTCGCCGAAGAGATGGGGATCAGCCGCACCCCCGTGCGGGAGGCCCTCATCATGCTGAACATCGCCCACATGGTCAGCATCAAGCCCCAGAGCGGCACCTACGTGGCCCCCATCGACCTCCGGCTGATGCGGCTGGAGCAGTTCGCCCGCTTCACGCTGGAAAAGGAGATGCTGCTGCACGTCTGCAAGCACCGCAGCCCCGAGCTGATCGCGGCGTACCGCGCCAACATACGGGAGTATGAGAAGGCGTCGGCCGACACGGACAGCCCCATGCGCAACAGCCACATGCTGGAGCTGGACAACCGCTTCCACCGGCTGGCCTTTGAGTTCTGCGGCATGGAAGAGCACTTCGACCACATGCTGTCCACCTTCAAGCACATCGAGCGGCTGCGGCTGTTCAGCCTGATGCTGGAGGAGAACCTGTCGGTGCCCTGCCAGCACGGCAAGATCGTCGACGCCCTCGAGGCGGGGGACCCCGACGCGCTGACCAAAGCCCTGCGGGAGCATCTGACCCGCTACAAGGCGTCGGTGCGGGAGGCGCAGAAGGTCCACCCCGACTACTTCACCGAGGCGTGAAGGGGCGGCGCACCCGGCAAAAAAGCACAAAGCTGACAAAAAATAGAAAAATATTCCGTGAGAAACGTAAAATATTTCTCACGGTTTTTTGTTTTTGGGAACTATCCACAAAAAGCCCGCCAAAAGAATGGCGGGTTTACCACTTGCCAAAGATGGATTGATATACTAGAATGGAAGCAACAAAGATGCCGCCCCGCGTCCTGCCGTGCCTTGACGCCGGGCGCCCACCAACCTGCACGAATGCCAGAACGAAGGAGAGAAGACTATGCCAATGCAAATGGGTTTCCGCTGGTACGGCGAGGGCAACGACAAGATCACGCTGTCTGACATCAAGCAGATCCCCGGCGTGACCAGCATCGTCTGGGCGCTGCACAACAAGATGCCCGGCGAGGTGTGGGAGGTCGACGAGATCGCCCAGGTCCAAAAGCAGCTGGAGCCGTACGGCTTCAACATGGACGTGGTCGAGTCGGTCAACGTCCACGACGACATCAAGATCGGCCTGCCCACCCGGGACGGCTACATCGCCAACTACATCCAGACCATCCGCAACCTGTCCAAGTTCGGGGTGAAGGTCATCTGCTACAACTTCATGCCCATCTTTGACTGGACCCGCACCGACCTGTTCCACCCGGTGGGGGACGGCTCGACCGCGCTGTACTACCAGAAGGACATGATCCAGAGCGACTACAAGGCCATGGCCGAGTACATCATGAGCTTCACCGAGAAGTACAACATGACCTTCCCCGG
>DWXX01000046.1 GCA_019118985.1 Candidatus Faecalibacterium faecipullorum
CGAGACGCTGCTGGTGCTGGACGCCATCACCGGGCAGAACGCCATCAGCCAGGCGCGGGAGTTCTGCAAGGCCGCCGACGCCAGCGGGGTCATCCTGACCAAGCTGGACGGCACCGCCAAGGGCGGCTGCGTGGTGGCGGTCAAGCAGCGGCTGGGGCTGCCGGTGCGGTTCATCGGGGTGGGGGAGGCCATCGACGACCTGCTGCCCTTTGACGCGGCCGGCTTTGTGGAAGAGCTGCTGCCCCGCAAGTGGAGGAGCTGACCATGAAGATCTGTGCTGCCACCGGCAACCCCGGCAAATTGAAAGAGCTGCGCCGCATCCTGGAAAAGCAGGGCCACCAGGTCCTCAGCCAGAAAGAGCTCGGCCTCGCCCTCGACCCTGAGGAGACGGGGGCCACCTTCGCCGAGAATGCGGCCATCAAGGCGGCGGCGTTTATGGCGGCCTGCGGGCTGCCCACCGTCGCCGACGACTCGGGGCTGTGCGTCGACGCGCTGGGCGGCGCGCCGGGGGTCTACAGCGCCCGCTACTGCGGCCATCACGGCGACGACGAGGCCAACAACGACAAGCTGCTGGCAGAGATGCGGCAGGTCCCCGCCGGGCGGCGTGGGGCAAAGTTCGTCTCGGCGGTCTGCCTGATGCTGCCCGACGGCCGGGCCCTGACCTGCATGGGCGAGTGCCCGGGCCGCGTCGCCTTCGAGCGGCTGCCGGGGGACTACGGCTTCGGCTACGACCCGCTGTTCATCCCCGACGAGCGGGGGGTGGAAGGGGGCGGCAAACGCCCCAACACCGAGGGGGCCAGCTACGCCCAGCTGACCCCCGCCGAGAAGGACGCCATCAGCCACCGCGGCCGCGCCCTCGAGGCCCTCGAAGCGCAATTGCAGGACTTTTTGCGGTGACCCCCCTCAGTCACGGCCTGCGGCCGTGCCAGCTCCCCCGCAGGCGGGGGAGCCTGAGAGGTATGGATACAAAGTGTAATACAGGAGAAAAATATGCTTACAAGTAAACAGCGCGCCATCCTGCGCGGCAAGGCAAACACCATGGACCCGGTCTTTCAGATCGGCAAAGGGGAGATCGACCAGACCCTGATCGACGGGGTGAAGAGCTGCCTCGACGCCCGCGAGCTGATTAAGCTCAAGGTGCTGGAGACCAGCATCTATTCCGCCCGCGAGGCGTCGGTCATCCTGGCCGAGGCCACCGGCGCCGACTGCGTGCAGGTCATCGGCTCGAAGTTCGTCCTCTATCTGCAGAAGAAAAAGGACAGCGCCTACGCTGACTTGCTGAAATGAAACTGCTGCTCTACGGCGGCACCTTCGACCCGCCCCACAACGGACATCTGAATAACCTGCGGGCCGCCGCGGCGCGGGTCCACCCCGACCTTGCGGTGGTGATGCCGGCCGGCGTGCCCCCCCACAAGGCGGCCAGCGGCACCCCCGCGGCCCTGCGGCTGGAGATGTGCCGCTGCTTTAACGCCCTGGCCGGGGAGGAGGGTCTGCCCGCCGTCGAGGTGAGCGGCTGGGAGATCGAACAGGCCGCCGGCGGCAGGCGCAACTACACCGTCCTGACCCTCGAGATGCTGGCCCGGCGCCACCCGGGGGCCACCCTCTACCTCGCGGTGGGCAGCGATATGCTGGAGAGCTTCCGCACCTGGTACCGCTGGCAGGACATCCTGCGGCTGGCGCGGCTGGTGGTGGTCAGCCGGGAGATCGGGGACGACCCCGCCCTCCACGCCGCCGCCCGCAGCCTGGACCCGTCGGGGGGGCGGATCCTGATGGCGCCGGTGCGGGCCCTGCCCATGGCGAGCAGCGCGCTGCGCCGCCGCCTGGCCGCCGGCGAAGGGTGCGCCGACGCGCTGCCCGGCAGCGTGCTGGCCGTCATCCGGCGGGAGGGGCTGTACGCCGCCCCCGAGCCGCCCGAACCGCCCCGCCGCTGCCGCCACCCCGACCCTGCCGGTACAACATGAAAGGAAGGCTGCCCCATGGATCTGAAACAGGCAAAAGCCCTCGCCCGCAAGCGGCTGGGCGACAAACGCTACCGCCACACCCTGAATGTGGAGAAGATGGCGGTCAAGCTGGCTGAACACTACGGCGCCGACGCGCAGCAGGCCGCCCTGGCCGCGCTGTTGCACGATACCGCCAAAGAGATGCCCACCGCCGAGCAGCTGGCGCTGCTGCGGGCCCACCCCGACCTTGCGGCGGACACCGAGAACCGCCCCACCCCCATCTGGCACGGGGTCTGCGCGGCCATCCTGGCAAAGACCGAGTGGGGGGTCACCGACGAGGCGGTGCTGTCGGCGGTGGCCTGCCACACCGCGGGCAAGCCGGGGATGACCCTGCTGGACAAGATCCTCTTCCTGGCCGACATGACCAGCGCCGAGCGGGACTTCGACGGGGTGGAGTCCCTGCGCAGGCTGGCGTTTGAGGACATCGACCGGGCCATGCTGGCCGCGCTGGAAGAGTCGGTCTCCTTCGTCAAGCACGGGGGCAAGCCCCTCGACCCCATGTCGGCGGCGGCGCGGGACGACTTCCGCCGGCTGCTGGACGGCCGGCAGGGGAAGTGAAGGTTTCGTAAACAGCGCCAAAACCGATTGCGGATTCCGCCCAAGAATGCTATACTACTAAAAGACTGTTTTTACACCGCAGCGCACACGCGCATGAAGGAGACTGGACTATGAGTGGAACCCCCCGCCGCATCAATACAGACCGTTCGCTGGGCGCGCCTTCTTCCGCCAAAGGGGCGGGCGGCGCAGGGGGCGGCGGGGAGCCGCCCCGCCCGCCTATCCCCCCGCAGGGCGACGCCCCGCTGGAGGACGACGGGCAGAGCTTTTTCCGCCCCCAGGGCGACGACGCCCCGCCGGCGCAGCCCGCCCCGGACGGCGACCCCGCCGGCAGCGCCCGGCACGCCGCCGCCCGCGGCAGGGGCGGCGCAAAAGGCGGCAAAAAGAAAAAGCGCCGCAGCCCCCTCTGGCTGCCGCTGGCGGTGGTGCTGGGGGTCATGGCCCTGATCGGCTGCGGGGTGGTCTGGGCGGTGAACTACGTCAACCGTGTGCAGGAGAGCATCCGCCCCGAGTCGGACGCCCCCTCCATCGTCGAGGAGATCCAGACCCTTGAGGAATACAAGGGGGACGTGGTGAACATCCTGGTCTGCGGCATCGACTATGAGGAGGGGCGCAACTATTCCTCCGACGGGTCGAACGACGGCATGACCGATATGATCCTCTACTGCCAGTTCGACATCAAGGGCGGCGCGCTGCGTATGCTGCAGATCCCCCGCAACACCCTGGTCACCACCCAGAACCGCACCGTCACCCTCTCGAGCGGCAAGACCTACCGCGCCTCCAACTACCAGATCAACTCAGTGGCGCTGTCCAACGGGGGCAGCATCGCGGCGCTGGCGGAGGTCATCTACGACCAGTACAAGCTGCCCATCGACTACTACGTCACCATCAACATGGAGGCGCTGACCGAGGTGGTGGACAACTTCGGCGGCATCGAGGTCTATATCCCCCACGATATGGAGTACAACGGCAGCTTTTTGGCCAAGGGCTACCGCAACCTGGACGGCGCTTCGGCCGAGTTCTTCGTCCGCAACCGCCACGGGCAGGGGTATGAGAACGCCGACATCGACCGGCTGAACATGCAGCGGTACTTCTACGCCGGGCTGTTCAAGCGGGCGCGCTCGATGGGCATCCAGGACATTCTGAACCAGATGCCCATCATCTTCAACGACTATATCTCGACGGATATGGACCTTGTGACGCTGGGCAAGCTGGCGGTGTCCTTTTTGCGGATCGACAGCGCCAACATCATGATCGCCCAGACCCCGGTCTTTTCGGGCGGGGTGCCCTTTGTGGGCGCGAGCGAGACGTCGGCCGGCTACTCCTGCGTGGTGCCGGACGCCGGGTCGATCGCCGAGCTGCTCAACACCTATTTCCGCACCTACACCGGCCCGGTCAGCGAGGAGGAGCTCAACCTCGTTACCGACGACTGGCCCCACGGGTCGGTCTCGACCAGCGCCAACATCCAGTTCATGGGCCAGATCGACAAGGAGTCGGACGACGCCATCCTCGAGGGCGACACCGACGTGCAGGGCGCCGTCACCACCGACGGCCAGCCCGCCGGCGGCGCGCAGCCTGCCGCATAAACTGCCTGCCAACCAAACTGCAAAAGAAAGGGATCGTATGGAAAATCTGAACGACAGCAAGACCCTGGCCATCCGCATCGCGCAGATCCTGGACAAAAAGAAGGCCCAGCAGCTGCGGGTGCTGAAGGTGCAGGACCTGACCGTCCTGACCGATTATTTCGTCATCGCGTCGGGCACCTCCACCACACAGGTGGCGTCGCTGGCCGACGAGGTGCAGTTCCAGCTCTCGCAGGAAGGGGTGGAGCCCTACCACACCGAGGGCTTCGACTCCAAGAACTGGATACTGCTGGACTATTCGGGGGTGATCGTCCACGTCTTTGTGCCGGGCACCCGCACCTACTACGACCTGGAGCACCTGTGGGCCGACGCCGAGACGGTGGACGTCTCGGCCTGGCTGGAGGAAGAGCCCCGGGACGGCGGCGCGCAGTGAACGCTGCGCGGGAGAGCGTATAAAGCAACCCAAAGTAAGTGAAATATGGAGCTGATACGAGATGAAGTATGATTTCAAGGCCGTCGAGGCCAAGTGGCAGAAGGTCTGGGAGGATGAAAAGACCTTCCACGCCGAGGTAGACCGCACAAAGCCCAAGTTCTATGCCCTGGTGGAGTTCCCCTACCCCTCCGCCGCCGGCCTGCACGTCGGCCACCCCCGCAGCTATACCGCCCTGGACGTGGTGGCCCGCCGCCGCCGTCAGTGCGGGTACAACGTGCTGTACCCCATGGGGTGGGACGCTTTCGGCCTGCCCACCGAGAACTACGCCATGAAGAACCACATCCACCCGGCCATCGTGACCAAGAAGAATGTGGACCGCTTCCGCGCGCAGCTGAAGAGCCTGGGCTTCTCCTTCGACTGGGACCGCGAGATCAACACCACCGACCCCGAGTATTACAAGTGGACCCAGTGGATCTTCCTGCAGCTGTACAAGCACGGCCTGGCCTATAAGAAAGAGATGAACGTCAACTGGTGCACCGGCTGCAAGTGCGTCCTGGCCAACGAAGAGGTGGTCAACGGCGTCTGCGAGCGGTGCGGCAGCGAGGTGGTCCACCGGGTCAAGAGCCAGT
>DWXX01000047.1 GCA_019118985.1 Candidatus Faecalibacterium faecipullorum
TGGGCATGACCGAGCTGGAGCCGGGCTCCAACTGGAACACCATGCCCAGCCACACCCACGAGCGCCGGATGGAGATCTACACCTACTTTGAAGTGCCCGAAGGGCAGGTGGTCTTCCACATGTGCGGCGAGCCCACCCAGACCCGCCACATCGTGATGCACAACGAGGACGCCGTCATCAGCCCGTCCTGGAGCATCCACAGCGGCGTGGGCACCTCCAACTACACCTTTATCTGGGCCATGGGCGGCGAGAACATGGAGTTTGACGACATGGACAACATCGCCACCACCGACCTGCGGTAAGGGCGGCAGAGCCGCTTTGCCCCCCGGCGTGCCGGGCGTGTAACAGCGTACAGGGGCCCCGCATCCGGTACAGCGCCGGGCGCGGGGCCTTTTGTCAAAGTTTTGTTTAGGATACAACAAAGGATACATCGCAGGATCATCGATCCGGAAAGGAGCTTTCTGATGGAACTGTCTGCATTTGACCTGAGCGGCAAGGTAGCCCTTGTCACCGGCGGCGCCCACGGCATCGGCTTCTCGATCGCCGAGGGGATGGCCCGCTGCGGCGCGACCATCTGCTTCAACTGCTCGTCCGAGCGCAGCCTGGAAAAGGGCGTCGAAGCCTACAAGGCCGCCGGCATCGACGCCCACGGCTACGTCGCCGACGTCACCGACTGGGACGCCGTCAGCGCCATGGTGGAAAAGATCAAGGCAGAAGTCGGCCCGGTGGACATCCTGGTCAACAACGCCGGCATCATCCAGCGCAAGCCCATGCTGGAGACCAGCAGCGAGGACTTTGAGCGGGTGATCAAGGTCCACGTCGTGGGCGCCTTCAACTGCGCCAAGGCGGTGCTGCCCGACATGATCGAAAAGCGGGCGGGCAAGATCATCAACATCTGCTCGATGATGAGCGAGCTGGGCCGCGAGACCGTCTCGGGCTACGCGGCGGCCAAGGGCGGCCTGAAGATGCTGACCAAGAACATCGCCTCCGAGTTCGGCCAGTACAACATCCAGTGCAACGGCATGGGCCCCGGCTACATCGCCACCCCGCAGACCGCCCCTTTGCGCCAGCGCCAGCCCGACGGCAGCCGCAGCCCCTTCGACGCCTTCATCATCTCCAAGACCCCGGCCGGCCGCTGGGGCGAGGCCGAGGATATGGTGGGCCCCTGCGTCTTTCTGGCCTCCCATGCCTCTGACTTTGTCAACGGGCAGATCCTCTATGCCGACGGCGGCATCCTGGCCTATCTGGGCCACCAGCCGCAGTAAGGCGCACCCCATCCACCTGACAGCATGACAAGCGCCCGGCGGGCCCTTTTGGGGCGGCGCCGGGCGCTTTTGGTGTCTGTTCAGTTCTGTTTCGGGGGGCGTTTGGGTTTGGGCATCGGCAGCCCCAGCACCAGCGAGATGCCGATGGCGAGGGCCGCGGCGATCTTGACGGTGTCGGCCGCCGAGGCCGCCATCTGAGCGTTGTCGTTCTGGATGAAGTAGTAGGCGGTGTAGTAGATGCCCGCCCCCGGCACCAGCGGGAAGATGCCGCTGAGCAGAAAGACGGTGACCGGCGCCTTGAGCCCGATGGCAAAAACGCGGGCCAGCAGCGTCAGCGGGATGGCCGCCAGAAGGTTTGCGGTGACCGCCCCCACCCCCAGCATGACGGCCAGCTGATAGGCCAGCCAGCCCACCGCGCCGGTGGCCGCGCAGGCCAGGTAGCACTTGCGCGGTATGGCGAAGAGGATGCCGAAGCACAGGGTACCCACCCCGCCCAGCAGCAGCTGCCGGGCCAGCTCGATGATCTGCGCCGCCGTCATGCCACCGTCACCCCCGTCAGCAGGGTATAGCCCCGCAGCACAAGGCCGGTGCCGCAGGCCAGGCAGGCCGCCACCAGCACCGCGTCGATCAGGCGGATGGTGCCCGAGAGGTAGTCCCCCTTGACAAAGTCGCGGATGGACATGGTGAAGGCCACGCCGGGGGTCAAGATCATCAGCGCGCCGATGACGGCGTGGTTGACGCTGGCCGACAGCACGCCGCAGGCCAGGATGCAGACCACCGTGATAAGGGCCGCGCCGCTCAGCTTCTGCAGCAGGGCGGGCAGGGCGGCGCACCGCCATAAGTAGAGGCTGCAGGCGCACCCCGCCGCCGCAGCGGCCAGCGCCTCGGGCGCCCCGCCGCCGAACATCAGGGCGAACACCGCCGACCCCACCGTCCCGCTGAGCACCCGCACCCGCCCTTTGGGGAAGGGGATCCGCCGGGCGGCGGCCAGGCGGCGCTCGGCCGCCGGCAGGGTCAGACGGCCCTCGGCCAGCTCGCGGCTGAGCTCATTCACCGCCGCCACCCGCCCCAGATGGACGGTGCGGGACGGGACGTTGCGCACCTCGCTGATCTCGGCGGTGCCGGCCGACGCGAAGATGCCGTTGGTCAGCACATAGACGTGGAACTCCCGCAGATGCAGGCTGCGGGCCATGATCTGCATGGTCTGTTCGGCCCGGAATACCTCGGCCCCGTTTTCCAGCAGGGTCTGCCCCGCCGCCATGATGAAGTCCATGATCCGCCGGCGCTCCTCACTGTCGGGGTGCAGGTTGATGTCCGCCATAGCCTCTCCTCCTTGCTGCCTGTTGACAAGGCAGGCTGTCTGGATTATAATAGACGTAGAAACGAAGGGTGCCACCGATCAAACGATGGTTCCCCTGCATTGGTTAAGGAAGTAACCGCAAGGCTGGGAAAACTCGAGCGGTTACTTCTTTTTTATTTCTTTGCTACGTTGACAGGATACCACACGGCGCGGCAGATTACAAGCCCCGCCGCTTTTGCGCAAGGGGCGCGGGGTGAAAAAAGCGGTTGACAAAACCGGCCGGCGGGGCTACAATAAAGGCAATATCACAAAATTGGCTGTGAAGAGAAGAGTAAGCTCTCGCATTGACCCTTGACAGAGAGCCCGTCGCGGTGGAAGCGGGCGGGGAACAGGGGGCTGAAAATGGTCTCGGAGCCGCAGGGGCGAGGGGCAAGAGCCCTGAGCTTCTGACGGGTGCGCCCGTTACAGCGTCCGGCTGTCGCCGCGGGGCGCTGTGTCCCCCGCCGCCGCAGCATCGAGGCCGCGCCCCGCGAGGGGCCGGTGAAACAAGGTGGTACCACGGAAGCTGCAGGCTCCCGTCCTTGCCGGGCGAAACGCCCCGGGAGGACGGGGGCCTTTTCCTTTCCATCCGTCCGCATTCCGGCACACGATTTGAGCAAAACAAGAAGAAAAAGGAGCGTCACACTATGTATACCAGCAAGATCACCCGCCGCAGCTTTTTGAAGGCAGCCGGCCTGTCCGCCGCCGCCCTGGCCCTGCCCGCCTGTTCCGGCGGCGCCGGCGACAGCGCGCAGCAGTTCCACGTCGCGGTGCCCAACGACACCACCAACGAGGCCCGCGCCCTGCAGCTGCTGGAGCGGCTGGGCTTCTTCACCCTGAAAGAGGGCGCCGGCATCACCGCCACCAAGAACGACATCGAGGATAACCCCCACGGCATCATCATCGACGAGGTGGAGGCCGCCCAGCTGCCCAACGTGCTGCAGGACGAGGACTACGCCGTCATCAACTCCAACTACGCCATCGCCGCCGGGCTCGACCCCATGACCCAGGCCCTCGCCATGGAGGACGGCACCTCCAGCTACGTCAACGTCCTGGTCTGCAGGGAAGGCCGCGAGAACGACCCCCTCATCCGCGCCCTGGCCGCCGCCCTTGAGAGCCAGCAGGTCAAGGACTATATGGCCGAACAGTACGGCGGCGCGGTGGTCTCGGTCATCGAGAACCCCACCGACGGCTACGACCCCGAGGTGGACTACGACGCCCTGGCCGGCCAGACGATCAGCTGCGCCGCCACCCCCGCCCCCCACTGCGAGGTGCTGGAAGTCTGCGTGCCTATCCTCGAAGCCAAGGGCATCACCCTCGACATCCAGGAGTACGACGACTACATCATCCCCAACAATGTGGTGGAGGACGGCCAGGTGGACACCAACTACTTCCAGCACCAGCCCTACCTGGACGACTTCAACGAGCAGAACGGCACCCATCTGGTGACGGTGGCCGGCATCCACGTCGAGCCGATGGGCGTCTACGGCGGCAAGCAGACCAGCCTGGACGCCGTCCTCGGCGCAGCTGAATAACCAAAGGAGCGTCTTTTTGTGATCGAGCTGAAACATCTGTCCAAAACCTTCCAGATGAAGGACGGCGCCGTCGAGGCGCTGCGGGACATCAACCTCACCATCCCGGAGGGGATGGTCTACGGCATCATCGGGATGTCGGGCGCAGGCAAGAGTACCCTGGTGCGGTGCATCAACCTGCTCGAGCGCCCCACCGAGGGCGAGGTGGTCATCGACGGCGAGGAGATGGGCTCCCTCTCCCCCGCTGAGCTGCGGGCCCGCCGGCAGAAGATCGCCATGATCTTCCAGCAGTTCAATCTGCTGATGCAGCGCAGCTGCCTGGCCAACGTCTGCTTCCCGATGGAGCTGGCCGGCGTCAAAAAGGCCGAGGCCCAAAAACGGGCCAGAGAGCTGCTGCAGACCGTCGGCCTGCCGGACAAGGCCGCCGCCTACCCCGCGCAGCTGTCGGGCGGGCAGCGGCAGCGGGTGGCCATCGCCCGGGCCCTCGCCACCGACCCCAAGGTGCTGCTGTGCGACGAGGCCACCAGCGCCCTCGACCCCGACACCACCCGCTCCATCCTCAGCCTTATCCAGGACATCAACCGCCGCACCGGCATCACGGTGGTGGTCATCACCCACCAGATGAGCGTGGTGGAGGCCATCTGCGACCGGGTGGCCATCCTGGACGGCGGCCGGGTGGTGGAGGAAGGGACGGTGCAGGACATCTTCGCCCGGCCCAAGACCGCCGCCGCCCGCCGCCTGGTGGCCCCGGCGGGGGGCCGCACCGCGCGGGAGATGGCCTCCTTTGCCCCCGACGACCACATCATCCGGCTGACCTTCAACGGGTCGTCCACTGCAAAGCCGCTGGTGGCCTCCCTCGCGGCCGAGACCGGCATCCTGGTCAGCGTCCTGAGCGCCGACACCCGGGACATCGCCGGCCAGTGCTTCGGCAGCATGATGCTGCGGCTGCCCCGCGACGTAAGCGAGGCCCGCAGCGCGGCTGACTATATCCGGGCCCAGCCCGGCGTCACGGTAGAGGAGGTGACCGGCCTGTGACTGCATTCGACTTTGCCTTCGCGGTGTGGGAGACCTTCTATATCACCGTCCTGTCCACCGCCTTCGCCCTGGCGCTGGGGCTGCCCCTCGGCGTCCTTCTGGTGGCCGGGGACAAGGATGGCGTCCTGCCGCTGCCCGGCTGGCTGATGCACGGGCTGAACTTCGTCATCAACATCCTGCGCAGCATCCCGTTTCTGATCCTGATGATCTGCGTCTTTCCGCTGTCGCGGCTGATCATCGGCACCACGGTGGGCACCAACGCCACCATCGTGCCGCTGGTGGCCGCAGCCTTCCCCTTTGTGGCCCGCCTGGTCGAGACCAGCCTGCGGGAGCTGGACGCCGGCGTCATTGAGGCGGCCCAGAGCATGGGCGCCACCCCGCTGCAGATCATCGTCAAGGTCATGATCCCCGAAAGCCTGCCCAGCCTTGTCTCCAGCATGACCACCGCCCTGACCACCATCCTGGGCTACTCGGCCATGTCGGGCGCCATCGGCGGCGGGGGCCTGGGCAAGATCGCCATCTCCTACGGCTACTACCGCTACCAGGCCGGCATCATGCTGGTGGCCGTGGTGCTGCTGGTGGTGCTGGTGCAGCTGTTCCAGACGGTGGGCACCTTCTTCGCCACCCGGTGCGACAAGCGGCTGCGCAAGTAAAGAACCCTCTCCCCCGCCCTTGCGGGGGCCGAAACGAAAGGAGCACGACCCTATGAACCGCGATACCATCTGTGTGCAGGGGGGGTACACCCCCGCCAACGGCGAGCCGCGCCAGATCCCCATCATCCAGTCCACTACCTTTAAGTACGACACCAGCGAGGATATGGGCAAGCTGTTCGACCTGGAGGCCGACGGCTACTTCTACTCCCGGCTGCAGAACCCCACCTGCGACGCCGTCGCCCGCAAGATCGCGGCGCTGGAGGGCGGCGCCGCCGCCATGCTGACTTCCAGCGGGCAGGCGGCCAACTTCCTGGCGCTGTTCAACATCTGCCAGTGCGGGGACCACATCGTCTCTTCCTCCACCATCTACGGCGGCACCTTCAACCTGATCTCGGTCACCATGGCCAAGATGGGCATCGAGGTGACCTTCGTGCCCCCCACTGCCAGCGAGGAGGAGCTGGACGCCGCCTTCCGCCCCAACACCAAGGCGGTCTTTGGCGAGACCATCGCCAACCCCGCCCTGACCGTGCTGGATATTGAAAAGTTCGCCCGCGCCGCCCACGCCCACGGGGTGCCGCTGATCGTGGACAACACCTTCCCCACCCCGGTCAACTGCCGGCCCATCGAGTGGGGGGCGGACATCGTCACCCACTCCACCACCAAGTACATGGACGGCCACGGCGCGGCGGTGGGCGGCGCCATCGTCGACAGCGGCAACTTCGACTGGATGGCCCACGCCGACAAGTTCCCCGGGCTGACCACCCCCGACGAGAGCTACCACGGCATCACCTACGCCGAGCGCTTCGGCCAGGGCGGGGCCTTCATCACCAAGGCCACCGCCCAGCTGATGCGGGACTTCGGCT
Source organism: Candidatus Faecalibacterium faecipullorum (assembly GCA_019118985.1). Classification (GTDB taxonomy): domain Bacteria; phylum Bacillota; class Clostridia; order Oscillospirales; family Ruminococcaceae; genus Faecalibacterium; species Faecalibacterium faecipullorum. The sequence continues at coordinate 6,688 of DWXX01000047.1, forward strand.
GCTGCCAGTCGCCGCAGTCGGCCTTCCTGCTCAACCTCGGGCTGGAGAGCCTGCACGTCCGGATGGCCCGCCACTGTGAAAACGCCATGGCGGTGGCCACCTTCCTCGAGAGCCACCCCAAAGTGGCCTACGTCGACTACTGCGGCCTTGCCTCCAGCCCCTACCACGCCCTGGCTGAAAAGTACCTGCCCAACGGCAGTTGCGGCGTCGTGTCCTTCGGCCTGGCCGGCGGGCGGGAAGCTGCCAGCACCTTCATGAAGTCGCTGCGGCTGGCCGCCATCGAGACCCACGTCGCCGACGCCCGCACCTGCTGCCTCAACCCGGCCTCCAGCACCCACCGGCAGATGAACGACGAGCAGCTCAAGGCCGCCGGCGTCCCCGCCGAGCTGGTGCGGATGAGCTGCGGCCTCGAGGCGAGCGCCGACCTCATCGCCGACATCGCACAGGCCCTCGACAAGGTATAAGGAGGCCGCCATGCCCCTGATCATCCCCCGCACCCTGCCCGCCTACGACGCGCTGTATGCCGAGAACATCTTCGTCATGCACCGGGAGCGGGCGCGCTCGCAGCATATCCGCCCGCTGGAGATCGCCATCCTCAACCTGATGCCCACCAAGATCGCCACCGAGACCCAGATCGCCCGCCTGCTGGCCAACAGCCCCCTGCAGGTCCACCTGACCTTATTGCAGACGGCCAGCCACCAGGCCACCCATGTGCCGGCCAGCCACCTCGCGGCCTTTTACAAGACCTTCGACGAGGTGCGGCAGCGCCGCTTTGACGGGATGATCATCACCGGCGCGCCGGTCGAGACCATCCCCTTTGAGGAGGTGGACTACTGGCCCGAGCTGTGCGAGATCATGGACTGGTCGCGGCACAACGTCTACTCCGCCCTGCACGTCTGCTGGGGGGCGCAGGCCGGGCTCTACCACCACTACGGCGTCCGCAAAAAGCTGCTGGACCAGAAGATGTTCGGCCTGTTCCTGCACAGGGTCACCCGGCCGTCGAACCCCCTGGTGCGGGGCTTCGACGAGGTGTTCTGGGCGCCCCACAGCCGCCACACCGGGGTGGACGCCGGCGACATCGCCGCCTGCCCCGCCCTGCGCACCCTGGCCGCCAGCGACGAGGCCGGGCCCTACCTGCTCAGCACCGAGAACGGCCGGCAGATCTATGTCACCGGCCACCCCGAGTACGACAAGCTGACCCTCGACGCCGAGTACCGGCGGGACCTCGCCAAAAAGCTGCCCATCGCGCCGCCCAAAAACTACTACCCCGACGACGACCCGTCCCGCCCGCCCCTCTTCCGCTGGCGGGGCCACGCCCACCTGCTCTATTCCAACTGGCTGAACTACTACGTCTACCAGAACACACCCTACGATCTGGACACGCTGGATGACACCACGCCCTAGCGCGTACATTCTGAAGGAGGCAAACCATGGGCATTGAAGCAGCCTGGGGCTTTGCGGTAGGGCAGATGCCCCGCGGGCCCCGCAACAAGATCAGCGACGTGCCGGGGGTGACGGTGGGTCACCGCACCCTCTCGGACGGCGGCGTGCAGACCGGCGTCACCGCCCTGCTGCCCCATCCGGGCGACATCTTCCACGAGAAGGTGCCGGCGGCGGTGCACGTCATCAACGGCTTCGGCAAGACGGCCGGGCTGATGCAGCTGGCCGAGCTGGGCACCCTCGAGACGCCCATCCTCTTCACCAACACCCTCAGCGTCGGGACGGCGTCCACCGCCCTGGTGCGGTATATGCTGGACCGCTGCCCCGACATCTGCGAGACCACCGGCAGCGTCAACCCCGTGGTCTGCGAGTGCAACGACAGCGGCCTGGACGACATACGCGGCCTGCACGTCACCGAGGCGGACGCTCTGGCCGCCCTGGCCGACTGCCGCGCCGACTTTGCCGAGGGGGCGGTGGGGGCCGGCCGCGGGATGCGCTGCCATGGGCTGAAAGGCGGCATCGGCTCGGCCTCCCGCATCATCGGGCTGGACGGGCAGGACTACTGCCTGGGCGCCCTGCTGCTGACCAACCACGCCCGCTACGACGACCTGATCGTCGCCGGGGTCCCCGTCGCCGAGCGTCTGGCCGCGGCCAAGCCCGTCCCGCCCCATCAGGACCGCGGGTCGGTCATCACCGTCCTGGCCACCGACGCCCCCCTCACCTGCCGGCAGCTGGGCCGGGTGGCGCGGCGGGCCATCGTCGGGCTGAGCCGCACCGGCTCCTTCTGCGGCAACGGCAGCGGCGAGGTGGTCATCGCCTTCTCCACCGGCTGCCGCATCCCCCACTACCCCACGGCGGACATCCTGCCCCTGCAGGGGGTGCACGAGGACAGGATGGACCTGTTCTTCCGCGCCGCGGCCGAGTGTGTGGAGGAGGCCGTCCTCTCCTCCCTGCTGCACGCCGAGACGGTCACCGGCAAGGGCGGGCTGACCGTCCCGTCCCTGGCCGACCTGCTGCGGCCCCGCGCCTGACCTGCAATAATGCAATGAAAGGAGACTGCCCTATGGACGTCATGGAACTGCTGGCTTCCCGCCGCACCTACCGCCGCTTCACCCAACAGCCCGTCCCGGACGACGTCATCGCCGACATGGTCGAGGCGGTGCGGCTGTCCTCCTGCGGGGCCAACCGCCAGGCCATCCGGCTGGTGGTGGTGCGCAGCCCCGAGATGGTGGCCGCGGTGCAGCCGCTGGTCAAGTGGGCGGCCTACCTGCCCCCCGAGCAGGGCGCGCCCAAAGAGAACGAGCGCCCCACCCTCTTTGCCGCCGTTGTGCAGGACACCTCCATCCCCGGCGACAAGGACACCGACGCCGGCATCGCGCTGGCCAACCTGACCCTGGCCGCCTGGGCCAAAGGGGTGGGCAGCTGCATCATGGGCGCCATCGACCGTCCCCGCCTGACCGAGCTTCTGGGCCTTGCCGACAGCGAGAAGCTGCACACCATGGTGGCCCTGGGCTACCCCGCCCACAAGGCGCACATCGTCCCCCTGACCGAGGCGACGGGGGTCAAATACTACCTCGACGCCGCCGGCGACTACTGCGTCCCCAAACGCCCCGCCCAGGCGATCGCCCGCAGCCTGTAAACCGGCGCAGCACAAAGCCCCCGCCTCATTGCAAGAGGCAGGGGCAGTTGACAACCCGGGCCGGCCGGGGTATAATAAACATAGAAACGGGTACTGCCGACCACACGGTGGTTCCCCCAATGGGTTAGAGAAGCAACCGCAGCTAGGGGCTCAAACTAGGCGGTTGCTTCTTTTTATCGCCTGTGCTTCCGGTCCAGTTCAATGAGCTGGAGGACCAGGCCAATGATTCCAACGGTCAGCAGACCAACCTGAAGGCCGATCTGGATCAACTCGTAGTATGTAACCATTGTACGCCCCCCTTTCTTGTTTGGGGGGCCAAGAAGCTCCCCCCTCGTGCAGCAGAACGCGCGGAGGGGAACACACCGCTGTCGTTTGATCGACAGTACCCAGCTATAAGATACCACACCTGCCGCCGAATGGCAAGCCCTGCCATTCGGCGCTGTATATATTTACCTATTGTGCCGAAATTCCTGCATAAGTTATCTCAAATTGGTATCAAAACGGCGTAACTTCTGCACAAGGCTTGACTTTTTTATTTGTACAAACTATACTACAGTTTATCGCGAAGATGCGAAACAGCGTGTATCACAGTCAAAAAGAGGAGTGTATGAATATGAAGAAGATCAACCGCCGCAGCTTCCTGGCCGCTGCCGGCCTGTCTGCCGCCGCCATGGCCCTGACCGCCTGCGGCTCGTCCTCGTCCACCGCGTCCAGCACCGCTTCCAGCGCAGCCGAGAGCGCTTCCAGCGCCGCCTCGGAGGCTTCCACCCAGGCCATCCAGAGCCTGGAGGACCTCAACGGCAAGTCCGTGGGCGTCCAGCTGGGCACCACCGGCGACCTGATGATGAGCGAAGAGATCGAGAATGCCGAGGGCCTCAACCTGGCCTCGGTCGAGCGGTACAACAAGGCCGCCGACGCCGTGCAGGCCCTGCTGACCAACAAGATCGACGCCGTCTGCATCGACGACCAGGTGGCCAAGAACTTCATCGCCGCCAACCCCGACACCCTGACCATGCTGGACACCGCCTACTCGGAGGAGAGCTACGCCATCGCCGTCAGCAAGGACCGCCCCGAGCTGACCGAGGCCCTGAACGCCGCCATCGCCGAGCTGAAGGAGGACGGCACCCTGGACGCCATCCTGAACAAGTACATCGCCAAGGAGGAGGGCGCCGCCGGCTATGTCAGCCCCGAGGGCGTGGACCACTCCAACGGCACCCTGGTCATGGCCACCAACGCTGCCTTCGACCCCTATGAGTACATCGAGGGCGGCGAGATCGTCGGCATCGACCCCGAGTTCGCCCAGGCCCTGTGCGACAAGATGGGCTATGCCCTCGAGATCGAGGACATGGAGTTCGACTCCATCATCGCGGCCGTCGTCAGCGGCAAGGCCGACTTCGGCATGGCCGGCATGACCGTCACCGAGGAGCGTATGCAGCAGATCGACTTCACCGACACCTACTGCACCGCCGCCCAGAACATCATCGTTCTGAAGTAAAATAGCCAAAACCCCTTTACAAACGGCGGCATTTGTGGTTTCATAAGAGACGCAGAGGACAGAGCCTTGGGCGCGATCCCGGCTCTGTCCCTTCTCTTTATGCATATATGCATAAAAATTCGTAAAACCTGCATATCCACCCCCCAAGGAGGGATCCCATGTCATTGTTCCAGGACCTGTGGAATGAGCTCGCTGCCGAGTTCACCGCCACATTCATCACCGACCAGCGCTATTTGCTCTTTGTCGACGGCCTCAAGACCACCCTGATCGTGGCCTTTGCGGCGGCGGCGCTGGGCGTCGTGCTGGGCTTCATCATCGCCTACATCCGCACCACCCACGACCAGACCGGCCACCTGCGCGTGCTGAACTGGCTGGCCAAGGTCTACCTGACGGTCATCCGCGGCACTCCCACCATGGTGCAGCTGCTGATCATGTACTTCGTCATCTTCGGCTCGGTCAAGATCGACAAGGTGCCGGTGGCCATCCTGGCCTTCGGCATCAACAGCGGGGCATATGTAGCTGAGATATTCCGCAGCGGCATCATGAGCCTGCCCCCGGGGCAGATGGAGGCCGCCCGCAGCCTGGGCCTCAACTACACCCAGGCCACCTGGAAGATCATCCTGCCCCAGGCGGTCAAGAATGTCCTGCCCGCGCTGGGCAACGAGGTCATCGTCCTGCTGAAGGAGACCTCCATCAGCGGCTACATCGCCCTGCAGGACCTGACCAAGGCCGGCGACATCGTCTCCAGCCGCACCTACAGCCCCTTCTTCCCCTACATCTCGGTGGCTGTGATCTACCTGGTGCTGGTGCTGGGGCTGGAAAAGATCCTCGGGTATATGGAAGGGAGGCTGGCGCGCAGTGACCGCTAACAGAGACAAGATCATCGAAGTCCGGGGCCTGAAAAAGACCTACGGCGGCGAGAAGAAGCGGGGCTACAAGGGCCTGACCCCCACCCTCGACGTGCTGAAGGGGATCGACATCGACATCTACCGCGGCGACGTGGTCTGCCTGATCGGCCCGTCGGGCTGCGGCAAATCCACCTTCCTGCGGTGCCTCAACCGGCTGGAAAAGCCCACCGGCGGCTCGATCAAGTTTGAAGGGGTGGAGGTGGACGAGGCCCACATCGACAAACTCCGGCAGAAGATGGGGATGGTGTTCCAGCACTTCAACCTCTTCCCCCACATGACGGTCAAGCAGAACCTCGAGATGGCCCCCGTCCTGCTCAAGCTGAAAAGCAAGGAGGAAGCCTCCAAAAAGGCCGACGAGCTGCTGGCCCGGGTCGGCCTGTCGGACAAGGCCGACGCCTACCCGGCCAGCCTGTCGGGCGGGCAGCAGCAGCGGATCGCCATTGCGCGGGCGCTGGCCATGGACCCCGACGTCATCCTCTTCGACGAGCCGACCAGCGCCCTCGACCCCGAGATGGTGGGCGAGGTGCTGGCTTTGATGAAGGAGCTGGCCCACACCGGCATCACCATGCTGGTGGTCACCCACGAGATGGGCTTTGCCCGCGAGGTGTCCAACCGGGTCATCTTCATCGACGAGGGGGTCATCCAGGAGGACGAGCCCCCCGAAGAGCTGTTCTCCAACCCCAAGAACCCCCGGCTGCAGGCTTTCCTCTCCAAAATGTTGTAAAAGGTCAAAAAATGCCCGGCAGGCATCTGCGCTGTGCGCCGCCTGCCGGGCTTTGTTCTGTTTTACAGGGTCTCGCCGCCGTCCGCGGCGCCGGCGTTCTGCTGGCTGTAGAGGACCATCAGATGGCTGGCGCTGGCTTCGAGGGTCTCTTTGGCGGTGCGCAGGGCGCTCTCCTCGGCGTCGTTCATCTTTTCGGGGTGGTCCTTGCGGATGCAGCGGCGCAGGTCGGCCAGGTCGTTTTTGACCCGGCTGCGCTCGTCCTTGTCGATCTCCTTTTTGCACTTGGCCAGGGCGTCGTCCACCGTGTAGGCCAGGATCTCGGCCTGGTTGTGCAGCTCCAGCCGGCCCTTGCGGCGGCTGTCCTCGGCCTCGTAGGCGGCGGCGTCCGCCATGGCGCGCTGGATCTCGCTCTCGGACAGGTTGGTCGAGCCGGTGATGGTGATGTTCTGCTCCCGCCCGGTGGCGAGGTCTTTGGCCGAGACCTTGACCACGCCGTTGACGTCGATGTCGAAGGTGACCTCGATCTGCGGCTTTGTGGAAAAGCCGGCCCGGATGCCCCCCAGCTTGAACTTGCCGAGGGACTTGTTGTCCCGGGCGAACCGCCGCTCCCCCTGCAGGACGTTGATTTCCACCGAGGTCTGCATGGGGCGGGCGGTGGTGAAGATCTGGCTCTTGCGGGTGGGGATCATGCTGTTGCGGGTGATGAGGGGGGTGGCCACCCCGCCCAGCGTCTCGATCGAGAGGGTCAGGGGGGTGACGTCCATCAGGACGAGGCCCTGGGCCGCCGCGCCGGTGGCGCCGGCCAGCTTGCCGCCCCCCTGCAGAAGGCCGCCCTGGATGGCCGCGCCCATGGCGACGCACTCGTCGGGGTTGAGGGTATGGCTGGGCTCTTTGCCCAGCAGCTCCTTGACCTGGCGGGCGACGGCCGGCATCCGGGTGCTGCCGCCCACCAGCAGCACCCGCCCGAGGTCGGCGGGCGCAAGCCCGGCGTCCCGCAATGCGTTCTGGACCGGCTCGACGGTGCGGGCCAGCAGGTCGGCGGTCATCATCTCGAACTGGGGGCGGCTGAGGGTGGCGTCGATGTGGTGGGGGCCGTCTTTGCCCACCGCGATGAAGGGCAGGTTGATGGCGGCCGACGGCGCGCTGGACAGCTCCTTTTTGGCCTTTTCGGCCTCTTCCTTCAGCCGGCCCATGGCGGCGGGGTCGCGCGTCAGGTCGATGCGGTCGGTCTTTTTGAACTCCTGCACCAGCCAGTCGACGATCCGCCCGTCGAAGTCGTCGCCGCCAAGGCGGGTGTCGCCGCCGGTGGCAAGGACGGTGAAGGTGCCGTCCTCGATCTCGATGATGGAGACGTCGAAGGTGCCGCCCCCGAGGTCGTAGACCAGGATCTTCTGGGGCGCCTCGTTGTCCAGGCCGTAGGCCACGGCGGC
>DWXX01000048.1 GCA_019118985.1 Candidatus Faecalibacterium faecipullorum
TACGGGCTGGACGTCGCCCCGGTCATCAAGGTGTGCAGCCGCACCGAGATGAAGGAGCACTGGTTCGATTTGATCGACATCTCGGCCGGGCAGGTCGCCACCGGTGAAAAGACCATCGCCGACGTGGGCGAGGAGATCTTCAACATGATCCTGGACGTCGCCAGCGGCACAAAACAGCCCTACAGCGACCAGTACGGCTTCCACAACGATATGTGCATCTTTAACCCCGCGCCCATCACCTGAGAAGGGCGCGGCGCGAGAGGAGGGTTCTGTCTTTTATGGCGATCCATGTTGTCAACGAGGCTCGGCGCTGCCTGCACTGCAAAAAGCCGATGTGCCGCGAGGGCTGCCCCATCCACACCCCCATCCCGGACATGATCCAGATGTTCCTGAGCAATCAGATGGAGCAGGCCGGCGAGATGCTGTTTGAGAACAACCCCCTCAGCATCGTGTGCAGTCTGGTCTGCGACCACGAAAAGCAGTGCGAGGGCCACTGCGTCCGCGGCATCAAGGGCGAGCCGGTGCACATCTCCAGCATCGAGAACTACATCTCGGACGCCTGCCTTGAGCGGATCGACCTCAAGCGGGCGGCCGCCCAGGGCAAGCGGGTGGCCATCGTGGGGTCGGGGCCGGCCGGCATCACCATCGCGGTGCTGCTGGCCCAGAAGGGCTACAACGTCACCCTGTTCGAGAGCCGCGACAAGATCGGCGGGGTGCTGCGGTACGGCATCCCCGACTTCCGCCTGCCCAAGAGCATCCTCGACCGGTACAAGACCCAGCTGGTCAGGCTGGGGATCAAGATACGGCCCAACACCGTCATCGGCACCACCCTGACCCTCGACGACCTGCAGCGGGACGGCTACAAGGCCATCTTCATCGGCACCGGCGTCTGGCGGCCCCGCAAGCTGGGCATCCCCGGCGAGAGCCTGGGCAACGTCCACTTCGCCATCAACTACCTGCAGAACCCCGACGTCTACGACCTGGGCGACGACCTTGTGGTGATCGGCGCGGGCAACTCGGCCATGGATGTGGCCCGCACCGCCCTGCGCAAGGGGGTGCGCCATGTCACCGTGTTCTGCCGCCGGCTGCAGGCCGCCGCAAGCGCCCGCGAGGTGGACTACGCCCTGGCCGACGGGGTCGAGTTCCTCTACGGCGCCCGCCCGGTCGAGATCACCGACACCGCCGTCCGCTACCAGATGGCCAGCTTTGACGAGGCGGGCAACGTCACCGCCCTCAGCGAGGTGCAGTCCTTCCCCTGCTCGAGCGTCATCGTGGCGGTCAGCCAGGGCCCGCTCGACCGGATCGTCAGTACCACCACCGGCCTTGCCACCACCGACCGCGGCCTGCTTGCCACCGACGGCGAGGGCCATACCACCCGCCCCGGCGTCTTTGCCAGCGGGGACGTGGTCTCGGGCGCGCGGACCGTCGTCGAGGCGGTCAAGTACTCCAAAGAGGTCGCCCGGGCCATGGACGAATACCTGCAGACGGTCAGCTGACCCACCGCCCCCCTACGCCATCCACCGTACCTTTTCTGTACAGCCATATACCGCACAAAGGCCCTGCCGGATATGCCGCCGGCAGGGCCTTTGTGCTGTGTGGGGATGCGTTTTTCAGCGGACCAGGCAGGGCTTCTTGTGGTCGTAGGTCCAGCCGGGGATGAGGTACTGCATGGCCGCCGCGTCGTTGCGGTCGTGGCTGGGCAGACGGCGGTAGAGGGCGTTGGCCGCCGTCACCTTCTCCATGTTCAGGTGGACGCCGAGGCCGGGGCCCTCCGGCACCTGCAGAAAGCCGCCTGCGATCTGCGGGGTGTCGTCCAGCAGGTTCTGGCCGTCCTGCCAGATCCAGTGGGTGTCGATGGGGGCGGGGTCGCCGACGGCGGCGGCCCCCACATGGGCGAAGGCGGCCAGGGTGACGTCGAAGTGGTTGTTGGAGTGGATGCCCCAGGTCAGCCCCCAGGCGTCCAGCAGCTGGCTCATCCGCACCGCCCCGTCGAAGCCCCAGAAGTGGGGGTCGGCCAGGATGATGTCGCAGGCGTTCAGGCTGGCAGTGTGGTAGAACTGCCGCCAGTCGGTGGCGATCATGTTGGTGGCCACCGGCAGCTGGACGGCGTTCTTGAACTCCCGCATGATCTCCCGGCCGGAGTAGCCGGCCTCGGGGCCGCAGGGGTCCTCGACGTAGGTGATGACGTCCCGCATGGGGCGGCACAGCCAGATGGCCTCGTCGAGGCTCCACGCGCCGTTGGGGTCGATGTTGATCCGCGCCGCGGGGAAGGCTTTTTTCAGCGCGCGCAGGGCCTCCATCTCCTCCTCGCCGGGCAGCACGCCGCCCTTGAGCTTGAAGTTGCTGACCCCGTACTTTTCGTGGACGGCCTGCGCTTCCTCCACGATGCGGGCGGGGGTCAGGATCTCCTGCCGGCGCAGCCGGAACCACGGGTCGGCGCTGCCGCTCTCATCGATGTAGGCGGGGCCGGGGCCGGCATATTTCGCCTTGTCCGAGACGTAGAAGAGGTAGCCCAGCACTTCGACTTTGTCGCGCTGGCGCCCTTCGCCCAGCAGCTGACAGAGCGGCTGCCCCACGAACTGGCCCATCAGGTCCAGCATGGCGCACTCGACCGCCCACTCGCTGCGGACCACGAATTTCAGCTTGGAAATATCCAGCGTCTGGATGCCGTCCGAGCCTTTGGCGCCGTTCTCTTTGGCGCCGGTCAGTTTGTGGATGCGTTGCAGCACCTGGCGGTAGCAGGCCACCGGCGCCCCTTCCACCAGGGGGCGGATGGCGTTGAGGCAATCGCAGGTGTAGTCGCCGCCGTGGATTTCGCCGATGCCGGTGTGGCCGGCGCTGTCCTGCAGAATGACCAGGTTGCGGGTAAAGCAGGGGGCGTGGGCCCCGCTGAGGGTCATCAGCATGCTGTCGTACCCCGCCACCGGGATGACCTGCATGCGGGTGATGATGGGGGAAGAAGAAAGGGACATGACGCACCTCCTTACTAAGCGTGCTAAAACAAACGGGCGGCGCGGGGAGAAGCCGCGCCGCCCGTGCCGGCGGCGGTGGGCAGCCGGCAGGAACCTGAAAGGGAAAGCTCGATGTCAGCCCAGCAGCAGCACCGCCACGTCGTTGACGTTGGTGCCGGTGGGCCCGGTGAGGATGAGGCCGTCCACGGCCCCGAGGGCGTGGTAGGCGTCGTTGTCGGCCAGGACGGCGTGGACGTCGAGGCCCCTGGCTGCGAGGGCGGCCAGGGTGTCGCCGTCCGCGTAGCCGCCGGCGGCGTCGGTGGGGCCGTCGGTGCCGTCCGAGCCGACGCTGAACAGCGCGGCGTCAAGGCCGGCGAGGCCCGGCGCGGCGGCGAGGGCCAGCTCCTGGTTGCGGCCGCCGAGGCCGTGGCCGGTCAGGTGGACCACCGTCTCGCCCCCGGCGAGATAGGCCAGCTTTTCGCCGCTGCCGGCGTGGGTGCGGGCGATGTCGGCCAGGAAGCGGCCAGCCTGGCGCGCCTCGCAGTCCAGGCGGTCGGTCAGCAGGACCGGCCGGTAGCCCAGCTTTTCGCAGGCGGCGGCCGCCGCGGCGCAGAGCTGCCGCACGCTGCCGGTGATCTGCGTCTCGACGTTGGAGAGCTTTTTCGGCGTCTCCTGCCCCAGCAACCAGTTACTGTGATCTGGACCGCTCTACCATGTACAAGCTCATCAACGGAAGGCGGAATCCCGCCTCCCAGGAGCAGGTCCGCCGGATGGCGGAATTCATGAATCTGAGCCCCATGGAGCACCAGACGCTTATGGATGCCTATCAGATTACCCGCATCGGCTGGGACGTCTTCTACCGCCGCAGGAGCATCGTGGAATTTATTCTGAACTTCCAGAATATCCACGCAAAATCCTCCTTCTATTTTTCTGCCGCGGCCCCGGAAGAGAGCGCGCCCGCGCCCCAGGGGGAGGGCGCGGTTCCCCTGTCCGGCCGCGTCCAGGTATCCTCGGCCATCCACAGCCTGTGTCTCCGGGCTCTGCAGGAAGGAGAGGGGTCCCTGTCCATTCTTGCGCAGCCGGAGCACCTGGAAGCCCTGGATGTTGCGGCCTCCCTCCTC
>DWXX01000049.1 GCA_019118985.1 Candidatus Faecalibacterium faecipullorum
TCGAACTGGAACAGGCCCACCAGCCCCCAGTTGATGCCCCCGACGATCATCAGGCACAGGCATATCTTGTAAAAGGTCTGCATAAAAGACCCCCTTCCTGCCAGGCAGTATGCCCAGTGGGAGGGGGGTCTATGCGTTTCGTGCGGTCAGTTCTTGAGGGACTGCATGGGGGCGGGCAGCCGGCCGCCCCGGTTGATGAACACCGAGGGGTCGCCCTGGTTCACCGGCATGATGGGGCCATAGCCCAGCAGGCCGCCAAAGTCCAGCTTTTCGCCGGCCTTGCGGCCGATGGCGGGGATCACACGCACCGCGGTGGTCTTGGAGTTGACCATGCCGATGGCCGCCTCGTCGGCGATCAGGCCGCTGATGACCGAGGCGGGGGTGTCCCCCGGGATGATGACCATGTCGATGCCCACGCTGCACACGGCGGTCATGGCCTCCAGCTTTTCGATGGTCAGGCAGCCGGTCTCGGCGGCGTGGATCATGCCGGCGTCCTCGCTGACGGGGATAAAAGCCCCCGACAGGCCGCCCACGTGGTTGGAGGCCATGACGCCGCCCTTTTTGACGGCGTCGTTGAGCAGGGCCAGGCAGGCGGTGGTGCCGCAGCAGCCGCAGGTCTCCAGGCCCATCTCCTCCAGGATGTTGGCCACGCTGTCCCCGATGGCGGGGGTGGGGGCCAGGGACAGGTCGATGATGCCGGCGGGCACACCCAGCTCGCGGGAGACCAGGTTTGCCACCAGCTGGCCCACCCGGGTGATCTTGAAGGCGGTTCGCTTGACCAGGCTGGCCACCTCGTCGATGGGGGCGTCCTTGGGCAGGCGGGCCAGGGCGGCGCGCACCGCGCCGGGGCCCGAGACCCCCACGTGGATCTCGCAGTCGGGCTCGCCCGCGCCGTGGAACGCGCCGGCCATAAAGGGGTTGTCCTCGGGGGCGTTGCAGAACACCACCAGCTTGGCCGCGCCGATGCACTGGCGGTCGGCGGTCATCTCGGCGGTCTTGCGGATGGCCTGGCCCATCATCTTGACGGCGTCCATGTTCAGGCCGGCCTTGGTGGCCCCGATGTTCACCGAGCTGCAGACGATGTCGGTCTGGGCCAGGGCCCGGGGGATGGAGGCGATCAGCCGCTTGTCCCCGGCCGAAAAGCCCTTGTGGACCAGCGCGGTGTACCCGCCCACAAAGTTGACCCCCACCGCCTTGCCGGCGGCGTCGAGGGCTTTGGCAAAGTCCACCGGGTCGGCGTCGGGGCAGGCCCCCAGCAGCATGGCGATGGGGGTGACGCTGATCCGCTTGTTGATGATGGGGATGCCGTACTCGGCGGCGATGGCGTCGACGGTGGGCACCAGCTTGGCCGCCCGGGCGGTGATCTTGCGGTAGACCTTCTCGCAGGCGCGGGCGGGGTCGGGGTCGATGCAGTCCAAAAGGCTGATGCCCATGGTGACGGTGCGGACGTCCAGATTCTCCTGGGTGAACATCTCGATGGTCTCGAGGATGTCGCCGGTGTTGAACATACTCATGGCTTGCCTCCCAGTCAGACGGTGTGCATGGCGTCAAAAACTTCCTGGCGGGTCAGGGTGATCTGCATCCCCATCTCCTCGGCAAGGGCGCCGATGCGGGCGCGCAGCTCTTCGTGGCTGACGGTGCAGCCCGCGATGTCCACCAGCATGATCATGGCGAACATCCCCTGCAGGATGCTCTGGGAGATGTCCTCGATGTTGATGCCCAGCTCGCTGCACAGGCCCGAGACCCGGGCCACCACGCCCACGGTGTCGCGGCCGACGACGGTGATAAACGCTTTCATATGTACCTTCCCTCTTCCTGGTCACAGGCGAATGGCGGGGGATGGCCCCCTGAACGCTTCTAGTATAGCAGATTTGACGAATTTTGAACACTGCTTTTAGAAAAAAAGTCGAACCGCCGCCCCCGCGCCCCCAAAAAGCCAAAAATCAGGTGCAATCTGCCCGGGGGTGTGCTATACTGATAGATACTCTTATTGTATTCCGGAGTGAGAAGGAGTGTAAAGCATATGGAACAGCTTCTGAAGTTACTGGAGAACAACGCCCGCCTGCCCCTCGAGGACCTGGCTGCCATGCTGGACAGACCCGTGGAGGAAGTGGCCGCCCTGATGGACGAGGCCGCCGCCAAGGGCTACATCAAGGGCTACCGCACCCTGATCGACTGGGAGAAGGTCGGGGTCGACCTGGTGGAAGCGGTCATCGAGCTGCACGTCTCGCCCAAAAAGAGCCGCGGCTTTGACGAGATCGCCACCACCATCGCCTCTTTCGACGAGGTGGAGAGCGTCCTTTTGATGAGCGGCGGGTACGACCTGCAGCTGATCATCAAGGGGCGCACCTTCCAGGAGGTCGCCCTGTTCGTGGCAAAGCGGCTGTCCCCGCTGGACGACGTGCTGTCCACCGCCACCCACTTTGTACTGCGCATCTATAAGCGGGAGGGCCGGCTGTACCAGCTGGAAGAGATCGACGAAAGAGAGTGTACCGTACTGTGATGGACTATGATAAGCTGATCGCGCCTGCCGCGGCGGCCATGCGTCCGTCCGGCATCCGCAAATTCTTCGACCTGGCCGCCGAGATGCCCGAGTGCATCAGCCTTGGCGTGGGCGAGCCCGACTTCAAGACTCCCTGGGCCATTCGGGAAGCCGGCATCGAATCGCTGGAGATGGGCCACACCAAGTACACCTCCAACGCCGGCCTGAAAGAGCTGCGCATCGAGATCTCCCGCTACCTCGAGCGGCGGATGGACCTGCGCTACGACCCCATGCGGGAGATCCTGGTCACGGTGGGCGGCAGCGAGGCCATCGATATGTGCATCCGCACCCTGGTGGCCCCGGGGGACGAGGTGATCATCCCCGAGCCCTGCTTTGTCTGCTACGACCCCATCACCACCCTGTCGGGGGGCGTGCCGGTCCACCTTGCCTGCAAAGCGGAGGACCAGTTCCGCCTGACCGCCGACGCGCTGAAGCGGGCCATCACCCCCCGCACCAAGCTGCTGATCATGCCCTACCCCAACAACCCCACCGGGGCTGTGATGGGCCGGGCTGACCTCGAGGCCATCGCCGAGGTGCTGCGCGGCACCGACATCATCGTCCTGTCGGACGAGATCTACGCCGAGCTGACCTACGGGCCGCGGCACGTCTCCATCGCCTCGCTGCCCGGCATGCGGGAGCGGACGGTGGTGGTCAACGGCTTTTCCAAGAGCTACGCCATGACCGGCTGGCGGCTGGGCTACGCCTGCGGGCCGGAGGCCATCCTCCACGTCATGACCAAGATCCACCAGAGCGCCATCATGTCCGCCCCTACCACCAGCCAGTACGCCGCCATCGTCGCGCTGAAAGAGTGCGACAACGAGATCGAGCTGATGCGGGAAGAGTACAATATGCGCCGCCGCCTGGTGGTCAAGGGCTTCAACGACCTGGGGCTGACCTGCTTTGAGCCGCAGGGGGCCTTCTACACCTTCCCCTGCATCAAGTCCACCGGGATGAGCAGCCAGGAATTCTGCAGCGCCCTGCTGGAGGCAAAGCACGTCGCGGTCATCCCCGGCGACGCCTTCGGCGCCTCGGGCGAGGGGTACTGCCGTGTATCCTACGCCTACTCGGTCGACCATCTGCAGGAGGCGCTGCGCCGCATCCGCGCCTTTTTGAAAGAGCGCGGCCTGCTCAAACCGTAAGGGGGGCCGGGCCATGGCAGCGCCTTTACAGAGCGTCACCGTCCTCGCCCCCGCCAAGCTCAACCTCTCGCTGGACGTAGTGGGCCTTTTGCCCGGGGGGTACCACGCGCTGGACATGGTGATGCAGGCGGTCACCCTCTGCGAGCAGGTCACCCTGCGGCGCAGCGGCCAGCTGCTGCTGCGGGCCCCCGGCAGCCGGGTGCCCACCGGCCCCCGCAACACCGCCCACAAGGCGGCGCTGGCCTTCTTCCACTACACCGGGCTGCTGGCCGGGGCGGACATCACCCTGCGCAAGAGCGTGCCGGTGCGGGCTGGGATGGGGGGCGGGTCGGCCGACGCCGCCGCCGTCCTGGTGGGGCTGAACGCCCTCTACGCCGCCCGCCTGTCCATGAGCGAGCTGTGCGCCCTGGGCGCCTCGGTGGGGGCGGACGTACCCTTTGCCCTGATGGGGGGCACCTGCCGGGTGCAGGGCCTGGGCGACCTGCTCAAGCCCCTGCCCCCCTGCCCCGACTGCTGGTTCACGGTGGTGATGCCGGGGTACGGCATCTCGACCCCGGCGGCCTTCGCGGCCTACGACGAGGTGGGCACGCCTTTCCACCCCGACTGCGCCGCGCAGGAGGCGGCCATCCGGGCGGGCGACCTTGCCGGGGTATGCGCCGCCGCCGGCAACGCCCTCGAGACCTGCGCCGGCGGGGCCGACACCGCCGCGCTGAAGGCGGCGCTGACCGCCCACGGCGCCCGTGCCGCCCTGATGACCGGCAGCGGCGCGGCGGTCTTTGGCATCTTTGAGGCCGAGGCCGCAGCCCGCGCCGCCGCCGACGCCCTGCGGGCCGGCGGCCGGCAGGTCTACACCCTCCGCCCCGACCGCGGCGGCGCAAGGGTGATCCGGGTGGGGCGGTAAAAACTGCATAGACCCAAGGCGGCAGGCCCATACTCCCGGCAAAGAACGGGAAAGGAGCCTGCCGCTTATGTTTTCTTCACCGCACACACTCTCCCGGGGGCGGATGCTCGCCCTCTGCCTCGCCCTTTTGGGCGGGCTTGTCTTGTCCGGGTGGTGGAGCGCGCAGCAGCGCACCGGCGCGGCGCTGCGCTCCGACACCCTGCGGCTGCACGTCCGGGCCGACAGCGACTCGGTCTTTGACCAGACCTGCAAGCTGGCCGTCCGGGACGCCATACTCGACGCCGCCGGGCAGCTGTGGGCCCCCGGCGCCGACCCCGCCGAAGCCCGCGCCGCCGCCGCCCGCCGCCTGCCCGACCTGCAGCGGGCGGCGCAGCAGACCCTCGCCCGGCTGGGCAGCCCCCGCCCGGTGCAGGTCAGTCTGGTGAACATGTACTTCGGCACCACCCGGTACGAGGACTTCGCCCTGCCGGCCGGCCGCTACGACGCGGTGCGGGTGGACATCGGCGGCCCCGGCAGCTACGGGCAGAACTGGTGGTGCGTCCTCTACCCGGGGCTGTGTACCGCGGCCTGCGGCGGCTACGACGACCCCGCCGAGACCGACCTTGTCTGCGGGGGGTACATCCTGCGCTTCCGCGCGGTGGAGGTGTGGCAGCAGCTGACCGCCCCCCGGGGCGACCGGGTGTTCGTCACCCTGCCGCACACCGCCGCATAGTCTGGAACAGACGCCCCCGCCGCGCGCATACCCGCGCGCCGCCGGGGCAGACTGTCAGACGGAGGTGAACGCAGATGAAACACCCTGGACCCATCCGCCGCGGCGTCCCCGTCACCGACGGCACGCCGGCGCCCTGCCGGCAGAAGAACGCCGCCTCCTTCCTTGCGGGGGAGACCCCCGGCGTCATGGCCGCCTACGGGCAGGGCGAGCGGGAGCCCGGCTCCCCCATTCCCACCCTGGAGAGTGAGGACACCGTCCGCACCCTCGCCGACTGGCGGCGGCAGGCCCCCTACGGGTGAGCCGCACAGCGCCGCCGCGCCCTGGCTGCGCGGCGGCGCCGCTCTGCCCCGGGCGGGGCGCTCGTAAAAAATTTTGAAAGATTTGCCCCGAGTGGTTGCAATCCGGCCCGGCTTCCTTTATTATGGTAGCAAACACCATACCAACATCAACAGAAAGCAGGTAGATTGCAATGGCAGAAATCAAATACGAGATCGTCCAGAAGATCGCCGTCCTCTCGCAGCGGCCCCGCGGGTGGGAGCGTCAGCTCAACCTCATCAGCTGGAACGACGGCGAGCCCAAGTACGACATCCGCGACTGGTCCCCCGACGGCAGCCGGATGGGCAAGGGCATCTCGATGAGCGCCGAAGAGCTGGGCGTCCTCAAGGGCATCCTGGAGGAGATGGACGAGATCGAAGTCCCCGCCGAGCCGGACGGCCCCGACTGGCCGGAGGCGTAAGATGACCCAGAGGGAAGAGTTTCTGTCCATCTTCCGCCAGCACGTCGCCCGCCCGGGGGCCGAGCGGCTGCTGGACTGGCTGGACAACAAGACCGACTTTTTCACCTGCCCGGCCTCCACCCGCTTCCACGGCGCCTGCGAGGGGGGGCTGTGCATGCACAGCCTCAACGTCTACCACGCGCTGCACGACAGCTTCTTCCGGGAGGGCGACAGCGAGGAGAGCTTTGCCATCACCGCCCTGCTGCACGATCTGTGCAAGGCCAACTACTACAAAGTCTCCTCCCGCAACGTCAAGAACGACGCCACCGGCCAGTGGGAAAAGGTCCCCTACTACACGGTGGAGGACCAGTTCCCCTACGGCCACGGGGAGAAGAGCGTCTTTCTCATTGAGCGGTTCATGCGGCTCAAGACCGAGGAGGCGGTGGCCATCCGCTGGCACATGGGCGGCTTTGACGACGCGGCCCGGGGCGGGTCTTTCGCCATATCAGAGGCGTATGACCGCTACCCCCTGGCCATCAAGCTGCACATCGCCGACCTGACCGCCACCTATCTGATGGAGCACCGCACCAGCAGCGTCCCCCGCTGAAAAGCCCGTCACGGCAAAGCCCCCGCCTTCCTGCAAACGGAAGGCGGGGGCTTTTTGTCACGGTTTGTGCAGATAGGCCGAGGGCCGGCGGGGGATATGCTCCTTCTCCATCAGGTCCTCCAGCTGGCCCAGCACCGCCGAGGTCA
>DWXX01000050.1 GCA_019118985.1 Candidatus Faecalibacterium faecipullorum
CAGACATCTACTTTGGCGAGGGCGGCTTTGACCCCTCCGTGGCCGCCCACGAGCTGGTACACACCGCCCAGCAGGGCGTCGTGGCCGCCAGCACCCCCACCGTTGCCACGCCTGTGGGAGGGGTGCAGAGGGATCCAAAGAAAAAAAAAGCGGTTGACGCAAGCAGGACTTCTAAAGTTGCTTATCGTTTAAAAGCTCCAATACGAAAAATGAATAACCGTGTAGATCAACGTATTGAAGCAAGAAAAAACGGAGATCTCGAAGCCTTGACTTCTTTCCAGCGGTTTTCCAGTGCTGTTTTGCATCTGCCTTCTACCATCAGATCTCACATGTCTAGCGGTCAGAAGAAAAGCGAGATGCGGCAAGCAGAACGTGAGAAGTATACTCAAATGGGAAGAGAAATGCTGGAGGAAAGCCGGCGATCCAACCCTAACGCTACGACCCTAATCCCCGATCGGCCCGCCCCTGGCCATATATTGCCAGAAGGCGTAGATCCTAATACCTACATCCAGGAGCTCCATACCGGCGAACTGCCTAAAACACGAACGAAAATTCCTGGCGTATCCACAGTCATGGACATCAGACAAGATGTAAAAGACAAACATTATGGGGAAGCCGTGCAGAAAGCTGCCGGAGCGGCCGTAAATGTCACCGATAAGGTCTATCAAGCCATGGATAAGGTCGGCGTAATGCCTACCCCTGTTCCAATAGCAGATACCCACACCCTTGTCACCTCCGGTTTGAACGCCGCCAACCATCATATGGCGGTCAAACAACTGGATGCGGTAGATAAAAAATATACTGGCGGCGCAAGTCGCGAGGAGTTAGTCGAGAGAGGCGATCATGAAAAGCTTTTATTTCACGACATCGCACAGCAGGCCCAGCAGCATCACAAAATACAGCGAAACAAAGCCATAGTGAATGCGGCGGCCAGTGGTCTTAAAGTAGCCGGCACTGCCACCACCATCAGCGGTGTAGCTGCGCCCGTCGGCATGGCACTCAGTGCAGCTGGCATGGCTGCTGATGCAGGTACTAAAATAGCCACTCATCATCAACAAAAAGAACTAGAGAAAAAAGTCGTGACACAAGTGCTAAATCTCACTCGTGAACAGTGTATAAAAGTATTGCTGGCACGGGGAGTACCAGTTACTGAGGAAAATATTCATAAGCTAAAATCGGGTGGCATTCGAGCTGCCGGCTTCACAACTGGCCATAGGAGTGAAGTGTTCGCCCACCAAACTCAGAAGCGAGCTCAACATATCGTAGAAAATGCCGACCATGATCCAGCCTATCGGGAACTGAACATGGCTCTTGACCCTAAGGCAAAGGACGGAAAGGCTGATGTTGATAGAACGGCTAAAGGCATGGGTCAAAAAAGAACACGATCTCAGGTAGTAGGTGACCAGAAACCGCTCGCCACCCAAGCCGCACAAAACCGAGCTAAATATGCAAAAGAGGAAAGTGAGTTGCGGGCTAAAATCAAGGAACAGGAAATGCATGTACGTATTGCCTCGCCGGATAGTAATGTTCCCCTCTCCAATAAGGCTCAGAAAAAGAGAGAAGACGCTAAGAAAAAATTAGAAAAACTACAGAACGAGTTGGCTAAATGTCAGCAGCGAAACCGCCAATTAAACATTCCTGCACCCGAGACAACTCCTGTGCAGATCCCAACTCCTGCGTCCCAGCCTCAGCAGACCACCGGTGCAAAAACTTCCGATGATACGTTTGGTTATCGCACAAGACAGGTAACCAGCTTTGATCCTACTGGCCCTATCACCCCTGACAACGAGAACGACTGGCTCGCTATACTTTACAGAAACATCAAACGACTTGAAGCAAGTGGGGCAGATTCTCCCTTCGATCGTCAGCAGCTTCAATCGTACAAGCAACAATTTGCTGAAATACGAGCCCAACAAATGGCCAGAGAATCCGGCGCAGAGCAGCCGGAGGTCCAGCCCGCACCTGCATCTCCTGCATGGTCTGCCGCGAGACCTTCAAACGCAGGCTCCTCTCCAGCTGCGCCGGGGATTTTAGGCTCTGCACGGCAGATGGCCAGGCAATCTGCACCGGCAGCTCCCGTATGGTCCGCCGCAAGGTTTGCAAACGCAGGTCTCTCCCTAATTGCACCGGCGGCTCCCACCCCTGCCGCAGAACCCAAGAAAAAGCGCAGCTCCCTTGGACGCGGATAAGCGAGTTTTACAGGCACACCACACCTCCCCGCCCGACCCCTGCCCGGGGGCCGGGCTTTTTGCGCCCTTGCCAAAAGGCGCTGCGGCGCTTATAATAAAAGGCGTAAGCATACCGTGCCCCGCCCTCTGCGGCTGCGGGGCTGCCATAAAGGAGTTCCAAGCTATGAAATTAGGCATCGTCGGGCTGCCCAATGTGGGCAAGTCCACCCTTTTCAACGCCATCACCTCGACCCGCAACGCCGAGGCGGCCAACTACCCCTTCTGCACCATCGAGCCCAACAGCGGCATCGTCGCGGTGCCCGACCCCCGGCTGGATAAGCTGGCCGAGGTCTGGCAGACCAATAAAAAGACCCCCGCCATCGTCGAGTTCGTCGACATCGCCGGCCTTGTCAAGGGCGCGGCCCAGGGCGCGGGGCTGGGCAACAAGTTCCTCGGCCATATCCGGGAGTGCGACGCCATCGTCCACGTGGTCCGCTGCTTTGACGACGACAACATCATCCACGTGGTGGAGGACGTCACCAAGGCCGAAAAGGTGGACCCCCTGTCCGACATCGACGTCATCGACTACGAGCTGATCCTGTCCGACCTCGAGGTGGTGCAGAACCGCGCCGGCCGGATGGCCAAGGCCGCCAAGAGCGGCAACAACAAGGCCGCTGCCGCCGAGGCCGCCTGGCTCGAAGTGCTTGCCGGCCACCTCTCCGCCGGCAAGCCCGCCCGCAGCTTTGACTGGGACGCGGCCGGCGAGGGCCGGCAGACCGTGCTGCGGGAGATGGGCCTTTTGAGCGCAAAGCCGGTCCTCTACGCCTGCAACGTCGGCGAGGACGATCTGATGGAGGGCATCGACCACAACCCCTACCTGCCCCTTGTGGCAAAGCGCGCCGAGGCCGAGGGGGCCAAGGTCATCCCCATCTGCGCCCGCACCGAGGAGGACATCGCCGACTACTCCCCCGAGGAGAAGAAGGCCTTCCTGGCTGAGATGGGCATTGCCGCCAGCGGCCTGGACAACCTGATCACCGCCAGCTACGACCTGCTGGGCCTCATCTCCTTCCTGACCGACGGCAAGAAGGAGTGCCGCGCCTGGACCATTCGCAGGGGCACCAAGGCCCCGCAGGCCGCCGGCAAGATCCACAGCGACTTTGAGCGGGGCTTCATCCGGGCCAGCGTCATCCACTACCCCGACCTCGAGGCCGCCGGCTTCGACTACGCCGCCGTCAAGGCCAAGGGCCTGCAGCACACCGAGGGCAAGGAGTATGTGGTGCAGGACGGCGACGTCGTCGAATTTCTGTTCAATGTGTAAGGAGGAACCAATGGTCATCGGCATCATGGGCGCCATGCCCGAAGAAGTCTCCCAGCTGTGCACCCGCCTGTCCGGCGTGACGGTGGAGGAATACGCCGGGGTCAGCTACCACCGCGGCTGCCTGGCAGGGCGGCAGGTGGTGGTCTGCTGCGCCGGCATGGGCAAGGCCAACGCCGCCTCCACCACCCAGGTGCTGATCACCCGCTACGGCGCGGGGCAGATCATCTTCTCGGGCGTCGCCGGCAACATGACCAGCAAGATCGGCATCGGGGACGTGGTGATCGGCCGCACCGTCCTCTACCACGACGCCGACATGGATATGCTCAGCCAGAGCGCCCCCTACCTGGAGGAATACCCCGGCGACCCCGCCCTCATCGCCGCCGCCGAAGCCGCCTGCGCCGCGGCGGGGGTGAAAGCCATCACCGGGCGGATCGCCACCGGCGACCGCTTTGTGGGCGACACCGAGACCAAAAAGAAGATCGAAGCCGCCTGCCACCCCGACTGCGTCGAGATGGAGGGGGCCGCCGTCAGCCAGATCGCCGCCCGCAACGGGGTGCCCTGCGTCATCCTGCGGGCCATGAGCGACAACGCCGACGAGGACGGCTACGAGGTGCTGGTCGTCCGCGACTTCGACATCAAGGAGTACGTCGCCACCGCCACCAAGATCGTCGCCGCCATGATCGAGCGGCTGTGATATGCGCAAACCGGCGCTGCCCCTCCCACCGGGAGAAGCGGCGCCGGTTTTTCCGTCCTGTATTACAAAAAGCTCTCCAGCCGCTGGCGGTTGTCCTCTTCAAAGGCCTGCAGCCGCTGCATCAGCCGGCGGGTGCCGGGGGATGCGTTGGGGTAGTCCTTCTGGCACTTGATGCAGTCCATCACCCCCTGGCTGCTGCCCTCCGACAGCATCTGGGCCAGGTTGCGGGTGGACTTGTCGGCCAGGGTCTTCATGCTGATGCCCATCCGGGTGTTCATCTTGGCAAAGGCGGACTGCCCCTGCGCCTGCCCCCCGCAGGCGTCGAGGTCGGCGTGCGCCTCGGCGCTCAGCTTATGGTAGCCGTTGCGCTGCCGCAGCAGCTCGGCGCGGAACAGCGGGTCCCCCGCCATCGGCAGGATCTGCGCCAGGGTGTTCTTGCCCATCTCGGTGTTCTGCACCACCGCTTCCAGCATATTCAGGTTGTCGTTCTTCTGCATCAGAAAAGCCTCCCTTCCGCCTTAGTGTGGGCGGAAAGGAGGCTTTTATTCCGGTACAGTTGGTATAAGTATGGGCGCAGTTTACTCTCCGGCGCAGACGCAGTCGCCGCCGGCGGCCGCTGCGGCCCGCAGGCGCTCGTCGCACAGGCGGTACAGCCCATCCCAGCTGCGGGCGTCGGCGGGCAGCTCGTCGGTGCCCGCCACCCCCATCGACAGGGTGAAGGAGATGCGGCTCATCATGCCGCCCCCCGCCACGCAGTCGCAGGGCATGACGGCGTAGAGGCGGCGCAGCTCCCCGGCGAGGTCGGCGGCCGTCCGGTCGGCGCAGGCGATCAGCAGGATGCCCCCGTGCAGCCGGCAGACGATCCGGCTGCCGGGCACGTCGTAGTGCTTTTTCCACTGGTTGGCGATGGTGCAGATGATCTGGTCCACCGCCGGCTGCCCGTGGTCGCACCGCAGCCGGTCGGCCTCGTCCAGCGAGAGCAGGGCCACCGCCGCCCGCCGCCCGGCCTGCATATCCGCCTCCACCTGCCGGCTGAGCACCGTCTCGATGTAGCGGCGGTTGTACGCCCCGGTCAAAAAGTCGCGGTTCAGGTCCTCCCGCAGCAGCTCCCGCTCCCGCTCGGTCATCCGGTCCTCAGGCAGGGTGTTGCCGGCCAGCGGCGCGCTCATCTGGATGCCGCACCAGCCGCCCTCCACCGGGATGCGGCGGCGCAGCACGCAGCTGACCTGCCCGCCCCCCTGCTCATAGGTCACCTGCATGGCGTCGTCCTGCCAGCGGCCCTCGCTCTCGGGCGGCAGCTCCACCACGCTGACGTCCTCAAAGACGGCGCGCAGGGCTTCGGCCGCGGCCTGCAGCTGTTGTCTCGTCCATTCTTTTCCCATATGGCTGTTCCCCCACTGTCTGCGCCGGCCCTCTCGTCAGGGCGGCCGCATCGTATCGTCTCCCGCAGGTCTTGCGCGGGCGGGCCGACGGCCCGCCACTTGTCTAAATAACCAGCATAGGCAAATTATAGCACGAAACGGCGGATTTTTCAACGCCGGATTCCGCCCCCCGCGCCCCTCTCGTCAGGCCCGCGCGGCGGCCTTGTCCGCGGCCTTGTCCGCAGGTTGGGCGGCGGTTTTTTCGGCCTTTGCCGCGTCCTGCGCGCTCCACCCTTTGGGCAGCGCCCGCAGCAGCAGGTCCTGCCCGGTGCGGCAGCAGACGCTGCACTCGGTCAGGATGGTCTGGGCCAGGGCGCCGGTCTCAAAGCCTTCCGCCGCCCGCCAGGCCCAGTTGCCGCCCAGACGGCCGGGGGTGTTCAGGTGCGCCTCGGCCCCAAGGCCCAGCCAGTCGTACATCGGGATGATGGCCCGCTGTGCCGCCGAGCCCAGCGCCGCCCGGATGAGGGCCGTCCGCGCCGTGTCGGTGCCGATGGCCTCCACCTGCGCCTCGGTGGGGGCGGGACCGGTCAGCCGCAGGCTGACCGCCACATTGTACTTTTCCAGCTTGGTGGCGGCGTTCTCCCACCAGTCGGCGAGGGTGGTGTTGTCGTGGGTGCCGGGGTAGACCACGCTGTTGATGGGGTGGTTGTGGGGCAGGTACTCGTTGTCCCCGCCGGTGAAGGCGAACTGCAGCACCTTCATCCCGGGGAAGCCGCTGTCCGCCAGCAGCTGCCGAACGCTGTCGCACAGATCGCCCAGGTCCTCGGCGATGATGGGCAGCCTGCCCAGGGCGTCCTCCAGCGCGCGGAACAGCTCCATGCCGGGGCCCTGCTCCCACCGGCCGGTCTTGGCGGTGGCGCTGCCGGCCGGCACCGCCCAGTAGGTGTCGAACCCGCGGAAGTGGTCGATCCGGATCAGGTCGTAGATGGAGGCGGCGTACCGCACCCGCTTGATCCACCAGGCAAAGCCGGTGGCGCGGTGGTAGCCCCAGTCGTAGAGGGGGTTGCCCCACAGCTGCCCGTCCGCCGCAAAGTAGTCGGGCGGGACCCCCGCCACCCGGGCGAAGCCCCCTTCACCGTCCAGCTCGAACAAAGCGCCGCCCGCCCATGCGTCCACCGAGTCGGCCGAGACGTAGATGGGCATATCCCCCAAAATGCGGATGCCCTTGCTGTTGGCGTAGCCCTTCAGCTTCTGCCACTGGGTGCTGAACTTGTACTGCAAGAACTTCCAGAAGCCGATCTCCTCCTCATTTTCCTCCCGGTAGCGGGCGAGGGCGGCGGCCTCCCGCAGGCGGTAGTCGCGGGGCCACTCGGTCCAGGGCTTCATCTTCTGTTCGGTCTTGATGGCCATGTACAGGGCGTAGTCGTCCAGCCAGTCCTCGTTGGCGAGGGTGAAGGCGTAGTAGTCGTCGGGGTAGTAATATCTGCACCCGTGCAGCCCGGCGCAGCCCGCCCGCCATGCCTTGTAGGCGGCCCGCAGCAGCTCATAGCGGCTGTTGTAGATGGCGCCGTAGTCCACCTGACAGGGGTCCGCGCCCCAGTCGGCGGCGTCCAGCTGGGCCTGGGTCAGCAGCCCCTCGGCCCGCAGCGCGTCCAGGTCGATGAAATAGGGGTTGCCCGCAAAGGCCGAACAGCTCTGATAGGGGCTGTCGCCGTAGCCGGTGGGGCTCAGGGGCAGGATCTGCCAGATGGTCTGGCCCGCCTGCGCGAGGAAGTCCACAAATTTCACAGCCTCCGCGCCCAGGCAGCCGATGCCATAGGGGCCGGGCAGGCTGGAAATGGGCATTAAAATTCCGCTTTCACGCATGTTCCGTTTCCTCTCTTTTTCGTAAACCCGCCGCAGGGCAAAGCCCGCGGCATCCGTTATTTCTTATCATATCACATCCGGGGCCTATTTTCCACAGGCAAAAAACGTGGTATACTATCCCCAGGGCGGCGAAGCGCCCCCGATCACCGCATCAACTGAGAGGATCATCCTATGCAGCCTACTGAACGCTTCTACCAGGCCGACCCCTACCGCACCGAGGCCGGTTCTGTCATCCTTGCGGCCGAGCCCGCCGAAGGGGGCGGCGGCCGCATCGCCCTGGCCGGCACCGTCTTTTACCCCGAGGGGGGCGGCCAGCCGGCCGACCGCGGCGCCCTGACCCTGCCGGACGGCGCCGCCCTCGCCGTCGCCGACGTCCATGAAAAGGACGGCGTCATCTGGCACACCGTCGACGCCCTGCCCGCCGCCGCACGCCCCGGCACGCCGGTCCATGCCGCCATCGACTGGGCCTGGCGGTTCGACAAGATGCAGCAGCACACCGGCGAGCACATCCTCTCGGGGACGCTGCACCGGCTGTTCGGGGCCGAGAACGTCGGCTTCCACATCGGGTCGGAGGCGGTGCGGATGGACACCAGCCTCCCCATCTCCCCCGAGGGGCTGCTCCAGGCCGAGACCGAGGCCAACCGCTTTGTCTGGCGGGACCTGCCGGTGCAGGTCAGCTACCCCTCCCCGGCCGAGCTCGCCCACATGACCTACCGCAGCAAGAAGGAGATCGCCGGCCAGGTGCGGATGGTCACCATCCCCGGCGCCGACGTCTGCGCCTGCTGCGGCACCCACGTCGCCTCCACCGGGCAGGTGGGGCTGATCAAGATCATCGCCGCCGAGCGCTACAAGGGCGGCATGCGGCTGGCAGTGGTCTGCGGGGCCCGCGCCCTCGCCGAGGTGCAGGCCATGCAGAGCCGCCAGAGCCAGATCGTCGCCGAGCTGAGCGCCAAACCCGCCGAGACCGCGAACGCCGTCCGCCGGGTCCACGCCGAGCTGACCGCCCTCAAATACGCCCAGTACGGGCTGTGCGGCCAGCTGTTCGACGCCCTTGCCGCCGCGGCAGACCCCGCCGGCGACGCCATTTACATCGTCCCCGGCCTCGACCCCGACGGGCTGCACCGCCTTGCCGTCCGCCTGACCGAAGCTGCCGGCGGCCTGTGCGCCGCCCTGACCCCCACCGACAAGGGCTGCGGCTGGTGCATCGCCCGCCGGGCGGGGGACGTCCGCCCCCTCGCCCGCGCCTTGAACGCCGCCTGCGCCGGCCGCGGCGGGGGCAAGCCTGGCGTCTGCCAGGGCAGCTGCGCCGCCGCCCCCGAGGCGGTGGCCGCCTTCCTGCAAGAGCAGGCCGCCCAGTTGTAACAGATTAAAACAGTACAAGGAGTATACATCACCTATGCGCATGCGTTTCAAGCCCTACGCGCGGGCCGAGCTGCTCGCCGCCGACTTCCACATCCACGACCCCTTCCATCTGCAGGGGCAGTGGCACGCACAGTTCGCCCGCCCCGCCCAGCCCATGATGCTCGAGCTCGGCTGCGGCAAGGGGGGCTTCCTCTCCCAGCTTGCCGCCGCCCACCCCGAGAACAACTACCTCGGCATCGACATCACCGACAAGGTGCTGATCCTGGCCAAGCGGAAGATCGAAGCCGCCTACGCCGCGGCGGGCCGCCCCATCGACAACGTCCGGATCATGAGCGCCGACATCGAGCGGATCGGCCACCTGATGACCCCCGCCGACACCGTCAGCCGCATCTACATCAACTTCTGCAACCCATGGAGCAAGAACGCCTCCTCCAACAAGCACCGGCTGACCCACCCCCGGCAGCTGATCCAGTACCGCGCCTTCCTCGCCGACGGGGGCGAGGTCTACTTCAAGACCGACGACGACGACCTGTTCCGGGACAGCCTCGGCTACTTCCCCGCCGCGGGGTACGAGATCCTGTGGCAGACCGCCGACCTGCACGACCCCGAGCCGGACTGGAACATCCGCACCGAGCACGAGGGGATGTTCACCGAGATGGGGATCAAGATCAAAGCCCTCATCGCCCGCAAGCTGCCCGGCGATGAGTCGGTCACCTGGGTCGAGCCCAAGCGCCGCGCCCAGCCCGACGAGGCGCCGGAACACGCGGCTGACCCCGCCGGCGGGGCCGAATAACGCAAGAGGACAAGCGCCATGCTGTTCGGTTTCACTTTCTATCAGATCGCGGCCTACTTTCTGATCTACTCCTGCCTGGGGTGGTGCGTCGAGGTCGCCTGGGCCGCCGTCCGGCGGGGGGTG
Source organism: Candidatus Faecalibacterium faecipullorum (assembly GCA_019118985.1). Lineage (GTDB taxonomy): Bacteria > Bacillota > Clostridia > Oscillospirales > Ruminococcaceae > Faecalibacterium > Faecalibacterium faecipullorum. The sequence continues at coordinate 9,686 of DWXX01000050.1, forward strand.
CTGGTCAACCGCGGCTTTCTGAACGGGCCGGTCTGCCCCATCTACGGCTTCGGGATGCTGGCGCTGCTGTTCGCCCTCACCCCCATCGCGGACAACAGCCTGCTCCTCTTTGCCGGCGGCGTGGTCATCCCCAGCGCCATCGAGCTGGCCGGGGGGTGGCTGCTCTACCGGCTCTACCACACCCGCTGGTGGGACTACACCGACCGCCCCTTCAACCTCGGGGGGTACATCTGCCTGGAATACTCCCTCTACTGGGGGCTGGGGTCGGTATTCATCCTCAAGCTGGTCCACCCCACCTTCGCCGCCCTGGTGGACGCCGCCCCCGCCGCAGCCGGCTGGGCGGTGATGGCGGCGCTCTACCTGGTCTACGCCGCCGACGTCGCGGTCACCGCCGTCGCCGCAGCCGGCCTGGCTGAAGAACTGGACGCCATCGAGCGGATCGCCGACGGCATCCACGCCGTCAGCGACGCCATGACCGGGCTGATCGGCTCCACCGCCATGGACGCCGACCAGAAGCTGGACGAGAGCCGCCTGCAACTCAAGCTGGCCGGGGCCGAGCTGCGCACCGCCGGTGAGAAGCTCTCCGCCCGGGAGCTGCGTCAGGCCGTCCGGGAGGCCCGCGCCAAAGCCGACGAGGCGATGGACGCCGCCCGCGACCGCGCCGCCGACAGCCTCCGCCTGGCCCGTCTGCGCGCCGAGCTGGAAGCCCGCAGCGGCCTGCTGCGCCGTCAGCTGCAGGCCCAGGGCCGGGGCGGGCTGTTCGGGGCGGGGCGGCTGCTGCGGGCCTTCCCCCGGCTGCGGCACGGCCGGCGGGGCCTCTCCCTCGAGCATCTGCGCCGCCTGCTGTGGGGCGACGACACCGACTGATACGCGCAAAAAAGCCGCCGCGGGCGTCCTGCCTGCGGCGGCTTGCGTTTGGGTCGATGCAGCGTGGGCTTACTCGAACTCGTCGGGGGTGATCACAAAGTTGACCTCCTTGCCCGACGCACGGTAGACGATGCGCAGCGTCTGCAAATTCTCGGTGATCTGGCCGATGCAGCTCAGATAGCAGCTGCCCTGCGGGATGTCGGCATAGGTGGCGGCGGCGCGGGGCTCGTTGGCCTCGCCGGTATAGCAGACCACGCCGAACTTGCCGCTGAGGTACATGCCGTTGTTGTACGCCCACAGCACGGTGGGCGCCTTGACCATCTGGTTGGCGTTGGGGTAGACGGTGGCGACCTCCTCGTCCTCTTCGTCCTGATAGAAGCCCTTGCGGATGTCCTCGTCGTCGTAGTTGACGGGGTTGAAGATGTTGTTGATGATGTCCCACTTGAAGCGGCGGTCGTACAGGTCGACCTTGCCGCCGGTGCCGTTGGTCACCTCCGCCAGCAGGTAGACGTACCGCTGCCCCTCGTCGGTCTTGAGCTGGTATTTTTCGGCCAGGTCGGCGTTCTGGGTGGCGGTGATCTCCCGCGCCTCGGTGAAGGCCAGCGAGAAGCTGCCGCCTTTCTTGTTGGTGAAGGCAGCCACCTCGTGCAGGCCGTATTCGGCGTCGAATTTGGTGCAGCCGCCCAGGGCGCCGGCGGATACCGCTGCCAGCGCGCCCACCCCGGCGCACTTCATGAAGTTTCTGCGGGAGATCTTGCAAGACATAGAGATGTCCTCCTTACACTTTGTCATCCGCCGCGCCGCGCAACGGGCGCAGGCCGCAGCTTCGGTTCTGGTCTGATTCTATCACACGGCGGCGGTGCGTGTCAATCGAACGGCATAAATTTTCATTTGTTACGTCCTTTTTTCGACTTTCGGCCCCGCCGCGCCGCCTGGGGCGTTGACTTTCCCGCCCAAAACCGGTACACTTGCTTTGTAACACACGGCGGGCCGCCCCAAACGGGGCAGCGCCCGCCACGAAGGAGGTTCATCTTTTATGAAGATCGCGCTCATCAATGAAAACAGCCAGGCCGCCAAGAACGGCGTCATCCTCGCCGCCCTCAAGAAGGCGGTGGAGCCCATGGGCCACGAGGTGGTCAACTACGGCATGTACGCCGCCGACGACAAGGCCCAGCTGACCTACGTCCAGAACGGCATTCTGGCCGCCATCCTGCTCAACAGCGGCGCCGCCGACTACGTCGTCACCGGCTGCGGCACCGGCGAGGGCGCCATGCTGGCCCTGAACAGCTTCCCCGGCGTCATCTGCGGCCATGTCGAGGACCCCGTCGACGCCTACACCTTCGCCCACGTCAACGACGGCAACGCGGTGGCCCTGCCCTTCGCCAAGGGCTTCGGCTGGGGCGGCGAGCTCAACCTCGAGTATATCTTCGAGAAGCTGTTCGGCTTCGGCCACGGCCAGGGCTACCCCAAAGAGCGCCGCGAGCCCGAGCAGCGCAACAAGAAGATCCTGGACGGCGTGCGGGCCGTCACCCTCCGCCCCCTGATCGACTGCCTGAAAGAGCTCGACCAGGACCTGGTCAAGGGCGCTGTGGCCGGCGAGCATTTCAGCGAGCTGTTCTTCCCCGCCTGCAAGGACGAGGCCCTGGCCGCCTACGTCAAGACCCTGCTGGACTGAGCCGGCGGCCCGGCCACGCTGAAAGGACGCCCCCATGCTGTACCTCTTTGAACAACTGGATACCGGGATGGAGACCGCCCTCGCGGTCGCCGTCCCGCTGATCTCGGGCATCGCCGAGCTGATCGGCCTGCTGATCATCGTCATCAGCCTGCTGCGCACCACCTGGCACTATCTGCGGGTAGCCCTGTTCCACGACGACTACGACTACCACCTCGAGATGAGCACCGGCCTGATCACCGCCCTCGAGTTCCTGATGGCGGCCGAGGTCTCCAAGACCATCCTGCTGCCCAGCCTAGACGCGGTGCTGCTGCTGGTGGCCACCTTTGGCTCCCGCGCGCTGATGAGCATCCTGCTGCGGGTCGAGATGCGCTCGGAGCGTGCCGAGCGCGCCGAAGCCAGGCGGGACGAGCACCGCGCCGGCCGCCGCGCCGAACACCGCGCCCGCGGCGGCTACGTCTGGCCCTGGCAGACCGGCTCCGCCCGCCCCGAGGAGGACAGCGCCCCCGACAGCCCGGACCCCCCCGCCCCCTGACAGCCAACAAACAGCCCCCGCTGTATGGCGGGGGCTTTCTCTGTCGCACCGATTTTACAGCGTCAGGATGCGCTCTGTTTTTTCTGGTAGAGGGCGGTCAGCGCGTCCTGCAGCACCTGCGAGAAGTTGATGTGGTTCGATTCCCCAAAGGTATTCAGCCATGCGGGGATGGTCAGGTTCTTGCGCACCGCCTTTTCACCGTACTTTTCGGCATAGGCGTCCATATCCAGCACCAGCATGTTGACAAAGCCGCCCTCGTCGGGGACGACCTTCTCCAGCGGGCTGGCGGCGGGGGCGGGGCGGCCGTCTTCCAGTTCGTCCAGCACCCAGCCGGACGCGGCGTCAGTCCCCATCAAAATGGCGTCCGCCAGCGTATCGCCCTGGCTTACACAGCCGGGCAGGTCGGGGACTTCCACCGTATAAGCGCCCGGTTTCTCCTCACAGGGATAAAAGCAGGCGGGGTAGGTCAGTTTCATAACAAAGCCTCCTTTGCACAGGCAGACCCGGGCCTCACTGCAGGCCGGCCTGTTTCAAGATGGACTTGACCGTGCGGGGGTCAAGGTCGCCGGAATGGAACGGGATGGTGATCTTGCCGGGTTTGGTTGGGTGGACATAGGAATAGTGGGAGCCCTTCGCCTTTTTGAACCGCCACCCGTCGGCAAGAATGATCTTTTCGATCTCACGGAACGTCATCTCTTCACCCCTCCCATCTCCATTATACGCACGATGCGCATAAAAGTCAAGCAAACAGCCCCTGCTCTCCCGCTTTGGGAAGGCCGGGGGTTTTGGTTTGGGTACTTTCGGGTACTTTCGGTACTTTTGGGAAAGGGTGTAGTTTGGGTAATTCGCCCGTTTTGAGGGCGTTTTACCCAAAATACCCATACTTAAAAAAGTACGCAAAGTACCGGAAATACGCACCAGGCTGTACAGGCCGGATTCGTTGATGATGGTGGGATGCTGCTCCCGGCCGATGGAGTCACGAATCGTTACCCCATCGCCCTGCATCTTATCTTCGGGGTCAACGTGTCGGTCAAGTGCGTCGCGGGTATTGGTGTACCCCAGCGCTGCTGCCGGTCAGGCCCTCACCTGCCCGTCGTGGTGCATCCGCACCCCGCCGTGCTGTCCTCCCCCGCACGCGGGGGATGCAAAGTTACGCCCTACCTGCCCGGCTAGCGCCGTTATAATACTGTTAGAGAATACCTGTCCTTCTTACGGATAAGCACGTAAAAGTATTATGACGTATCTGCCCTCTGAAAACGAAACCTATCTTGTCTCCCCCGCGTGCGGGGGAGATGTCGAGCGTCAGCGAGACAGAGAGGGCACGAAAAGCGGGCAGGTGAGGGCCTGACCGCCCGCACCAGGCTGTACAGGCCGGATTCGTTGATTAGGGTGAGGGGGGTACCATTGACGGTGAACGATTCGTTCACCGTTCGGTCCTCGTTATCCACATGGTCACGGACGGCCTTCTGAGGGGTGGCGTACCCCAACACCTCGGCCACATCCTTGCCCACCAGCCAGAGCGTACTTCCGGTACTTTGCGTACTTTTTTAAGTATGGGTATTTCCGGTAAAACCCCCTCAAAACGGGCGAATTACCCAAACCACCCCCCGCCCTTCCCAAAGCGGGAGAGCAGGGGCATTTGAATCCCTACATTATAGCCTCCCACGCGTGCGGGGGAGGTGCCGAACGCAGTGAGGCGAAGTGGGCCTGCCCGGCTGCACCGCGTGCAAACAAGGCCCCCAAACCCTTGCATTTTTCCCGCAGCTGTGCTACAATCTGTGTAGTTTCATCCTGTCCAGGCGTGAGGGGGCCGCGGCGCGGTCTTCTTGGATGCGGACAAACAGGGGCGGGCCTACGGGGCCGCAGAGAGGGCTGCCGCCGCTTGCGGCGCGCTGCAAGCAGCCCGGCCGCCGGCCGCCCCCTACCACCGCGGAGCGCGGAGGCGAACCTCTGCCGGGCGTGCCCGTTACAGCACAGCGAGAGGCGCGGGCCGGGCTTTGCTGCCCTGCCGGCGCAATTCGGGTGGAACCGTGGAGCGGTTTTTGCCAGACTGAACTGAATGGCGGCGCTTCATCCCGTACATGCTTTCTGCGGGATGGAGCGCCCCTTTTTGTTTTCCATGTTTCAGGAGAAAGGACACAACGCTATGAAGATCATCTACAACGACGGCACCGTCGCCGAGTGCCCCAAGGAAGAGGAACTGCACGTCCTCCGCCACACCGCCGCCCACATCATGGCCCAGGCCATCAAGCGGCTGTACCCCGAGGCCGACTTCGGCTACGGCCCCGCCACCGAGAACGGCTTTTACTACGACGTCGACCTCGGCGACCGCAAGCTGACCGACGAGGACCTCGCCGCCATCGAGCAGGAGATGCGCAGGATCACCAAGGAGAACCTGCCCATCAAGGCCTTCATCCTGCCCCGCCCCGAGGCTGTCAAGCTGATGGAAGAGCGCGGCGAAAAGTTCAAGGTCGAGCACATCGGCGACCTGCCCGAGGACGCCGTCATCAGCTTCTATCAGCAGGGCGAGTACATTGATATGTGCGTCGGCCCCCACCTGACCTACACCAAGGCCCTCAAGGCCTTCAAGATCACCCAGCAGTCGGGCGCCTACTGGAAGGGCGACAAGGAAAACCAGATGCTGACCCGCATCAACGGCGTGGCCTTCCGCACCCAGGACGAGCTGGACGCCTGGGAGAAGCAGCAGGAGGAGGCCCGCGCCCGCGACCACCGCCGCATCGGCAAGGAGATGCAGCTGTTCATGACCGACGACCTGGTGGGCCGCGGCCTGCCCATGTTCCTGCCCAACGGCTACGTCGTCTGGCAGGAGCTGGAGAACTATATCAAGGCCAAAGAGCGGGCCCGCGGCTATCAGCACGTCATGACCCCCTGCGTCGGCACCGTCAACCTGTACAAGACCTCCGGCCACTGGGACCACTACCGCGAGAATATGTTCCCCGCCATGGAGATGGAGGGCGAGAGCTACGTTCTGCGCCCCATGAACTGCCCCCACCACATGATGATCTACGCCAACCGGCCCCACTCCTACCGGCAGCTGCCCATCCGCATCGGCGAGATCGCCCACGACTTCCGCTATGAAGCCAGCGGCACCCTCAAGGGCATCGAGCGCGGCCGCCACTTCTGCCAGAACGACGCCCACCTCTTTGTCACCGCCGACCAGATCAAGAGCGAGGTGGCCAACGTCTGCGATCTGATCTTTGAGGTCTACCGCGACTTCGGCATCACCGACTACCGCTGCGTGCTCAGCCTGCGCGACCCCGCCGACAAGAAGAAGTACCACGACGACGACGCCATGTGGGACCACGCCGAGACCGCCCTGCGCGAGGTGCTGACCGAGCTTGGCATCGACTTCACCGAGGAGATCGGCGAGGCCGCCTTCTACGGCCCCAAGCTGGACGTCAACGTCCGCCCCGCCGTCGGCGCCGAGTACACCCTGTCCACCTGCCAGCTGGACTTCTGCCTGCCGGCCAAGTTCCACCTGACCTACGTCGACACCGACGGCGCCGAAAAGACCCCCGTCGTGCTGCACCGCGCCATCCT
>DWXX01000051.1 GCA_019118985.1 Candidatus Faecalibacterium faecipullorum
TGCCGACGGATTTTTTTAAGACGTCTATGACCTCGTCTTTCTCGCCCAGCTGCCTGCGCAGGCTGCGGTTCTCTGCTTCCAGCTCCCGGATGCGCTTTTGCTCCCGGTTCTGTCTGCTGACCTGGCCCATCGGAACGCCAGAGGCTTTCAGCCAGCTGCGCAGCGTGTCGATGCAGATCCCCAGCTCTTTAGCCACTTCCACCGGCTGATGGCCCTGTTCTGTCACCAGCCGTACGGCTCCGGCTTTGAACGCATCGTCGTACCGTGGGGGTGTTGTTCGTTTTTTCGTTTTCTTCTGTTCCATAGTTATGTGCTCCTTGTCTTTCCAGTTTACGGCTCTTTTTTCTGTCTGTCAATTCGGGTATGGGGGCATGTGCTTGTTTGGGAAGAGAAGCTGTTCCAGCTCGGCGTTGGTGATGTCGTCGGGGAGGGGCCAGGTAAGGTGTAATTGCGCGCTCGCTGCTAAGACCTTTTCTACAGTATTTCGTGAACACCTCACAGATCGCGCGATAGCACGTTGGCTGTATCGCAAGTTACACAGTCTTAATATTTCTCGATAATCGGTCATTTGTTGTACATCCGTTTTGAAAATAGTCGCAGACTGTCGCCTGCGCCATCTTCATTATAGCGAAGGGTGGCTCACTGTGACCGGCGAGGTGGCTCAAAAAGTGCGTGCGGATGGCTCACTGTAGCCGATTTTTGCACCGCGCGTCTTTTTCCATTTCTCCATAAAAACACCCCCGTTTCCTTTATTATACAGGAAACGGGGGATATTGCACCAGTTTTTTGACAAACTGAACGGGAGGCTCCCATGCAGGGAGCCTCCCGTTGGCATTTAGGAAATAGGGGTTACTTGTTCTTGCTGCGGGCCTTCATCCGCTGCTCGTGGTTCAGGATCTGCTTGCGGATGCGCAGGCTCTTGGGGGTGACCTCCAGCAGCTCGTCCGGGGCCAGGAACTCCAGGCAGCCTTCCAGGCTCAGCCGGCTGATGGGCACCAGGCGCAGCGCATCGTCCGAGCCGGAGGCGCGGGTGTTGGTCAGGTGCTTGGTCTTGCAGACGTTGACGTCCACGTCCTCGCCGGTGGGGGTGTAGCCGATGACCATGCCCTCGTAGACCTTTTCGCCGGGGCCGATCAGCAGGGTGCCCCGCTGCTGGGCGTTGTACAGGCCGTAGGTGACCGAGTCGCCGGTCTCGAAGCTGACCAGGGAGCCGGTGGAGCGGTTGGTGATCATGCCGGCCCACAGGTCGTAGCCGTCAAAGATCTGGTTGATGACGCCTTCGCCGTGGGTGTCGGTGAGGAACTGGTTGCGGTAGCCGAACAGGCCGCGGCTGGGCATACGGAACACCAGCCGCACCCGGCTGTCGCCCAGGGCGTCCATCTGCTGCAGCACAGCCTTGCGCTGGCCCAGGCCGGTCATGACGGCGCCCTGGTACTGGGTGGGCACGTCGATGACCACCTGTTCCATGGGCTCGTAGGTCTTGCCGTCGATGACCTTGGTCAGGACGTGCGGGGGCGAGACCTGCAGCTCGTAGCCTTCCCGCCGCATGGTCTCGATCAGGATGGACAGGTGCATCTCGCCGCGGCCCATGACCCGGAACGAGTCGGTGGTGGCGGAGTCCTCCACCCGCAGGGCCACGTCCTTGAGCAGCTCGCGGTGGAGCCGGTCGCGGATCTGGCGGCTGGTGACGTACTTGCCTTCGCGGCCGGCCAGGGGGCTGTCGTTGACCGAGAAGGTCATCTCCACGGTGGGGTCGTTGATCTTGACAAAGGGCAGGGGCTCCACCTTGGCGGGGTCGCACAGAGTGTTGCCGATGGTGACGTCGGGCAGGCCCGAGAAGGCCACGATGTCGCCGGCGGTGATGTTGTCGCAGGGGACCCGGCCGTTGGCCTGGAAGTCGTAGAGCTTGGTCAGGCGGCCCTTCATGCTGACCGAGGGGTCGTGCCAGTCGCAGACCATGACCTCTTCGCCCACGCGGCAGGTGCCGTTCTGGATGCGGCCGATGCCGATGCGGCCCACAAAGTCGTTGTAGTCGACGGAGGACACCAGCATCTGGAAGGGGGCGTCGGGGTCGCCCTCGGGGGGCTGGATGGTGTCGAGGATGGTGTCGAACAGGGGGATGAGATCGGTGCCGGCCACATCGGGGTCAAGGCTGGCGGTGCCGGCCCGGCCGCAGCAGTAGACCATCGGGCACTCCAGCTGCTCGTCCGAGGCGCCCAGGTCCATCAGCAGGTAGAGCACCTCGTCCACCACCTCTTTGATGCGGGCGTCGGGGCGGTCGATTTTGTTGATGACCACCACCAGGCTGAGGTTCTGCTGCAGGGCCTTCTGCAGCACGAAGCGGGTCTGGGGCATGCAGCCCTCGGCCGCATCCACCAGCAGCACCACGCCGTTGACCATCTTGAGCACCCGCTCGACCTCGCCGCCGAAGTCAGCGTGGCCCGGGGTGTCGACGATGTTGATCTTGACCCCCTTGTAGGTGCACGAGCAGTTCTTGGCCAGGATGGTGATGCCGCGCTCCCGCTCGATGTCGCCGCTGTCCATGACGCGCTCGGCCACCACCTGGTTGTCGCGGAAGGCGCCGCTCTGGCGGAGCATGGCGTCCACCAGGGTGGTCTTGCCGTGGTCGACGTGTGCGATGATGGCCACGTTGCGCAGATCGTTACGAATCATACAAATCAAACCTCTCTATAGCAGTACCGCTGATGAGTGATAAAATACTTCAACCCTATTAGTTTAATTCAGAAGGCGGTCTTTGTCAAGGTTATCTAAAATGAACGCCTGATTTTCGGCATTGTGACGGAAACCGGGGCTGAATTTGGGCGGAAAAGAAAGCCCCTGTTGTGATACAATACCAGTAGAAACATTTGGGAGGAAACCGCGATGAAGCTGACATTTTTAGGCGCGAACCACGAGGTGACCGGCAGCTGTACCCTGCTGGAGACGGGCGGGCTGCACTTCCTCATCGACTGCGGGATGGAGCAGGGCAAGGATGTCTATGAAAACCAGCCCCTGCCCGTCGGCCCGGGGGAGGTGGACGGGGTGCTTTTGACCCACGCCCACATCGACCACAGCGGCCATCTGCCGCTGCTGGCAAAGCAGGGCTACCGGGGGCCCATCTACGCCACACGGCCCACCTGCCGGCTGTGCGGCATCATGCTGCGGGACTCTGCCCATATCCAGGAGCAGGAGGCCGAGTGGAAGAACCGCAAGAACGCCCGCGCCGGGCTGCCCCCCGTCGAGCCGGACTACACCATCGAGGACGCCGAGGAGGCGGTCAGCCTCTTCCAAGGGGTGGACTACGGCGCGAAGGTGGAGCTTGCCCCCGGGGTCGAAGCCCGCTTTACCGACGTGGGGCACCTGCTGGGCTCGGCCAGCATCGAGCTGTGGGTGACCGAAGGGGAGAAGACCGCCAAGATCGTCTTTTCGGGGGACATCGGCAACCTCAACCAGCCCATCCTGAAAGACCCCACCTACCTGACCGAGGCCGACTATGTGGTGATGGAGTCCACCTACGGCGACCGCAGCCACCCGCCCCGCCCCGACTACATCGCCGAGCTGACGGCGGTGCTGCAGCGCACCTTCGACCGGGGGGGCAACGTGGTCATCCCCAGCTTTGCGGTGGGCCGCACCCAGGAGATGCTCTACTTTTTGCGTGAGATCAAGGAAAAGGGCCTGGTCAAGGGGCACGACGGCTTCCCGGTCTATGTGGACAGCCCCCTTGCCATCGAGGCCACCCGCATCTTCCGCGACACCAGCGAGGACTGCTTTGACGCCGACACCCGCGCGTTGCTGGACGCCGGGGTGGACCCCATCGTCTTCCGGGGGCTGCGGGTGAGCGTCACCAGCGACGAGAGCCGGGCCATCAACGCCGACATAACCCCCAAGGTCATCCTGTCGGCCAGCGGCATGTGCGACGCCGGGCGGATCCGCCACCACCTCAAGCACAACCTCTGGCGGAAAGAGTGCACCATCCTCTTTGTGGGCTATCAGGCGGTGGGCACCCTGGGCCGCGCCCTGATCGAGGGGATCGAGGGGGTCAAGCTGTTCGGCGAGGAGATCGAGGTCAAGGCCGAGATCGCCCAGATGGGCGGCATGTCGGGCCACGCCGACCGCGAGGGGCTGCTCAAGTGGATCGGCGCCTTCGACCCCAAGCCCCGGCTGGTCTTTGTCAACCACGGCGACGACGCGGTGGAGGACCAGTTCGTCGATACATTGCAGGGCCTGGGCTACACCGCCTGCGCCCCCTACAACGGCGCGCAGTGGGCGGTGGGGCCCGAGGGCGCGGTCTGCCTGGCCGAAGGCAGCCGGGAGAAGGCGTCCAAAACGCCCGCCCCCGCCCTCAGCCGCGCGCAGGCGGTCTTTCAGCGGCTGGTGGCCGCTGGCCGCCGCCTGATGCAGGTCATCCAGCACAACGAGGGCGGCGCCAACAAGGACCTGGCCAAATTCGCCGACCAGATCAACGCCCTGTGCGACAAGTGGGACCGGTGAGCCGGTTCAGCCCCGGCGGGTCAGCTCGTCCAGGTTCTGGGTGTAGCAGGGCAGGCAATGCTCGATGAACCAGTCGGCCTCGGGGCAGCGCATCTCAGCCAGGGCCGCTTTCTGCTGCGCGAGGGCGGCGTCGAACTCATGGTTGCCGCTGCGGGCCTCCTCGGTACACTTGATGAGGGCCGACAGGCGGTCGGCCGCCTTGAGCAGCCGGCGCTCGTCCGCCGTCAGGATGCTGCCGGTGATGTAGGGGGCGATCTCCTCCTCCAGCTCGGGCGGCAGCATGGAGGCGATGGAGGCTGCGCTCTCGGCTTCGATGGCCTTGTAGGCGTCCCGCAGGGTGTCGCTGCTGTACTTGACCGGGGTGGGCATGTCCCCGGTGATGATCTCGGGCGCGTCGTGGTAGAGGGCGGCCGCCGCCACCGTCTTGGGGCGGCAGGGGGTGCCGGTGTACCGCCGCGCGATCAGGCAGAGGATATGGGCCAGCAGGGCGGTGTCGCAGGTGTGCTCGCTGAGGGACTCGGGCCGGGTGGAGTGCATCAGGCTCCACCGGGTGATGTACTTCATCCGGGCCAGCAGGGCGCTGAAGGGGTAGACTGCCATAAAGGGGCCTCCTTTGGAATAAGATAGTGTCAGGATACCCCCGGCGGGCCGCTTTGTCAAGTTTGGGCCTTTATTCGCGCCGGCGGGCGTGGTATACTGTAGCCTGTACGCATCCACACCCATAGAAAGAGGGTACGTTATGGACATCACACACAGGTCCCGGGCCGGGGCGCGCCTTTTGGGCCGGCGGCGGGACCGCTTCTGGCTGACGGTGGGGCTGTGCGCCCTGACGGCGGCGCTGATCTTCCTGCCCTTCGTCCTGGTGGACGGGGGCTTTTTCCACTATGCCGGTGACTTCAACGGCCAGCAGATCGGCTTTTACCGGTATATGAACGGCTTTGTCAAAGGGCAGGGCTACCCCGACGGCCCGGCTTCCATCGGCGGGCAGGCGGTGCCCCGCAATACCTGGAGCTGGGCCACCGACCTCGGCACCGGCGCCATGAACGGCTATTCGTTCTACCTGTACGGGTCGCCCTTTTTCTGGCTGTCGGTGCTCTTCCCGCAGGGGTGGCTGCCCTATCTGATGGTCCCGCTGCTGGTGGTCAAGTTCGCGGCGGCGGGGGGCGGGGCCTACCTCTACATGCGCCGCTACGTCCAAAACCTCGACTACGCGGTGCTGGCCGCCTGCCTTTACTGCTTTTCGGGCTTTGGGATCTACAACATCTTCTTCAACCACTTCATCGACGTGGTGGCCCTCTTCCCCTGGATGCTGTGGGCGCTGGACGAGTGCATCTACAGCGGCCGGCGGGGGCTGTTCGCCTTCTTTGTGGCGGTCAACCTGCTGAACAGCTACTTCTTCTTTGCGGGGCAGGTGGTCTTTCTCTTCATCTACTTCTTCTGCAAGGTGTGGGCGGGGGAGGTAAGGCTGACCCGCCGGCTCTTCGCCACCCTGGCCTTTGAGAGCCTGCTGGGGGTGGCGCTGGGCTGCCTGCTGGTCTGGCCGGCCTTCCTCTCGCTGCTGCACAACCCCCGCACCACCGACATCTCGTCGGGGTGGGGCTTTCTGACCTACTCCACCGTGCAGCAGTACCTGGCCATCCTGGTCAGCTGGTTCATGCCCCCCGACTCGCCCTACATCGTCTCGATCTGGTCGGAGGGGACGGTCAAGTGGACCAGCATGACCGCCTACCTGCCGCTGTGCAGCCTGGCGGGGGTGCTGGCCTTCTGGCGGGCCAAAAAGGGGGACAGCCGCAAGCGGATCGTCGCCGTATGCGCCGCCTGCGCCCTGGTGCCGGTGCTGAACAGCGCCTTCTACGCCTTCAACGCCAGCTACTACGCCCGGTGGTACTATATGCCGGTGCTGATGCTGGCTTCGATGACCGTCTCCGCCTGGGAGGACCCCGACGCCGACCTTGAAAAGCCGGTGGGGATCCTGGTCTGGCTGATGGCGGCCACCCTGGCCTTTGCGGTGGTGCCGGTGCGGGACGGGGAAAGCTGGACCTTCGGCGTATTGCAGAACCCCGGGCAGTATCTGGCGGTGTTCGGCTTCGGGATGCTGGGGCTGGGGGTCTACCAGTGGCTGGCCCACGCCCGCAGCTTCGACAGGGCGGGGCAGCGGCGGTTCTGCCGGCAGATGCTGGGGGCGGTGCTGGCCTTCAGCTGCCTGTTCGGCATCGTCCACATCGGCATCGGCAAGTTCGGGCAGTGGAACTACGACAGCGACCTGGTGGAGCAGTACGAGACCTCCATCGCCATCAGGGACTGGCTGCCGGCCGGCAGCTACCGGGTGGACACCTACGAGACCCACGACAACCTCGGCCTGTGGATGGACAAGAGCTGCATGCAGTTCTTTGACAGCACGGTGTCGCCCAGCATTTTGAGCTTTTATTCCTCGCTGGGCTTCACCCGGGACGTGCGCAGCAACCCCGACGCCTACTACTACCAGCTGCGCGGGGTGCTGGGGGTGCGCTACACCCTGATGCCCGAAGCGGAGCGGGAGAACTTTGAGCAGGTCGCCCCCGGCTGGCAGTACATCGGCAGCTTCGAGGGCTTCGCGGTCTACGAGAACGAGAACTGGCTGCCCATGGGCTTTACCTACGACTGGTACGCCACCCAGGAACAGCTGGACGACCAGATCACCCAGGACGCCTGCGCGCTGCTGGCCCGGGCGCTGGTGCTGTCGGATGAGGACATCGCCGCCTACGGCCAGTACCTCGACCCCCTGCCCGCAGAACAGCTGACCGATTTCAGCTACGAGAGCTACCAGGCCGACATCGCCGCCCGGCGGCAGAGCGCCTGCACCGACTTTGTGATGACCAATTCCGGCTTTTGGGCTGAGATCGCCCTCGAGCAGCCCGAGCTGGTCTTTTTCCCGGTGCCGTGGGACGAGGGCTTCACCGCCTGCGTCAACGGCGAGGAGGCCGACCTCCTCTGCGTCGACAACGGCCTGATGGCGGTGCTCTGCCCGGCGGGCGAGAGCCGCGTCGACCTGGTCTATGCCCCGGCGGGGCTGCCCCTCAGCCGGGCGGTCACCCTGGCCGCCCTCCCCGTCTGGCTGGTCTACACCGGCTATTTTGCCTGGAAGCGCCGCCGCGGCTGACCTGAAAGCAAAAACAAGCAAAAAAGCGCAAAGCCCCCGCCCCTCCCGAAGGAGGAGCGGGGGCGTTTTTGCAGCCGTACCGGCCAGGGCGCAGCGCCGGTCAGTTCAGATCGTCCAGAATATCCGGCCAGAGGGCCTCGGCCTGGCGCAGCGCGTCGAACCAGCAGTCCAGGTAGAGCTTGTGGGCCGCCGGGATGATGGTGCGCCGCAGCAGGAACTGCTCGTCGGTCAGTTCGGTGTCGGCGGGACGGTCGAAGGGGCGCAGCCCGAACACCGAGCCCACCGCGGCCTCCAGCTCGCAGCAGAAGGTGTTGTAGGCGCGCTCGGCAGTGCAGACCTCCTGCTGGATGGCGAACAGCATCTGGATATTCTCCATCGGCAGGACGTTCTTGACCACCAGGATGTAGATCAGGTAGCCGATCTGATCCCGGGTGTATTTTTTGCGGACCGGGTGGGTGATAAGACCCTTTTTGACATAGTTGCTGACCATGGAGCCGGTCAGCTCGACCCCGCTGAAGGTGCGGAAATGACTGTTCACATACTGGACGGTCTGGTCGAGGTACAGCCCCATCCCGGGCAGCTGTGCGTACCGGGGCAGGGTAAAGCCCGCGGCCGAGGCCGCTACACGGCGTTTCGTTTCTTCATTCATGGTTTAAGTATACATCGAAACGCCTGAAAGTCAAGAGCGGCGAAAACCTTTTGTTAAGATTTTTATATGCAGTTGACAAGTTCTTTGAAAACTGATATCATAAAGTCAGAACTACGCCCGGCCGCCGGCCGCGGGATTGGAGATGTGCTTGTATGTTGAAACGTAAAGTGGTTGTGGACTCGTCGTCCAACCTGACCGCCCTGCCGGGGGTGGATTTCGCCTGCGTGCCCCTCAAGATCATCACCGATGAGCAGGAGTATGTGGACGGGCCGGGCACCGACGCCTTTGAGATGGCCCGCACCCTGCGCAGCTATAAGGGCAAGAGCTCGACCTCCTGCCCCAACGTGGGGGACTTTCTGGCGGCGTACGCCGGCGCGGACGAGGTCTTTGTGGTGACCATCACCGGCACCCTGTCGGGCTGCAACAACGCCGCCCGGATGGCCGCCGAGGAATACCAGGACGCAAACCCCGGCGCCCGGGTCTTTGTGCTGGACAGCCTGTCCACCGGGCCCGAGATGTGCCTGCTGGCCGCCCGGCTGGCGGCCCTCTGCCAGACCGACGCCGCCTTTGACGACATCTGCGCCGCGGTGACCGCCTATGCCGAACACACCCACCTGCTGTTCTCCCTCGAGTCGCTGAACAACCTCGCCCGCAACGGCCGGGTCAAGCTGACGGCGGCGGTGGTGGCCCGGGCGCTGGGCATCCGGGTGCTGGGCGAAGCGAGCGACCAGGGCGAGCTTGCCATCATCTGCAAGACCCGCGGCGAGCACGGCGTGCTGGAGCGGCTGGTCCTCGAGATGAAGGGCCACGGCTTTGCCGGCGGGCCGGTGCAGATCGCCCACTGCGACAACGAAAAGGCGGCCCGCCGCCTCAAGCTGATGATCGACGCCATCTGGCCGGACGCCGAGGTGGAGATCGTGCCCTGCGGGGCGCTGTGCAGCTTCTACGCCGAGCTGGGCGGGCTGCTGGTGGGCTATCAGGACGCGCAGGCCCCCGCGCTGTAAACAGAACCGAAACGAACGGACAGGGCTGGTACAACTGTACCGGCCCTGTCTCTTTTTGTCGCGCCGGGTTGCAAAACGGCGGCGGGGGCGGTATACTGTGGGTACCGTACACCCTGTCAAAGGAGGGCGCCATGTTCAAACTGCCTGTCGTGAAATTTTTCAGCCGCCTGGTCAACCGGGTCACCGTCACCTTCCTGCTCATTCTGATCGAGCTGGGGTGGATGCTGTCGGTCTACCAGCGCCTGAGCGACCACCTGACCTGGCTGAACGCCGCCATGACCCTGCTCAGCGCCGTCATCATCCTCTTTCTGGTGCGGCGGGACGAGAACCCCGCCTACACCATCGCGTGGATGGCCCTGATCGGCCTGACGCCGGTGTTCGGGGGGCTGATGTATCTATTGTGGGGCAACAAGCGCCCATCCCGCCGGATGCGCCGCCGGATGGCCGCCGTCGACCGCCGCCACCGGGACCTCGCCGCGCAGGCGCCGGGGCAGACCGACGGGCTGGACGGGCGGGCCGCCGCCCTCAGCCGGTATGTGGCCCGCTATGGCCCGTGGCCTGCCTGGCAGGACACCGCCTGCGCGTATTACCCCAGCGGGGAGGAGATGTTCCCCCACCTGCTGGAGGACCTGCGCCGGGCCGAGAAGTTCATCTTCCTCGAGACCTTCATCATCCGCCCCGGGGTGATGTGGAACGCCGTGGAGGAGATACTGCGCGAAAAGGCCGCCGCCGGGGTGGACGTGCGGGTGATCTACGACGACATGGGCTGCCTGACCACCGTGCCGTCGGGCTTTGTCATCCGGCTGGAGCAGGCGCATATCCGCTGCATCCCCTTTAACCCGGTGGTGCCGCTGGTCTCGCTGGTGATGAACCACCGCGACCACCGCAAGATCGTGGTCATCGACGGCAACGTGGCCTACAACGGCGGGACCAACTTTGCCGACGAATATATCAACGCGGAAGAGCGGTTCGGCTACTGGAAGGACGCCGCCATCCGGCTGGAAGGGGCCGCGGTCTGGAACTTCACCCTGATGTTCCTCAACTTCTGGAACGCCTTCCGCCCCATGGAGGAGGACTACCGCCCCTACCGCCCCAGCTGCAAAGCCGCGCCGGACGGGGTGGTGCAGCCCTACGCCGACAGCCCCCTGGACGAAGAGCGGCTGGCCGAGAGCGTCTACCGCGACATCATCGACCAGGCGCGGGAGTACGTCTATATCTACACCCCCTACCTCGCCATCGGGGAGGATATGCTCAATTCCCTCAAGCTGGCGGCCAAGCGCGGGGTGGACGTCCGGCTCATCCTGCCCGGCATCCCGGACAAGAAGATGGTGTTCCGGCTCAGCCGGTCGTACTACCTGCCCCTGCTGCGCGCCGGGGTCAAGGTGTATGAGTTCACCCCCGGCTTTGTCCACTCCAAGTGCTATGTGTCGGACGGCCGCGTCGCGGTGGTGGGCAGCATCAACATGGACTACCGCAGCCTCTACCTCCACTTCGAGTGCGGCACCCTGCTGATGGGGTCGAGCCAGGTGGCGGCGGTGCGGGAGGACTTTGACCGCACCTTCCCCGCCTGCCGGGCCATCGCCGTCTCCGATTGCCGGACCAGCCTGCTGGGCACCCTCTTCGACGATCTGCTCCGTCTGGTCAGCCCGCTGCTGTGAGCCGGCGCGCATAACCCCGGCGCGGGCGGGGCATACTGGCTCCAAAAGCCCCGGCAAGGGGCGTGCAAAGGGAGCGAGACTATGAGAGCATATGGTTGGAAGGGCGCGGCGCTGGCCGCGCTGACCGCGGCGGCGCTGCTGGCGGGCTGCGGCCGGATGGATGATTCGTCGTCGTCGGGCTCGTCGTCGATGAGTTCGTCGGCGGGCAGCGCGTCGAGCGGCGCGGGCAGCGTGGGCGGCGCCGGCAGCGCCGGGGCGGAGGACTGGAAAGCCGGCCTCGCCCTTATCGCGGACGCCGAGCCCGCCGGGGACAAGGGCGGCGAGGTGAGCACCATCGCCGCCGCCGTCCTGCTGGACGGGGAGGGCCGGATCCGCCGGGTGGTGCTGGACGAGCTGGAAGCCGCCGTCGCCCCCGCCGAGGACGGCAGCCTGACTTTGCCCGAGGACCTGCGCAGCAAACGCCAGAAGGGCGACGAGGACTACCCCCTCGACAAAGTCTCTTCCATCGGCAAGGGCTGGGCCGAGCAGGCCGACGCCCTGGCCGGGCATCTGGTGGGGATGACCGCCGACGAGGTGGCCCGCCTTGCCACCGATGAGGAGGGCTATGCCGCCGACCCCGACCTGCTGGCCGGCTGCACCATCAAGGTGGACCGCTACCGCGACGCGGTGGCCGAAGCCTGCCGGCAGGCCGACCGGTAAAATAGATAGTTTCCTGCGCCCAAAAGACGCACGGATTGTCTAAAAATGCGCTTGCAAATTCATGCAGGCTGCACTATAATGTCTCCGTTCTATTGGAACGTATCACAGAGCGTCTCATCCGGTGCGGATGGGGCGCTTTTCACGGGAAAAAACGAGGGGGACACACTATGACCAAAGATATGACCCAGGGCCGTCCGCTGCAGCTGATCCTGCTGTTCGCCGTGCCGCTGATGCTGGGCAGCCTGTTCCAGCAGTTTTACAACATGGCCGACACCATCATCGTGGGGCGGTTCGTCGGGGTGGAGGCGCTGGCCGCCGTCGGCAGCGTCGGGGGGCTGAGCTACCTGGTGCTGGGCTTTGTCAACGGCATCGCCTGCGGCTTCGCCATCCCGCTGGCCCGGTGCTTCGGCGCCAAGGACGAGAGCGGGATGCGCCGCTACACCGCCAACGCGGTCTGGCTGTCGGCGGCTTTTACGCGCTGCGCCTCCGTCTGCACGACGGCGCGCGTGAGCAGATGGCCCACGCTGTCGTGAATCTCCC
>DWXX01000052.1 GCA_019118985.1 Candidatus Faecalibacterium faecipullorum
CAGCACAAGGTCATAGAGCACGTCATATTCCACCCGGTGCTGGGTGCAATGGTTCTTGCCGTAGGCGTTGTAGGTCTTGCAGGCGTAGATTTGCTGGGGGTGCTTGGCGTTGGTGGCCCGGATGGTCAGGGACTTACCGCACTCGCCGCATTTGAGCAGCCCGGCGAACAGGCTGACCTCTCCGTTCTGCCGCGGCCGCTGCCGGGCGCGGAGCTTTTCCTGCACGACCTCAAAACTGCCACGGTCGATGAGTGCCTCGTGCCGGCCCTCCACCACGATCCAGTCCTCGGGGCGCTTGTCCCCGATGGTGCCGATCTTAAAGCGGTAGAGCTTCTTCTGGGAGGCAATCGCCCCGGTGTAGACAGGGTTAGACAAAATGTCCTTGATGACGCTGAAATCCCAGATGTAGCGCCCGTTTTCGGGGTCGGCCTTCTCCCATTTGGTAAAGGTATCCCGCAGGCCCCGCTGCCGGTTCCACCAGGTGGGGCAAGGGATACGCTGTTCCTCCAGCCGTCGCCGGATAAAGTTCGGGCCGTGCCCTTCCAGCGCCCACGCAAAGATTTGCCGGACAATGAGAGCCGTTTCCTCGTCAATCAGCAGGTGGTTTTTGTTCTCCGGGTCTTTCCGGTAGCCGAAGGGGGCAAGGCAGCCGGTAAACTGCCCCTTTTGCGCTTTCAGCAGGTAGGACGAATGGACTTTTTTAGAAATGTCCTTGCTGTACATCTCGTTGAGGATGTTCTTGAACGGGGCAACATCATTGCTCTCCCGCATGGTGTCAATGCCGTCGTTCATGGCGATGTACCGCACCCCATGACGCGGGAAGAAGTCCTCGATGAGGAAGCCGGTCTGCAAGTAGTTGCGGCCCAGTCTCGACAAATCTTTCGTTACAACGATATTGACCTGTTTGCGCTCGACGGCTTTCAGCATCCGCTGCAGCGCGGGCCGCTCCATGTTCAGGCCCGTGTAGCCGTCGTCCTGGTAAACTTCCACGACCTCCCATCCCTGCTGTTCGCAGTAGGTTTCCAGCATGGCCCGCTGGTTGGCGATGCTGGCGCTCTCGCCCTGCAGGTCGTCGTCCTTGGACAGGCGGCAGTAGACCGCCGCCCGGCACGACCCGGCCAAAAGCGTCCGCATCTGTTCGTTCATGGTGTTCTTCATAACCGTTCCCCGCACGATCCAGACGGTACTCGGTCACTTGGAACCTTACTTTCAGTATACCGGAAATCCGGCCCGCCTACAAGGCAGTCGGCGGCCCGCCGCTCGTGATATTTTTTCACGATGAGGCTCACAAAAACATCGGTGGCGTCGAGGTTCCCGGCAAAGACGGTCTTGACGCTGATCTTGGTCTGATTCTTCCCCATAGGCCCCACCTCCCGCTCAGTCCCGGCCCGCTTCGCGGCGGGCGGCTTTGGGCTTTCGGAACTCGTCCAGGACTTCTGGCGGTATCCGTTCCAAAAGTGCCATCGCGTCCTCGTAGCCGCGCCGGAGCTGCACGTCCCGCAGCTCCTTGAGGACGCTGGTCTTGGTAGCGGTTTCCAGGGATTGCTTCAACTCGGTAGTTTTCTTTTTGAGCCGCTTGTTTTCGGTGACTGTCTCAGTGAAAGCTACATTGTACTTCTTGAGCTGGGTGTGCATCTTTTCAACAGCCGGGATATAACCGTCCAGCAGCTTGGAAATCTCGGCGGCCCGCTTCTTGCCGTTCAAAGGATTGACGCCGGAGAGCAAATCGTCCAGTCTCTGTCGCTGCTTGTTGAGGCGGGTCATCTCCTTAAAGATACGGGACGGGATGTGGTCGCGGCCCGTCTGGTTGGCGCTCTCGCCGCGCTCCAGGTCGGGGTATTTTTGGACCATGTGCTCCCAAAACTGGTCCTGCCACCAGGTCAGCTTTTTCTTGTTGCCCACAATCTCCTTGGCGCTCAGGCGGCCGTCTGGCGTCAGCGGGACAAAAGAAAGGTGCATATGGGGCGTCTTTTCGTCCATATGCACCACGGCGGATAGTATTGTTTCTTTGGCTTGCTGTTTTTCGAAGAAGCGCAGGGTCTCGGTAAAGAACGCTTTGACCTCGGCATGATTCTTTCCCTTAAAGAACTCCGGCGTAGCGGTGAACAGGACCTCCACCACCCGGATGCTGTCCTTCCGGGTTCGGCAGCCAGCGGCGCTGATTTGGCGCTCAGCCTCAGTTCGGTATTTGCCCGATGGTTTGATGAGGTGGAAGTTGTATTCGCTGCGGGACTGGTCAATGTCGGGGTTGCTGGCGTATTTTTCTTTTCGGCGCTCGTTGTGGGCCTCGATATTTGTGATCTCGGGGCCTTTGTACTTGGCGAAGCGCATGATGGCGTAGTGAGGTTGTGTCAAGGGCAGCCCTCCTTGTAAATGGAATGGTCATGTTGTGGGTGGGCATAGTGGGAACCTCCTTTCAGATTTTGGTGCGGATCAATGGAATCCGCACCACTTTTGAATGTATTGAAATCTATTTGTCTTGTCGCTTTGTAATACAAAAATCAAGTGGTCATTTTGAACACTTGATTTGGTGGTGGCAAGTTGTCAAAATGACAACCTGCCGCTTTCGTTACAGGTAAAATCAGGTTATTTCTGTGATAACTTGATTGCCGGCATACAAAAGTAGCGCACTTCCAAGGCCAAAGAACGAATCAACGATTATTTTTCTCTTTCTAGCCTATTGACAAAAAACTTGCTGATGTGTATACTAATCATAGAAGGACAGAGTCCCTCCAAAATAGTGTTCGCTCCCCGACAAGCGGCTTATAAATGGCCGGGATTACAAATATTGTCCGCTCCCCGATATGCGGCTTATAAATGTTCGGGACTCAAATGTTTGTAACGTCCTGTCAAACGGCAGGGCGTTATTTTGTTACAAGAGGGATGTTCCATGTTACAAGCACAGTTATACTTTTTATCAGACCAATACTATCAAGATTTCCTGGATGATAAACTGATGAAAAACAAAGATACCATCGACGGAGTACTACACAGTCGCCCTTGTTTC
This sequence comes from Candidatus Faecalibacterium faecipullorum, assembly GCA_019118985.1. Classification (GTDB taxonomy): domain Bacteria; phylum Bacillota; class Clostridia; order Oscillospirales; family Ruminococcaceae; genus Faecalibacterium; species Faecalibacterium faecipullorum. The sequence goes on from DWXX01000052.1 coordinate 3,008, forward strand.
TTTGCCTTCTCCGATTCTAAAATTCCAGAAATTTACTGGATCGTTCCTATTTCGTCCAAATTTGAAAAGTATAAACGGATTGAACAGGATAAAATCCGAAAATATGGCCGCTGTAACACCATTTGCTTCGGTACCGTTCTCGGCAGAAACACAGCGTTTTTGATTCAAAATATGTGTCCCGCTATTGAAAAGTACCTTGTCCCATACATCGACAAAAACCGGCAGCCCATTCGGATCGATGACCGCGTAGCTGCCGATATAAAGAAAAATGCCCGCGAAGTGCTTGCGATTGCTAGGCGGGGTGCAAAAGTGATATTCCCGGACGTCTTTCAAATCTATCGTGGATTGGAAGAACAGCTTCGACAGGCTCAGAAGGATAGATTGCCTCCTTCAAACACACAGGAAAAGACAAGTATTTTAGAGCAATTACACCAATTGGAGCAAGCTCGGCCTTCCGGCAATCGAAAAAAGAGTTCAAAGCAGCGAGATCAGGAACGGTAAGCCTCTACATACCTGTGTACGGACGTACATGGCCAAAAGACCGAGTTTTCCCATATACAGCATTATGCCGGATTTCGGTAGCCGCTACCAAAATTCTTTTCTGTGACACCTTGGTTGCCGGCATACAAAAGCAGCGCGTTCCAAAGACGGAAGCATTGCTTTAGAAAATCAAAGTAGCCGGCTTCAAAACGAATCCGACTACTTTATGACAGTGAACAATTCTTCATATGGCGCGTTTTGGGTAAAATGCTATGTACGTGCGTACAGACTTGGTACATACGTACATAGCGAAAAGGCCAAATTCTCCTATATGCAGAATCACCGCTTTCAAGAGGAGAGCGGCTCATTGAGCGGCGGTTTCTGCGGCGCGCTGCCGGTAGCTCTTTTGCCGGCAGGCGTTTGAACAGAATCTGGCGTCAGCCCGTACCGGGTCGAACGGTTTGCCGCAGCAGGTGCAGGTCAGCTCACCCCGCACCCGACGCCGCCGGATGCTGTTGCGGAGGTTGAGGGCCTTGTGGCCGCAAGTCTCATAGCGGCAATATTTTCGGTTGTGGGTCCGGGTATAAAGCAGCTTGCGGCAATATCCGCAGCGGAATTGCCGGACACCGTAGCCGCCTGTCTCATACATGGCTTTTAAGGTATTCTGATTTTCGCGTTCCCATTGTTCGGTCGTCATGGCGGGATTCCTCCTTTCCGGGCAGTGTGTTACAGGTATGAGGTTGTGAGCAAAATGGTCACTACTATTTTGCCGTAACATGGCTGTGGTTGCCTGTTCCCAAAAAGGGAATAGCCAGATAACTGTAACGCGGCCCTGTTGCGGTTATCTGGCGGTGGACAAAATGACCAGCACCACGCACCTGTAACGCTCTTGTCGTGAGGCGTTACGGCTATCTAGGTGTGGGCAAAAAGCCCACATCTACAAAGCTGTAACGGCCGGGCAGATCTGCCGCTCTCCCTGCATGAGCTTCCTGCCCCCTCCCGGCGGCGTTGTCCGGCTCGCTCCTTTTGGAGGTCCTGGCCGGGTATTCCATGCAGACGGTCGTTCGGTTCTCAAAGTGCAAACAGGCAATGGAACCAAAAAATCGCTACACAAACAGACTGGAAAAGCTCCCCCTTCTCGGGAGGCCTCCAGTTCCATTTTATGTAGCGATTCAATTTGTTCTAAAACTGCTCCGATTGCTCTGAATGCTTTGAGAATCGAGCTGAAATATCTATACCATTTATTTTTCCATATTCAATTGTCTGGTAAGTGTATCATGGACCTGCACTGGATGTCAACGGATTTTTACGATGGCAAAACAATTTCAGCAAGGTGCAATAGAACAGGATGAAAATTTCAGCATAACGCCAAACACAACGAAATATCAGGACGAAAGACGAGAGTGATATACCTTTGCTCCGCAGAGGGCAAAAGGCTGGCAGACAGGTGTAGCTTGCATCATCTGCCAGCCTTTATTTTGCTGATTTCACCGCCAAAGCAGGGGGTGGAGGATGCCCACGCTGTCCTCTCCTTCACAAAGGTATAACACACTAGACTTTCTGCGAAAGTCGTGTGCCACGAAACCCCTGCGCGGTTTCTTTGGATTCTTCCGGCCGCCACGCGGTAACCGCCCCCTGGCAGCATTGCCGCTTTCCGCAGACCGCACCAGCGCACTGCCCCGTATACCGAGTCACAGTTTGTCTTTATACTCTCCCTTCAGCTTCTGGATGACGTCGAGCCGGCGCAGTGCGGCGTCTCCCATCCGGGCCGAGAGGGCCAGGGCGAGCGCTTCAGCCACCGCAATGGGCGCGCTCATCGAATGCTGTTCGTTCTCGTCACCGCGGTAGACAAACAGGTCGATGCCGGCACGGGGGCCTTCGCCGTGGTAGCTGCGGCTGGTAAAAAGAATGGTTCGATAGCCGGCCTGCCGCTGGTGGTCCAGGATGACGCCGGCCGCCGCCGACAGCTTGGCAAAGCTGAACAGGACCACCACATCCCCCGGCCCCACCGAGGCCAGGCGCTCGGCCAGCTCGCTGCCGGCGGCGGGCAGCTGTTCCACCTCCAGGCCGGTGCGGCGCAGCCGGTACTCCAGCAGGGCAGCCGGCGCGCGGGAGGCGTTGCGGGCGTGCAGAAAGACCTTGCGCGCGTTTTGCAGCGTTTCCACCGCCGCGGCAAAGGCATCGCGGTCGAGCAGTTCCAGCGTTTTTTGCAGGTTATAGCGCTGTTGTTCCATCCATGCGGCCAGCAGATCGCCCTCCCCGGTCTGGAGGGTCTGGCTCAATTTCTGGGCCGGCCCAAACTGGACGGTCTGCTCCACCACGGTGCGCTTGAGGTGCTTGAAGTCCTCGCAGCCCACGTGCCGGGCAAAGCGGGAGACGGTGGCCTCCGAGATGTGCAGCGCCTCGCTCAGCTGCCCGATGGTCATACAGAGGAATTCATCCCGATGGGCGGCGATGTATTCCACGATGCCCTGCTCGGTGGCGGTGAGTTTGTCCGGCATTTGGGGGAAGGCTAGCGGCATAACAGGCTCCTTTGACAGTTCAGATCAGTTGCAGCAGTTCCGGGTGGATGTTCCCATTGGTAGCCAGTATATCACAACCGGGGGCGGTCAGGGAAGGGGCCGCGCCGGTAAAGTCGGTCATGCATCCCCCCGCCTCTTCCAGGATCAGCCAGCCGGCAGCGTAGTCCCAGGGTCTCAGGCCGTGTTCCATGTAGGCGTCCAGACGCCCACAGGCGATATAGCACAGCTCGACCGAGGCTGCGCCCACCCGCCGGATGTCGTGGCAGCGGTCGTAGACGCGGCGCATCCGGGCGAAGGCCCCGTCCGCCTGGTCGCGGCGGCCGGGGTTGGTCCCCACCGAGCAGAGGCTGTCGGCCAGATGCGCCGCCGCGCTGACATGGATGGGCCGCCCGTTGCAGAAGGCCCCCGCCCCCTGCCGGGCGGTGAACATCTCCCCGGCAAAGGGGTCGTAGACCAGGCCCAGCAGGGGCCGGCCCTCCGCCGCCAGGGCCAGGGAGATGGCGCTGTGGCCGAAGCCGTGGATCAGGTTGGTGGTGCCGTCCACCGGGTCCAGGATCCAGACGGTTCGGGCCGGGTCGATGGCGGCGTTGTCCTTTTCCTCTGCCATGAATTGGACGCCGGGGGCAAGCTCCGCCAGCGCACCGCGCAAAAACGCCTGCACCCCGGTGTCCACCGCGGTGACGAAGTCGGTGCGGCCCTTGGCGCGGACCTCGGCGGCCCGCTCCCGGTCGCGCAGCAGCTCCCCGGCCTCCCGCAGGAGGGCGGCCGCCGCCGTTTCCAGCCCCTGCGCCGTCATACGGTGGCCCTCTTAGCGGCCAGCACCGCCGGGGACTCGCCCCCGCTGCGCAGCAGCACCGAGACGTAGTCTCCGCCCAGAGCGTGGATCTCCTTCAGCGCCCGCTTGAGCAGCCCGGCGGTCTTGACCTTGAAGGCGGCGTCGGGGTGGATGCAGATGCTGTAGCGGCCGGCGTCGATCTCCGCCTTCATGGTCTCGAAGGTGTCAAAGTCGTGCTCGAAACAGGTGCGGATGCAGCCGTACTGCACCGCCTGGTGGGTGTCGCTGCCGGCCACCACCGGCTTGCCCAGTTCTTTTCCCAGACCGAAGGTCAGTTCTTCGGTGCGGGCGCAGTTTTCGGCAATATCCTTGCCGTTCAGGTCCAGGAAATCGAAGCGGTCCAGCAGTTCGCGGGGCAGCTCGGGGATGTGGCCGCCCTCCCGGAAGGGGTGCCCCGCCCCCACCAGCACCGGGTACTCGTCAAACAGGGCGAACAGCTCGGCGGCGGGCAGGAAGGCGCCCCGGGTCTTGTGGGGGGCCAGACGGCGGTTCATCTCCCGGATGGCCTCCATTGGGCCGGCGCAGAGGACGTGCCCGCCCTCGGCAATATCGGTCTCCATCCCGGGGAACACCTTCAGGCCGCCCATCTCCTCGAAAACAAAGGCGTCGCCCACCTTTTCGCCGCGGGCGGCAATATAGCCGTACAGGGTGTCGAACTGCTGGGTGTTGAAGTGCTCGGTCAGACAGATAGCGTCCAGACCGGCGGCCTTTGCCTCCCCCAGCAGCCAGTCGGTGTATTCGGTCGAGAAGGGCAGGTATTTCGCCAGCTTCCCGTGGGTGTGAAAGTCCAGATACATGGTGTGCCTCCAAGGGTGTCAAAGCATGGTAGAAACAAAGATGGCGGCGGCGACCCACAGGAAAGACACCGATAAAAACAGCAGGTCGTTATTGGTCACTTTGAGGGCGGACAGTTTAAGCTTCCTGACTTCTTTGTTGACGGCGGCATAGCGGTACCCCTTGATCTCCAGCACCTCGACGGTGGTGCGGGAGCGCTTGGCCGTGTTGAGCATCAGGGGATAAAAGGCATAGATGATGATCCTGACCTGATAGATCAGGTATTTGATCTTGCCCGGCAGATCGTCGTGGGCCGGCGGGGCGCCCCGCAGCCGGTAGGACAGCAGGACGTTCTGGAACTCCTCCATCAGGATGGGCAGCATCCGGTAGGCGTAGGAGATGGAGAAGGACAGCTGCTCGGGGCAGCCGAACCACATCAGGCCGCTTGCCAGTTTGTCGGGGTCCATCCCCGAAAAGACTGTCACCGACGCCAGCGAGACGGTGGCCACCTTGAGGGTAAGGATGAGCAGCGGCGCGATGGCGGAGGCGTCCCCGCCGAACAGCCAGGTGACGACCAGCAGATACCCCGTCTGGGAAAACACCCCCAGCCCGAACAGGAACAGCACCAGCCCCGCTACCCGGGCCAGGATGGTGGTGACCGTCACCAGCAAAAAGCACCCCAGCAGGAAGGGCAGGTCGCTGACGAACCATGGGACCAGCCCGAAGAAAAGATACCAGACGATGAGGATGCGGGGGTCCATGGCGGCGATGACGGTGTCGTTGTTGCCGTAGGCGTTTTTCAGCACCTGGTTGCGCAGAAAGTCAATGGAGAGTTTGTCCAGGATATTTTCGGAGAGTTTATCGACTGCCTTCATACAGGCTGCCTCCCTTCAAAGCGGCGCAGGAAATCGTCGATGGTGTAACAGAGGGCGGCGGGGTCCATCGCCTGACCCATGGTGAAGATCTCGGGCGGACGGATCCCCACCTGCTCGATCAGGGCGCGGTCGCCGAAGATCTCGTCCCGGCTGCCGTCGGCCGCCACGCGGCCCCCGCAGAGGACGATGATCCGCTCAGCCCACTCGCAGACCAGCTGCATATCGTGGGTGGCAATGACGACCGTCTCGGTGATCTCTTTCAGCTCCTCGAGGGTGCGCATGATCTCCTTGCGGGTGGCGATGTCCAGGTTGGCGGTGGGCTCATCCAGCAGCAGGATGCCAGGGTCGAGGGCCACCCCGATGGCCAGACTGGCCCGCCGCATCTGCCCGCCCGAGAGCAGCCGGCCGTCCCGCTCCCGCAGGCCGGCCAGGCGGAAGCGCTCCAGCAGGCGCCGGGTGCGGGCGGCGGCGTCGGGGACGCCCCGTACCTCCATGGCGTAGGCGATGTCCTTTTCGATCGAGTCCTTGATGAACATATCCTCGGGGTTCTGGTAGACCATCGAGATCTGGCGGGAGAGGGCCTCGGGGCGTACATCGTGCAGGTCGCGGCCATTCAGCCAGACGCTTCCCTCGCTTGGCTTGAGCAGCCCCACCATCAGCTTCATGAAGGTGGACTTGCCCGCCCCGTTCGAGCCGATCAGGGCCACCTTGTCCCCCTTGCGGATGTCGAGGGTCAGGCCGTCAAAGACCTTGTGAGGATTGCCCTTGACGCTGCGGTAGGCGACGGATACGTTTTGGAAGGCGGCCACCGTCTCGCCCTGGCCGGGCCTGCGGGCGGGGGGCAAAGGTTCCGGCCGGGCTTTGGGGGCGAAGAACGCCTTCCCCTCCTCCACGGTGGTGGGCAGCCGCTCTGCCCGGCCGGCCTCCCGGGAGATGCGCCAGGCAGCAATGGTCACCTGCGGCGGGAAGATGTTGCAGCTCTGCAGCTCCTCCACCCGCTGCAGGGCCTCCTCGGTGGGCAGCACCCACTGCACCCGGCCCTCCTTCAGCAGCATGACGTGTTTGCAAAAGTCGGCGATGTACTCGGTGTGATGCTCGATGACGATGATGGTCTTGCCGTACTCCTCGTTCAGCCGGCGCAGCACCGCGTAGATGCGGTCGGCGTGGGCCGGGTCAAGCTGAGCGATCGGCTCGTCCAGGATCAGCACGTCGGGCTGGAGCGAGACCGCCCCCGCCAGCGCCAGCAGATGGGTCTGCCCGCCGGACAGCTGCCAGATGAAGTCATTTTCCTTCCCCTGCAGGCCGCACTGCGCCAGCGCCGCCCGGCCCCGCTCCCGATAGTCGGCCATGGCATAGTTCTGGCAGGCGTAGGAGGCATCATCCAGCACGGTGGGGCGGATGATTTGATTTTCGAAGTCCTGGTATACATACCCGACCTTCCGGGCGAGGGCGCCCACATCGCTCTTGCGGGTATCCAGCCCGCAGGCGAGGACGCGCCCTTCCAACGCACCGCTGATGAACTGGGGGATCAGACCATTCAGGGTCTTGCAAAAAGTGGACTTTCCGCAGCCGTTGTTCCCAACGATGGCGAGAAAGTCCCCCTGTTCAATGTTGACGGTGATGTCCCGCAGTGCAGGCTGCGCCGCGCCCGGATAGGAATAGGTCAGGTGATCTATTTCTATCGCGTGCATCTGTGTCAGCCTCTCTGGTTCTGTTCAGCGTACTTGCGGATGCACAGCACGGCCACCAGGCACAGGGCCGCGGCGATCAGGATGGCGGTGGCGAAGGAGGGCATGGACTCAGCCCACTCGGCCTCCCAGTCAACCAGGCTCAGGCCGCTCTCGGCCAGCATCTGGGTCGCGATGGCCGCCGCGAAGCCGATCAGGCAGCCTACGACAGCCTTGGCGCCGATGGGCTCCAGGGCGGTGGCGGGGGTGCGGGGGGCCATGCCCAGCAGCGGCTCGATCTTGCCGTGGAGCCTGGGCGCCAGGTAGAGGGTGGGCAGCAGGCAGAACAGGATGCCGGAGAACAGCAGGTCGTTCAGGAAGGCAAAACCCTCGGTGGCAAAAACGCTCTCGGGCAGGCCGGCCACGGCCTCAAAGTCCTCGATGGCGAACTGCACCTTGAGGATGTCCACCACCGTGCCCATGAACAGCTGCAGGGCGGTGCCGGTGATGGCCGCAATGCCCACCATCACCCGGTTGGCCGGGTCGCGGACCAGCCGGCCGGCGACATATACGCCGATGGTGACGGTGAGGAACTTTTCCACCTCGCCCAAGCCGCCGAACTGGCCCAGCATGATCTCACTGAAGACCAGCTCACCGGTAGCCGCGCCCAGCGCCGCCGACATGGGGTCGAACAGCATGGCCAGCGTCAGCGGGATGAAGAGGAAGTATTCGACCGAAAATTCAACGATACCCACCTGAAATTTGGGGATCAGCTCGGAGAAAAGGGTGGCCAGGCCGTATAGGGCCATGGTCAGGACAAAGACCATCAGCTTCTGGGACTGATTGGCCTGCTGCTTGACAGATTCCATAAATGATACCTCCCGGTAATCTTGCAAAAATCCTGCAAATGTAAGCCGCTTCGGACATCTACAGTTTACCAGAGGCGTGTAAACCCTGCGACCACAGCGCCGTAAAATGTTTGTATAATTTTCAATTTTTTGGATATATGAAATAAAACTTTCTACATTCCAGAATAAGAAGGCGCGGGCGGTCCAGGCCGGTTTTTCGCGTGGCCCTATCTTTTACATGGCCTTTACTTCCCCATGATGATACTGTGCGGGTGTTGTGTTATGATAAAAATGGAAGAAACGCCCCATCTGAAGGGAGGAACGACCCATGAAACGGCAAACTTTGCTGGCCTTGTTGGCGGCGCTTTTGCTGGCGCTGCTGGCCGGGTGTGCCAGCGCGAACTCTGAACCGGCCAAAGACTACCCCATGAACTACGGCGGGCGGGTGACCCTGCGCATCTTGTCCGGGTCGGAGAACCGGGAGCTGGAAGCCATTCTGGACGACTTCGCCCGGGAGAAAAAGATCAACATTGAGATGGAGTACCGGGGTTCACTGGACATCATGCGGGGGCTGCAAAACGGCGCGCCCGGCTATGACGCCGTCTGGCCGGCCAGCAGCCTCTGGCTGACGGCGGGGGACACCGGCTATAAGGTCAAGCACGCCGCCTCGGTCTCGGTGACGCCGGTGGTCTTTGGCATCCGGCAGAGCCTGGCCGAGGAGCTGGGCTTTGTGGGCCGGGAGGTCTCGGTCGCCGATCTGCTGGACGTCATCCGCTCGGGCAGGCTGCGCTTTTGTATGACCAGCGCCACCCAGTCCAACTCCGGGTGCAGCGCCTACATCGGCTTTCTGTACGCGCTTCTGGGCGGGCCGGAGGTGATCACATCCGAGGAGCTGGCCGACCCTGCCCTCGGCGAGGAGATCACCGCCCTGCTGGCCGGGGTAGACCGCTCTTCCGGCAGCTCGGACTGGCTGAAGGATCTCTTTTTGACCGGCGGCTACGACGCGATGGTCAACTACGAGTGCCTCATCATCAGCGCCAACCAGACCCTGGAAGAACGCGGAGAGGAGACCCTCTACGCCGTCTACCCCTACGATGGGCTGAGCCTGGCCGACTCGCCTCTGGGATACCTCGACAACGGCGACGGCGCCAAAGAGGAAGCCTTCCTCACCCTGCAGGATTACCTCCTCTCGGACGAGGTGCAGCAGCGCATCCAGCGCACCGGACGCCGCACCGGCTATGAGGGGGTCGCGGAGGAGAACACCGACGTATTCCGCGCCGAGTGGGGCATCCAGCCCGACCGGGTCCTCTCGCCCATCCGAATGCCGGCGGCCGATGTTCTGTTCGAGTGCCTCGACCTCTACCAGACACAATTCCGCAAGCCGTCCCTCACCGTCTACTGTCTGGATTATTCAGGCAGCATGTACGGCGGGGGCCGCCAGCAGTTGGTGGCGGCGATGGCCCAGATCCTGATCCAGGAGAATGCCGCCGCCAACCTCCTGCAAGCCTCGGCGGAGGACGTCAACATTCTCATCCCCTTCGACAGTGAGGCGCGGGGCGTCTACACTGCCGCCGGCAACGGCGCCGAGTTAGAAGGTCTCTACGCCCAAGTGGATGCGGAGAGCACAGACGGCGGCACCGATCTCTACGCCGCCGCGCGCGAGGCCCTCAAGGTGCTGCAGGGGTACGACCTCGACCGATACACCCCCGCCATCATCCTGATGACCGACGGGATGTCGGACGGCAGCTACCGCAGCTTCCGGCGCGACTACGAGGCGCTGGGACGGGACATACCGGTCTTTTCGATCATGTTCGGGGACGCCGACCCCGAACAGCTGGAGGACCTAGCCGAGCTGACCCACGCCCGCGTCTTTGACGGCAGGGAAAACCTGGTGGAAGCCTTCCGCAGCGTGAAAGGGTACAACTGATGAAAAAACGACAGAAACGACAGCTGTTCTGGTCGCTGGCCGGGGCTGCCGGCGTCTTTGGCGTGCTGGCGCTGGCGCTGCGATGGAATTATTTCTTTAGCGCGGCGCTGGCGGTGGGGGTCTACTTCGGGCTGTGGCTGCTGCTGACCCCCCGCCCCGACCTGCTGACCCTCTATGTGGCCGGCCACCCCGACGCCGCCCAGCTGCAGGAGATGATGGAAGAAGCGGCGCTGGACCTCGTCCACGTCAAGACGGCTGCCGGCCGGATCGGCGACAGCCAGACCCGGCAGGACGCCGCGGCCCTGGCCCAGACAGGGGACCGCATCTTCGACTACCTCAAGGATCACCCCGAGCAGATCCCCTCGGCCCACCGCTTTTTGACCTACTATCTGGATACGGTGGGCCGGGTGCTGGACCAGTACGTCGCCCACCAGGATGCGGCGCTGTCCACCGCTGAGGTGGAGGCTTTTCAGCAGAAGGTGCGCCAGACCCTGCCCGGCCTGCGGGCCGGCTTTGAAAACCAGCTGGCCCGGCTGATGGCGTCCGGGCGCTTCGATGCCGAGGCCGACTTGCAGGTGATGGAAAGCCTGTTAAAGATGGAGGGATTGTCATGAGAAGCAAAATGAGACTGACCGGCCTGCTGGTCCTGGTGGCCATGATGCTGCTTGCCGGGGTCTACCTGCTGCTGGGCGGCGGCGAAAAGCCGGTCACCCTACGGGGCTATGTGGGCGGCGAGAAGATCGACCTGCTGGACGACTCTGCCGTCCAGGACATCCTCGAGCGGAAATACCGCCTGACCCTCGATTACGTCAAGGCGGGTTCCCTCGACATGGTGACGGCCGACCACGCCGGGCGAGACTTCCTCTTTCCGTCCAGCCAGAATGCACTGGAATACTACCAGCAGGTATGCGGCTCGCCCCAGCGCAGCGAGATCATCTTCAACACCCCCCTCGTCCTGTACACCCGCCGGCCCATTCTGGAAGCCTTCCAGGCGAGGGGGCTGGTACAGGAGCAGGACGGCTGCTACTGCATCGACATGGCCGGCCTGGTGGCCGAGATCGAAGCCGGCGTCACCTGGGCCGACCTTGGCCTGCCCGAGTTGTACGGCACGGTAGCGGTCAACACCACCGACCCCCGGCGCTCCAACTCCGGCAACCTGTTCGCCGGGCTGATCGCCAACGTCCTCTGCGGCGGCGTAGCGGACCAGAGCAACATCGAAAGCGTGCTGCCCCGCCTGCGGGCCATCTTCGATCGGCTGGGCTACATGGAATCCTCTTCGGCCGACCTGTTCGACCAGTTCCTCAAGATGGGGATGGGGGCCAAGCCCATCATCGCCGGTTATGAGAATCAGCTGTTGGAATTTGCCATCCAGAACCCCGACGACTGGGCAAAGCTCGGAGGAGACATCGTCATGCTCTACCCCACGCCGACGGTCTGGTCCTCCCACATCTACATCGCGCTGGACGAAGAGGGGGTGCGCGGCATCGACGCCCTGCTGGACGAGGAGGTCCAGCGGCTGGCCTGGGAAAAACACGGCTTCCGCACCGGCGTCGCGGGCACCGACAGCGCCGCCAGCTTTGGGGTGGAACACGTCGCCAGTTCCATCACCCGGGTGGCGCCCATCCCCAACTACGAGACGATGGAGCGGATCATCGCGTACCTTGGCTAATGCCCGGCACGCAGCTGCACAAAGCCTTCGGGGCGCCGGGAAAGGCTGTCATAAATGAAAAGCGGAGCGCCAGCGGCAGGACGAAACCCTGTCGCTGGCGCTTTGCTTCTCCGTCACCTCGCCGCCCCGTCCGGATCGCGCTTTTCCTTTCATGAGATTGTTACAACTAGTTTGGCATCAAGTGCTTCATGCCCTGGCTCTTGGCACCGGGGTTGTCCGAGCCGTAGCCCTCCAGCAGGTTCACCACGCCCCACACGCACAGGCCGCCGCCCAGGGCGATCACCAGAGTCTGCAACACATCGATAGCGTTAGTGAAAAAATCCATAAATCATATTCCCTTTCTTCGGTGTAGAATTGTTATTGAAGGTCCATTGCTGTCAATTCGTACATCTCGAAAGGCTCATCCGGCTTTACGATGGCCGGTTTGCGTTTCATGTACCGTTCCATATCAAAGAGATATTTCTTGTCGGCGTCGGCGGTGTATTTGTAGTTGGGGTGCTTCGTCAGGTCGTACTTGTCCGAGAGGAAGGGACGCACGCCCCGCAGCATGAAGATACACTTGCCTCCGTCCATTACTGCCAATTCGTCCTGGGTCATCAACTCTTTGCCACAATGTCAAGCGATGAATTAAAAAAAGGGCAAAAAAATAGCCCCTTCTCATCATGAGAAGAGACAAACAAGCATTTTTACTATTTGCATATTAGCTTGCAACGGGAAAGCATTTGCAGTATAATAGTTAAGTGCTAAACTGTATAGTAATAAACTTTTGGAAGGTGGTGATATTTGGTGAATCCTTGTACAGGCGACGATTTGCTCCACTCCTTGTTTCTTCTTAAAAGCTTGCTGAATTCTGAATTTGGCAAAAAAAGTGATTCCGAAGATTTGACTATGCCGGAATATGCGTTGATGCGGCAGTTTGCTTTGGAGGATGACACCACAGACCTCACATCGGTTCGAGAATATCTGGCAGTTACGAAAGCTTCTGTGTCGCAGATGCTTGCTTCCCTTGAAAAGCGAGGGCTTTTAGTGCGGCAAATTGATCCCACTAACCGGCGGAATCTGATTGTGACGCTCACATCAGAGGGAATTGAACGGCTCCGCCAGAAAGAATTTCAAGTGGAGCGGCGGCTGCGGGAGCTATTGGCTGAGTTGGGCGAGACAGACGCCCTGCAATTCATCACGCTGATCAATAAAATGAACACAGTTTTATCCAAGAAAAAGGAGGAACACTAAATGACGATTCAAGAAGCTATAAAAGAGCGCCACATGGTGCGTAAATATCTGGAGAAACCTATTCCGACGGAAATCGCAGCTCAATTACAGGAGCGGTTGACGGAGGATAATCAGACCAGCGGCCTGCGCCTAACCTTGGTTACCGGCAATAACGATGGTTTGGGAACGATGGCAAAGCTCATCAGTAAGAATGTGAACAATTACATTATCCTTGCCGGGCCGGACACCCCAGCTTTGGATGAGGCGCTGGGGTATTGGGGCGCAGACGCTATGCTCTTTGCGCAGACACTGGGGCTGAACAGCTGGTGGGTCGGCGGTATGTTCAATGCCAAAGGTGCAGCGAAGCATCTCACCGGCACCGGCCTGCGGGTCAACGGCGTCATCGCCGTGGGCTACGGAGCTACACAGGGGGTTCCCCATAAATCCAAAACGGCGGCAGACATCAGTTCGTATGATGGTACTGCCCCTCAATGGTTTCAGGAAGGCGTGTCGGCGCTATTGCTGGCTCCCACGGCGTTGAACAAGCAGGCATACCGTGTCAGTGGCAAGGATAATAAAGTCACTCTCACCTGTGACAGCGGCCACTTTGCAGGGATCGACTTGGGTATTGGGAAATACCATTTTGAAGTGGGTGCGGGAAAAGACAATTATGAATGGACAGGAGCATTGTAAGGCGGTTGCGATGGAAAATGAGATTCAAGTATTGCAGCACCTATTGAATGAAAGCAGATTTACACTGGTGATCACGGGCGCTGGTATCTCAGTCTCGGCGGGCATTCCAAGTATGCATGGACTGAATCTTGCGGAAACGATGCAGTTTATCTCTGTGAGACTTTTGAAAAGCGCACCGGAGCATTACTACAAGGTGGCACGCCACTCATTTCTGGATGCTATTTTTGGAAACGGCCCCACGATTGCCCATACGAAGTTAGCAGAGTTGGAAACAGAGGGAAAGATACAAGGCATCATCACGACCAATCTGGATGGTCTGCACAGCCTTGCAGGTTCTAAGAATGTGGCAGAGATTCAAGGAAGTTTCGGCGTGAATATCTGCTTAAACTGCGGAAAGCGCAAGGATGACATTCGCATTTGGAA
>DWXX01000053.1 GCA_019118985.1 Candidatus Faecalibacterium faecipullorum
AGGTCGGGCCGCAGGCCCAGGATGCCCTCGACGCAGCCCACCATGACGGTGGAGGCGGTGCCGGTCAGCCAGTGTACCTGCGAGCGGCCGAAGTGCCTGCTGGCAGGCCCCTCGGTGAACTGCCCGTAGCAGTAGGGCTCCAGCCGGCGGATCTCAGCCCGGTCGTTCTGGGCGGCGGGGGCGTTCTCGGTGAAGTAGCCGAAGGCCCGCTCGCCGTGGCCGCAGAGGGCCTCCGCCAGGATCAGCCACCCCTGCGACTGCGAGAAGATGCCGGCGTTCTCTTTGCAGCCGGGGTTGTAGATGACGGCCAGCGCCCCGTCGAAGGCGTGGGCGTGGTAGGGCGGGTCCATCAGCACCGCGCCGTAGGGGGTGTTCAGCCGGGCGTTGACCTGCCCCATCACCGTCTCGACCTGGTCGGGGGTGGCCAGCCCGCTGATGACCGCCCAGCTCTGGGGGTTGAGCCAGAGGTTGGCCTCGGGGTCGCCGGCGGCGCCGATCCGCTCGACCGCCTCGGTAAAGCCGCGGATGAAGCGGTCGCCGTCCCAGCACAGGGCCTGGATCTTTTCGCCGTACTCGGCCAGCTTTTCCTCCAGCCAGGCGGCGTCCGCCGTCAGGCCCTTGTGCAGGGCGAATTTGCGCAGGACGGCCAGCGCATAGTAGAACTGGAAGGCCACAAAGGAGCTCTCGCCGTTCGCGCCCAGCCGCAGGCAGTCGTTCCAGTCGGCGTAGAGGCCGGCGGGCAGCCCGTGGGGGCCCAGATGGTCGAGGGAGAACTGCACCGCGCGGCGCAGATGCTCGTAGACGGTGCCCTCGTCCCTGTTGGCGAAGGGGATCACCTCGTCCAAAAAGGCGGTGTTGCCGCTCTCGGCGATGTACTTGTACACGGTGGGGAAGAGCCACAGCGCGTCGTCGGCGCGGTAGGCGGGGTGGCCGGTCTCCTTGACGTAGGAGGCGTCATCGGGGGTGTCCTCGTGGCCGGGGTCGTGGGTAAACTTGACCAGGGGCAGGCCGCCGCCGTTGTCGACCTGCGCCGACAGCATGAAGCGGATCTTCTCGCAGGCCATCTCGGGCTCAAGGTGGATGATGCCCTGGATGTCCTGCACCGTGTCGCGGTAGCCGTAGCCGTTGCGCAGCCCGCAGTAGATCAGGGACGCCGCCCGCGACCACACAAAGGTGATAAAGCAGTTGTAGGCGTTCCAGGTGTTGATCATGGTGTTGAAGGCCGGGTCGGGGGTGTCCACCCGCAGATGGTCGAGCCGGCCGTACCATGCGGCCTTGAGGGCCTCCACCTCGGCCTCGACCACGCCGGCGGGGTCGGCGTACCGCGCCAGGATGGCGGCCGCCTCGGCCGAGGGCTTCATCCCCAGCACGAAGGCCACCGTCCGGCTCTCGCCGGGGGCGAGGGTCAGCCGGCAGGCCAGCGCCCCGCAGCTGTTCTCGTTGTAGCTGTCCACGTTGCCGAGGTCGCCGCAGGCCACCCCGGCGGGGTCGCCGTAGCCGTGGTAGGCGCCCAGGAAGGCGGCCTTGTCCCCGCAGTAGGAGGCCACCGGCGCGCCCGCCAGCCCGAAGAACCGCTCGGTGACCGTCTTTTCGTCCACTTCCTCCCCGGCGGCCAGGGCGTCCAGGTTGCCGTGGATCTGCTGGGTCACCCGGTCGCCCGCAAACACCGTCCGCCCGATGAAGAGGGAGTACTGCAGGTTGACCTGATCCTGCTCGTAGTTGCTGTGGTTGGTGAACTCGGCGTAGCCGGTCGCCGTCAGGCTGCGGGGCCGGTCGGACTCGTTGCGCACCGTCAGGGCCCACACCTCATAGGCGCCGCCCTCGGGGACATAGTAGGTCGCCTGCGAGCGGATGCCGGCATACCGGGCCGACATCCGGGTGTAGCCCATGCCGTGGCGGCACTCGCTCTGGTATTCGGTCAGGGGCTTGCCCACCGGCTGCCAGGAGGCCGACCAGTAGTCCCCGCTGTCGTCGTCCCGCAGGTAGATGTAGCGGCCCGGCTGGTCGAACTGGTTGAAGATGTAGCGCAGGATGCGCCCGTTGGCCCCCGACCGGGCAAAGCTGTAGCCCCCGGCGTTGTTGGAGATGATGGCGCCGTACTCCGGGCTGCCCAGGTAGTTGACCCAGGGGGCCGGGGTGTCGGGGCGGTCGATCACATACTCCCGCGCGGCGTCGTCAAAATAACCGTATCTCATAGACTGTCTGTCTCCTTGCCTTTCTGCGGCATATTCGTTGGATCTATCTCAAAACCCTGCAACTATAATACCCTGTAACTATATTGTCCTGCCTTATGCGCCGAGGGTGACGTCGATGCGGTGCAGCTGCCCGGCGTCCAGCGCCTCGATTGCGGCGCGGGGGACCGTCAGGCTGCCCGCCGCGCCGTCACACAGCGCCGCGCTGCCGCAGCCGGCCTGCACGATGCGGTAGCTGCCGTACTCCAGGCCGTCCGGGTTGTGGTAGCAGACTTCCAGCTGCCGCCCCGCAAAGCTGAGCCGCACCGCGGCGCACCCCGCCCCGTCGAACTGCCCGGCGGTCAGCTTGGGCTCCAGCACAAGGTCGCCCGCCCCACCCCGGACACCGAACGCCTGGGTGATCATGGTCATCATATACCAGCTGGCCGCGCCGGTCAGGTAGTGGTACATCCCCCGCCCGTCTGCGCGGAAGTACTCGGGGATGCCGGGGTAGATGCGGCTGGTGTCAAAGTCCAGCGCGGTGTCCGCCAGGGTCTTCAGGGCCTTCCAGCCCTCCTGCACAAAGCCCCTGCGGTAGAGCGCGTTGGCGTACATCACCGCCATGTGGGAAAAGACCGCCCCGTTCTCCTTTTCGCCGTAGGCAAAGCCGAACATCCGCCCCAGGTCGAACTTGAGCTCATGGAAGTCGGTGTTCAGCCGGTAGCCGCCGATCTCGGGGCGGTAGAGGTAGTGGTCGGCGGCTTTCGTGATCTGCCGCACCTGCTCCTCGCCGGCCACCCTGCCCATGATGGCAAAGACCTGCCCGGTCAGCATCATCCGCACCCCGGCGGGGAAGACGCCTTCCACCCGGCGGCCATGGTCGTCGTAATAGCTGTTGTACCAGCCCTCGCCGCCGCCAGCGTCCAGCCACTCGTGGGCGCGCAGCCAGCCCGTCAGCCAGTCGGCCTTCCGCTCCAGGCCGGCGGCCAGGGCTTCCAGCGGCAGCTGCACCTGCCGCCCGCTGACCTGATGGCGGCAGGCCGCGGCGTACCGCGCCAGCAGCTGCCGCTTGGCCTCGGCGTCGTCAAAGACCGCCTCGTCGTCGCAGAGCAGCATCTGCAGTTCTTCCATCACCGGGGCGGATACAAGCCCGGTCTTTTGCTGCAGCAGCCGGATCAGGCCGGCCAGCTCCCGCAGGTTGCCGGCGTAGGCGCAGGTGAAGGCCACGCTCTCGCCGCGGTTCGGGGCCATATCCAGCGCGTCGTTCCAGTCCGCGCCCCGCAGCCGGCAGATGTTGTGCTCCCCTACCTCATAGAAGGCGGCCAGCTGCTCGACCAGCAGATGCTCGAGGATGCTGCCGGTGTAGACTTTCCCCGCCGCGTCGGTCTGCCAGCAGCCCTGTTCGGGGCGGTAGTCCGGGTCGATGGCGGTGCCGCGCATGGCCTGCGCGTCCTTGAAGTAGGGGGCCTGCCGGTTGAGGATCTCGACGTCCCCGGTCTGGTCGATGTAGAGTTTGGCGGTCATCTGCGGCCACAGGGCGTGGTCCATCCAGACCCGGGCGATGCCGTTGCGGTCGGCGATGAAGTTGCCGTCCCCCGCCCCGATGATGGTGGCGTTGGTGCCGTCGGCCCGCACCCCGCCGAAGTTTTTCTCGATCATCTGCCCGACGCCGCCGGGGTCCATCAGCAGCAAGGACAGGCAGTCCTGCCACAGATCGCGCCAGCCGCGCCCGCCCCGGCCATAGTCGTGGTGGGGCAGGAAAGAACAGCCGAACAGCCGCCGCAAGAACGGCTGGAAGCAGACCCACCGCATCAGCTGGTCGAAATCCTCGTCGCCCGTACGGAACGAGACGTTCACCCGCTGCTGCCAGACGGCGCGGGTCTCGGCAAGGGCGGCGGCCGCCCGCTCCGCGCTGCCGTAGCGCTGCCAGACGCCGGCGGCGTCGGCCTCGCCGGGCGCCACGCCGAGGGCCACCACATACGCCGCCTCGGCGCCGGGGGCGAGGGTGATGTCGGCAAAGCGGAAGGCGCCCATCGCCTCCCGCCCTTCGGCGGCAGAGCCGGCCGGCAGGCCGGGGCGACGCTCGGTCAGGGCGCGGGGCCGCAGATAGGTGCCGCCCTCCCCCAGAAAGTCCTCGACGGTGGGCCAGAAGCCGACCGGCTTCGCCCCGTCGGGCCCGCAGCCGCATACATAATACAGGGTGTGGTTGGGCCGGTGCCCCCGCTCGTCAAAAGACATGGTGGGCCGCACGAACACCCCGTCCGCACTGGTCCAGATGCGGTGCAGCATCGAGGTGACGTTGCGGTGGTCCCGGATGTTGTCGGCGCTGCGGCCATAGATGGGCACAGCCGCCGCCGGGGTCAGCCGGCAGGGGGCGCCGCCGGTGTTGCGCACCTTGACAAGCAGGATCTCAGCGTCGTCGTTCAGCGGGCAGAAGGCGGTCAGCTCGGTCTCGATGCCAAGGGCGGGGCAGGCGCGGGTCAGCCGGTGCCACATCAGCCCGGCTTCCAGGCGGCTGTCGTCCTCGGCGGGGGTGAAGCGGGCGGTCTCCTGCCAGGCGGATGCGCCGGCGGCAGAAAAGGCCGTGCCGTCCTCGCAGACCAGCCAGAAGTTGCGCACCCCGCGGTTGTTATGCAGGTTCTCGGCGCTGACCGGCTCCAGCAGGAAGGTCTCCTGGTCGAGCTTGGCGTCGCCCCCCATGGTGGGGGTGACGGCGCTCTTCATCCCCGTGTCGGAGGCCAGGGGGAAGTACAGGTAGCTGACGTGCTCGGGCTTGTCCAGGGCAAAGCCGCCCTGCCCGTCCACAAAGCGCAGGTGGTTCAAAGTGTTGCATCCCCTTTCTTGTATGGTTTGGATGGCCCTATTATATAGAAACAGGCCGCCGGCAAAAATCAGAACCATGCGCTAAATGTCAGAATCATGACGCTATTTATCTCTATTCCCAAAACTCGTGCAAGGATTTGATATTTTTTATGGAATTGTTATATATTCCACGCAAAATCATTCGCTATAATAAACCCACAAGAAGGGCCGGGGCCAACGCCAAGGCCCAGGCCGCGAGATCAAAGAGGAGGTACAACCTTATGAACGCTAATCACAAGACCCGTGCCATCAGCCGCCGCTCTTTCCTGAAGGGCGTGGGCGCCGTGGGCGCCGCCGGCATGCTGGCTGCCTGCGGCGGCAGTGACTCCACCGCGGCGTCGGGCGGCTCGGCCGCCGGCGGCGAGGCTGCCGCCGAGGGCAAAGTCATCAACATCTACAGCTGGAACGACGAGTTCCGCACCCGTCTCGAGGCCGTCTACCCCGAGGTCGAGAGCACCTCGGCCGACGGCACCGTCACCACCCTGAAGGACGGCACCGAGATCCACTGGGTCATCAACCCCAACCAGGACGGCGTCTACCAGCAGAAGCTGGACGAGGCCCTGCTCAACCAGGGCAGCGCCTCTGCCGACGACAAGGTCGACATCTTCCTGTCTGAGACCGACTACGTCTTCAAATACACCGACGCCGCGGCCGACGTGGCCATGCCCCTGACCGACCTGGGCATCGACCCCGACACCGACCTGGCCGACCAGTACCCCTTCACCAAGACCACCGCTTCCGACGCCAACGGCGTGCAGCGCGGCTCCACCTGGCAGTGCTGCCCCGGCCTGCTGGTCTACCGCCGGGACATCGCCCTGGACACCTTCGGCACCGACGACCCCGTCGCCATCGGCGAGAAGGTCAAGGACTGGGACACCTTCAAGGCTTCCGCTGAGGAGCTGAAGGCCAAGGGCTACTATGCGCTGGCCTCCTACGCCGACACCTTCCGCCTGTACGGCAACAGCATCAGCCAGCCCTGGGGCGTCGAGGGTAGCGGCACCATCACCGTCGACCCCCAGATCATGCAGTGGGTCAGCGACTCCAAGGAGTGGCTGGACGCCGGCTACCTGAACAAGACGGTCAAGGGCCAGTTCAACGACGACTGGAACAAGTCCATGGGTTCCGCCTCCAAGGTCTTTGCCTTCCTGCTGCCGGCCTGGGGCATCGACTTCACCCTGGCCCCCAACTGGGACGGCCCGGCCGGCTCCTGGGCGGTCACCAACCCCCCGCAGGCGTACAACTGGGGCGGCTCCTACATCCACGCCTGCCAGGGCACCGATAACCCCGAGCACGTCCGCGACATCATCCTGGCCCTGACCGCCACCAAGGACAACCTGATCAAGATCTCGAAGGACTACATGGACTTTACCAACACCATGAGCGGGATGCAGGAAGCCGCCACCGACGACTCCTTCGCCTCCGAGTTCCTGGGCGGCCAGAACGCCTACGAGTACTTCTCGCCGGTGGCTGAGAACATCGTCATCGCCCCGCTGTCCTCCTACGACCAGGGCTGCGTCGAGCTGATCCAGAACGCCTTCAGCGACTACTACCAGGGCAACGTCGATTTCGACCGCGCCAAGGAGAACTTCGAGACCGCCATCAAGGAGCGCTATCCCGACATCACCACCGTCGTGTGGCCGGACTGATCCGCCCTCCATACTGGCCTGCTGAAAGAAGGCTGCCCGCCGGCCCCAACGCGGCGCGGCAGCTTT
Source organism: Candidatus Faecalibacterium faecipullorum (assembly GCA_019118985.1). Taxonomy (GTDB): domain Bacteria; phylum Bacillota; class Clostridia; order Oscillospirales; family Ruminococcaceae; genus Faecalibacterium; species Faecalibacterium faecipullorum. The sequence goes on from DWXX01000053.1 coordinate 6,746, forward strand.
CGCACAGAAAGGAACGGTGACTTATGAACAAAAAGCCCAAGCATCTGAGCTATGCGAAATGGGGTTATATCTTCATCATCCCCTTTTTCCTGACCTTCTTCATCTTCTCCTTCATCCCTCTGGTGGACACCATCCGCTACAGCTTTTATGAGTATTACCGCTCCGGCATCAAGGAGATCGGCCCCAACTTCATCGGGCTGGAAAACTACAAGGCCCTGTTTGAGTCCGACCTGCTGAAATACGCCGGCAACACCCTGCTGCTGTGGCTGATCGGCTTCATCCCTCAGATCGTCATCGCCCTGCTGCTGGCCAACTGGTTTACCGATATGCGGCTCAAGCTGCGCGGCCAGCAGTTCTTCAAGGTGGTCATCTACCTGCCCAACCTGATCATGGCCTCGGCGTTCGCCATGCTGTTCTTCGCCCTGTTCTCCAACAGCGGCCCCATCAACTCGATCCTGATGTCGCTGGGCATCACCAGCGAGCCCATCGACTTCATGGGCACAGCCTTCGGCACCCGGTCTCTGGTCGGCCTGATGAACTTCCTGATGTGGTTCGGCAACACCACCATCATGCTGATGGCCGCCATCATGGGCATCAGCCCCGAGATCTTCGAGGCGGCCGAGCTGGATGGCTGCGGCAGCGTCAAGCGGTTCTTCTCCATCACCCTGCCCCTGATCCGGCCCATCCTGGCCTACACCCTGATCACCTCCATCATCGGCGGCCTGCAGATGTTCGACGTGCCGCAGATCCTGACCAACGGCCAGGGCAGCCCCGACCGCACCTCGATGACCCTCATCATGTTCCTGAACAACCACCTCAAGAGCCGCAACTACGGCATGGCCGGCGCGCTGTCCGTCTTCCTGTTCATCGTCAGCGGCATCCTCTGCTTCTTTGTCTACCGGATGACCAACGGCAGCGACACCACCGCCGCAAAGCCCGAAAAGCATCATAAGTCGAAAGGGGGCGCCAAGGCATGAACAAGACCCACGTCAAACGCGCCGGCACCGCTGAGAAGATCCTCGCCTATGCCGTGCTGGCAGTCCTGTCCTTTTTGTGCCTGTTCTTCTTCTACATCCTGATCGTCAACTCCACCCGCTCCCACGCCGACCTGCAGAAGGGCTTTTCCTGGCTGCCGGGCAACTACTTCTTTGAGAACCTCAAGAACGTGGCCAACGACGGCAGCTTCCCCATGTTCAAGGGCATCCTCAACAGCCTGATCGTGTCGTCCAGCTCGGCGGCGCTGTGCACCTACTTCTCTGCGCTGACCGCCTACGGCCTGTACGCCTATAACTTCAAGCTCAAGAAGTTCGCCTTCACCTTCATCATGGCCATCCTGGTCATGCCCACCCAGGTGACCGCCATGGGCTTCCTGCGCCTGATCACCAACATGGGCCTGTACGACACCCTGTGGCCGCTGATCATCCCCTCCATCGCGTCGCCCTCCATCTTCTACTTCATGTACAGCTACCTGAAGTCCTCGCTGCCGCTGTCTCTGGTGGAGGCAGCCCGCATCGACGGCTCGGGCGAGTTCATGACCTTCAACCGCATCGTCCTGCCCATCATGAAGCCCGCCATCGCGGTGCAGGCCATCTTCTCCTTCGTCGGGTCGTGGAACAACTACTTCGTCCCCGCCCTGATCATCCAGTCCAAGGACAAGATGACCGTCCCCATCCTGATCGCCACCCTGCGCGGCGCCGACTACATGAACTTTGACCAGGGCAAGATCTACATGATGATCACCGTCGCCATCGTGCCCATCATCATCGTCTATCTGCTGCTGTCCAAGTACATCATCGCGGGCATCACCCTGGGCGGCGTCAAGGAGTAAGTCCTTTCTACCAATTTCAAGCGTTTCTCCTTATCTTATACACGCCTTCTTCTAGACGGAAAGCCGCCATAGTCCGCAGCTATGGCGGCTTTTCGCCGCTCAAGAACCAACACCGGAGGTCACACCCATGACACACGCATACAACCACAGCGGCAGCCTGTCCCAGGCGCCTTCTTCCCGCGAGCAGGCCCACGCCGCTCTGGCCCGCCGGGCGGCAGCCGCGGGCATCGTCCTGCTGAAGAACACCGGCATCCTGCCCCTCGACCCCGCCGCGCCCGTCGCCCTGCTGGGCGCCGGGGCGGGCCGCACCGTCAAGGGGGGCATCGGCTCGGGCGACGTGAACAACCGCGCCAACGTCACCATCTACGAGGGGCTGAAAGCCGCGGGCGCGCAGATCACCAGCGAGGGCTGGCTGGCCGACTACGAGGCCCGCTATCAGGCCGCCCGCCTGGCCTGGAAGGACAAGATCCTCGCCGACGCAAAAGAGGTGGAAAACCCCTTCGACGCCTATGCGGCCAACCCCTTCACCCTGCCGCAGGGCCGCCCGGTGGCCGCGCAGGATCTGAAAAAGGCCGCCGCGGCCCTCTACGTCATCAGCCGCATCTCGGGCGAGGGCAAAGACCGCCGGCTGGAAAAGGGGGACTACTACCTCAGCGACGCCGAACACGCCGACCTGCTGGCCCTTGACCGGATGGGCCTGCCCATCGTGCTGCTGCTCAACGCCGGCGGCCCGGTCGAGCTGACCGCCCTGCTGGAAGAGACCAGCCACATCGAGGCCATCCTGCAGCTGTCGCAGCTCGGGCAGGAGGGGGGCCACGCCGTGGCCGACGTCCTGCTGGGCAAGGCCACCCCGGAGGGCAAGCTGACCGCCACCTGGGCCCGCCACTACGAGGACTACCCCGACGCCGGCCGCTTCGGCTACCTGGACGGCGACCTGGACAAGGCCGTCTACTCCGAGGGCATCTACGTCGGCTACCGCTGGTTCGACAGCTTTGGGGTGCAGCCCCTCTTCCCCTTCGGCTACGGGCTGAGCTACACCAGCTTTGCCATCCGCTTCGCCGGGCTGCGGACGCTGCCCGGCGCCGTCGAGGTAGACCTGTCGGTGCAGAACACCGGCATCTGCTTCTCCGGCCGGGAGGTGGCGCAGGTCTACCTCTCCTGCCCCCAGAAGGGCGGCGCGCGGGAGTTCCGGCGGCTGGCCGGCTTTGCCAAGACCCGCCTGCTGGCCCCCGGCGAGGGGGAGACCCTGACCATCTCCATCCCCCAAAAGCAGCTGGCCTCCTTTGACCCGCGGCGCGCCGGCTGGGTGGTGGACGAGGGGCTGTACGGCGTCTGGGCCGGCAGCAGCAGCGCCGACCTCGAGCTGTGCGCCCGGCTGCGGGTGGCGGCCGGCACCCTCATCGAGCAGACCCACCCCATCTGCCCGGCCGCCCAGCCCATCCAGGAGCCGGGCGCCTCCCCCGCCGCCCTGGCCGCCCGGCAGGCCGCCGCCGCGCCGGTGTGGGACTTCACCCCGCAGGCAGAGCCCGCCCCGGCCGCCCCCGTCTGCCCCCCGGCCGACGGCCCGGCGGAAGAGCTCGTCCCCCTGCTGTACGGCAACATCACCCAGGGGGCCAGCACCCTCGGCTCGGCGGGGCGGCGGGTGCCCGGCTCGGCGGGCGAGACCACCGAGGCGATGGAAGCCGGCGGCGTCCCCTCCCTCATCATGGCGGACGGCCCCGCCGGTTTGCGGCTGCGCCAGAGCTACCAGGTGGACCGGGCCGACGGCAGCGTCTACGGCGCGGGGGTCCTCAGCTCGCTGGAGAACGGCTTCCTCGAGACGCCACCCTACCACGAGGACGCCGACACCTATTACCAGTTCTGCACCGCCTTCCCGGTGGGGACGGCCCTGGCGCAGACCTGGGACCTCGAGCTGATGCGGGCCTTCGGCCAGGCGGTGGCCGTCGAAATGGAGGAGTTCGGGGTCGACCTGTGGCTGGCCCCCGGCATGAACATCCACCGCAACCCCCTTTGCGGCCGCAACTTTGAGTATTATTCTGAGGACCCTCTCCTCTCCGGACTGCTTGCCGCCGCCGTCACCGCGGGGGTGCAGGGCGACGGGCGCTGCGGCGTCACCCTCAAGCACTTTGCCTGCAACAACCAGGAGGACCACCGGATGGGGGTGGACGTGCAGGTGTCGGAGCGGGCGCTGCGGGAGATCTACCTGCGCGGCTTTGAGATCGCGGTCCGCGCCGCCGCCCCCGCCGCCGTCATGACCTCCTACAACAGGATCAACGGGGTCTACTCGGCCAACAACCCCGACCTGTGCACCGTCCTGCTGCGGCAGGAGTGGGGCTTCGGCGGCCTTGTCATGACCGACTGGAACACCACCGTCCCGGCGGACGGCAGCACCCCCTGGCGCTGCGCCGCCGCCGGCAACGACGTCATCATGCCCGGCAACCCCGGCGACGACGCCGACATCCGCCGGGCCCTGCGCAGCGGCGAGCTGAGCGAAGAGGCCGTCCGCGCCGCCGCCGGCCGCCTGATCGCCCTGACCAAGCGGCTGAAAGGCTGAAAAACGTCCTTGCAAAAGAGTGGAAAAACCGCGCCGTTTCTGGTATGATAGGGGCAGATCAAGCGAAAAGAGGTCCTCTGTATGGCAAAATGGATCAACGACGGCCTGCACGAGACGTCGGGCGTCATCCACTCGTTTTTGCTGGCCGGCCAGTCCAACATGGCGGGCCGCGGCGACCTGACGGCTGAGAATGCCCTGTCCGCCCCCGACTGCCTGATGCTGCGGATGGGCCGCTGGCAGCCGATGAGCGAGCCGGTCAACGTCGACCGGGCGGTGCTGCCGGGCGCGAGCCCCCGCAGCGGCGCCTGCCTGGCGTCCAGCTTTGCGGCGCGGTACGCGGCCGGGCACGGCTGCCAGGCGGGGCTCATCCCCTGCGCCGACGGCGGCACCACCATCGCACAGTGGCAGCCGGGGCAGCCGCTGTTCGACCACGCGGTCATGCAGGCAAAGCTGGCCGCCCGCACCTCCGCCTTGCAGGCCATCCTCTGGCACCAGGGGGAGAGCGACTGCCTCGAGCCCGCGCAGCTCGACGCCTACCCGGCGCTGTTTTTGCGCACCATGCGCGCCTTCCGCGCCGAGCTGGGGGGGCTGCCCATCCTGGTGGGCGAGCTTGGCTACCCCGAAAACGGCTTTACCGGCACGCCGGCGGCGCTGCTGCGGGCCTTCAACGCCCGGCTGCCCGCCCTTGCCGCCCAGCTGCCCGGCTGCGCGGTGGTGTCGGCTGCCGGACTGACCTGCCGCGGCGACGGCCTGCACTTCGACACGCCGTCCCTGCGCACCTTCGGCCTGCGCTACCTCGACGCCCTGGACAGCCTGCAAAGCACAGAAGAAACGCCGCGCTGAACCGCCGCGCAAAAATCCCACGGGAGAACGTATGGTCTCCCGTGGGATTCTTTATTGTACAGGTCTACGCGGTCACCTCTCCGGCGCGGAGGACTGCCGCTGGGCAAGCCGCGCGTTGAGCCGGCGGACGCTGCGGCGGCCGGCAGCATGAACAGGGCGAGCAGCAGGAAATACACGCCGGTCTGCAGCGCAAGACCCCAGCGCTCCACCTCCCAGACCACCGAGCTGCCGGCAAAGCCCGCGCCCACCAGGCAGGCGACGGCGGCCTGCA
>DWXX01000054.1 GCA_019118985.1 Candidatus Faecalibacterium faecipullorum
GCCGCCCTCCTCGCGGCCGACCCGCTGCTGTCCGACCCCGGCCACGCCCTCCTTGCCGCCGAGGTGGAGCGGATGTTCCGCCGCGCCGGCCCCATGAACTGATGACCACCGAAGGGAGAGTCCGTCCATGATCTTTACCATCCCTGTAGCGTCCCGGGTCGAGGACTTCGACCAGGAGGGGCTTTTAACCCCCCACGCCGTCCTGTCCGTCTTTGAGAACACCGCCATCCGCCACGCCGAGACCACCGGCTATTCCCCCATGGGGGACAGCCTGCGCAACGGGATGGCCTGGGTCATCACCAACTGGCGGGTGGAGGTGGCCCGGGCCCCCAGCTACGACCAGCCCCTGACCGCCTCCACCTGGCTGTGCCGCACCCCGCGGCAGGCCACCCGCGAGATGCTGCTGCGGGCCGCGGACGGCGAGGTGCTGGCCCGCGGGCAGGCAAAGCTGGCCCTGGTCGACCGCGCCACCGGCAAGCCCTGCCTGCCCACCGCCGACCGGCTCGCCCCTTACGGCCCCGAGACGGCCACTGCCTTTGCCGACCGGCTGCCCCGGCTGCGCCCCCCGGCCCGGTGGGACGCCGAGACCCCGGTGCGGCTGCGCCGGGCCGACATCGACTACAACGGCCACCTGCACAACACCGCCTACCTCGACCTTGCCCTCGACGCCGCCCCCGACGCCCTCTGCCGGGCGGGGGTGCACACCTTCCGCATCTCCTACCGCAGCCCGCTGCGCCCGGGGGATGCGCCGGTGCTCCGCTCGTCCGCCCTCGACGCCGGCGGGTGGGCCGCCGCCTTCGTCCGCGGCGATGAGGTCTGCGCCGTGGTGGCGGTCAATGAGGTGCTCGCCCCCCTGCCCTGATGTGCCTCTCAATACGCCAAAAGCCCCCTGTCCGGCCGGACAGGGGGCTTATTTCAGTCAGTGGGTCAGGGGTCAGAAGTCGATCTCTTCCAGCTTCAGCAGGGCCAGGATGTAGATCTTGACCGACTGCAGCAGGGCGTCGACGGGGGCGGACTCGTTGGCGCCGTGCATCGGGCCGCCGAAGGCGGGCAGCACCAGGTCGTGGCTCTCAGGCCCGAAGCTGACCGCATAGGGGAAGTGCCGGGCATAGGTGCCGCCCCCCATGGTGAAGGGCTTCTCGTCCTTGCCGGTGACCTCGTTGTAGGTGTCGATGCAGGCCCGGATGGCCGGGGTGTCCGCCCCGATGTAGAAGGGGTCGGCGGAGTCGACGTCCTCCAGGGCGGCGCCGCTGCCGATGGACGCCCGGATGCCGGCGGCGATGGCGTCGCCGCTGGTCGAGGTGGGGTAACGGCTGTCCATGGTCTGCACCATCCGGCCGTCCTGCATATAGATGCGGCCGCCGATGATGGTCAGCGGGCCGAAGGGGCCGTCCGCCGAGGCGATGCCCAACCCCTCGCCGGCGGTGGAGCTGTGCAGCTTGTGCAGCGCCTCCAGATAGGCGCGCTCGGCTTCATTGCACAGGCCGTTGGCCAGCAGGTAGTCGGCCACCAGGCCGATGGCGTTGACCGTCCCCTCGGGGGAGGCGGCGTGCCCCGCCTTGCCCCAGCCGCGGACCCGGACGCAGCCGTTCTCCGGCTCAAGGGTGATGCCGGGGGCGTTCTTGAGGCCGGCCATCTCCACCGCCACCAGGGCGCTGGCGCGGTCGGGGACGGCGTTGTTGGCGACGCCGCCCTCAAAGGCGCGGATCACCCCGCCGCAGACCGGGCTGACCAGCTTGCCGTGGAAGTGCCCCTTCTCGCCGTTGCAGACCGGGAACTCGGCGTCGGGGGTGAAGCAGAAGACCGGGGCCTTGTTGTGGGCCAGGTAGTATTCCACGTCCTTCATGCCGGTCTCCTCGTTGGTGCCGGCCAGGGCGCGGATGGGGTAGCGCAGCTGCGCGCCCATCTCCTGCAGGAACTTCAGGGCGTACAGGGTGACCACCATGGGGCCCTTGTCGTCCATCACGCCGCGGCCGATGATCCAGCCGTCCTGCCGGCGCATCTCGAAGGGGCTGCCCGCCCAGCCCTCGCCGGCCGGCACCACGTCCACATGGCAGATGGTGGCCAGATACTTGTCGGGGTCGGCGCCGGGCAGCTCGGCGTAGCCGATGTAGCCCTCGCAGTTGTGGGCGGCAAGGCCCATCCGCTCAGCGATGGCGAGGGTGGTGTCCAGGGCCTTGCGGGCGCCGGCGCCGAAGGGCGCGCCCTCGGCGGGGGCGCTCTCGACGCTGTTTACCGCCACCAGGGCGGCGATGTCGTCCAGCAGCTGCGCGCGGTTCGCCTCGATGAAGGCGTCGATCTTCTGATTCAGTTCCTGATTCATGGGAGTCATTTCCTTTCTGTATTTTTGCGCACTACATCTGCGCTTTGTATACGCATCAGACGGCGAACAGGGCGCTGAACGCGCCCAGCAGCCCGGCCGAAGCCAGCCCGATGATGACGCCGGCCATCAGCACCCCGCCCATGCAGGCGACGAGGACGTCCTTGAACTTCATGTCCAAAATCGAGCCCGCCAGGGTGCCGGTCCACGCGCCGGTGCCCGGCAGCGGGATGCCCACAAAGATCAGCAGGGCGGCCACCAGCCCGCGGCCGGCCTTGGCCTCAAGGGCGCGGCCGGCCTTCTCCCCTTTGACCACAAAGAAGCGGCAGATGGGGCCGATGAGGGGCTTGTGGTAGCCCCAGATCAGGAATTTGCGGGCGAACAGATAGATCACCGGCACCGGCAGCATATTGCCCAGCACCGCGACGATATAGGTGGGCAGGACGTCCAGCCCCAGGCCGAGGCCGATGGGGATGGCCCCCCGCAGCTCGACGACCGGGACCATGGCGATGAAAAATACCAAGAGATAGTGCTCCAGCATGGGGCCTCCTTGTGTGGTGTGGATGGTGTGGTGTCAGGCGGCTTTGGGGGCGGGGTCCCGCAGCTTCTTCCACTCGACGGCAAAGAAGAGGATGGTGCAGGTGGACGCCGAGATGATGTCGCTGACCGGCTCGGCCACGTACAGGCCCACCAGCTGGCTGAGGCCCAGCACGCCGAACACCCGCGGGATGATCAGCGCCAGCGGCAGCAGCAGGATGACCTTGCGCAGCAGGGCGATGAACATGCTCAGCTTTGCCTCGCCCAGGCCCAGGAAGGTCTGCTGGCAGGTGTTCTGCGCGCCCATGAAGAAGAAGCCCAGCATATAGATCCGCAGCGGGGTCATGCCCACCGACAGGATGGCCCCATCGCTCGAGAACAGCCCGAGGAAGAGCTGCGGCGCGATCTCGACCGAGCCCACCACCAGGGTGGTGACCCCCATCGAGACGGCCAGCATGACCAGGAAGGTCTTGCGGACACGCTCCATCTTCTGCGCGCCGAAGTTGTAGCCCACCACCGGCTGCGCGCCCTGGCAGAAGCCCTGGATGGGCAGGTTGGCGATCTGCGCCACCGAGAACAGGATGCTCATGATGGCGACGGCGCCGTCCCCGCCGTAGGCAGCGGCCCCGGTGTTGAAGGCCAGCTGGATCAGGCACTCGGTGGCGCTCATCAAAAAGGGCGACACACCCAGCGAGAGCACCAGCGCCAGCGTCGCTTTTTCGGGGATGAGGTTTGCCTTGCGGATGCGCAGGACGCTGCGCTTGCCGGTGAAGAAGATCAGCACCCACGCCGCGCTCAGCGCCTGGCTGAGGACGGTGGCGATGGCCGCGCCCTCCACCCCCATGCCGAAGCCGTAGATAAAGACGGGGTCGAGGACGATGTTGGCCACCGCGCCGATGCAGGTGGTGGCCATACTGGTCTTGGCGAAGCCCTGGTTGGTGATGAAGGGGGTCATGCCCAGGGTGAACTGGACGAATACGGTGCCCATCAGGTAGATGCGCAGGTAGTCCATGGCGTAGGGCAGGGTGTTCTCACTGGCGCCGAAGGCCATCAGGATGGGCTCGCCAAAGATGGTAAAGACCACGCTGAGCAGGATGGACAGGGCGATCAGCAGGGTGACGCAGTTGCCCAGGATCCGCTCGGCAGTCTTGTAGTCGCCGCGGCCCATCGCCACCGAGGCGCGGGGCGCGCCGCCCATCCCGATCAGGTTGGAAAAGGCGGTGATCAGCACGATGATGGGGTAGGTCACCCCCAGGCTCGCCAGCGCCAGGCTGCCGACTTCGGGGATGTGGCCCACATAGATGCGGTCGACGATGTTGTACAGCATGTTGACCAACTGCGCCATGGCGGTGGGCAGCGCCAGGCTGAAGATCAGAGGCAGCAGCGGCGCTGTGCCCAGCCGCTGGTCGGCCGAAGCCGCGGCCGCCTCGTGTTTGTTTTCGATCTCACGCATTGCGGGATGCACCTTCCTTTGCAGATATGATATGACGCAGCCTCACAGGTCGATGACCAGTTCCACCGGGCAGTGGTCGGAGCCGAATATCTCGCCGTGGATCTCGGCGGCGCGGACCCGGTCCGCGATCCGTCTGGAGACGAGGAAATAGTCGATCCGCCAGCCGGCGTTCCGCTCGCGGGCGCGGAAGCGGTAGCTCCACCAGCTGTACTGCACCGCGTCGGGGTGCAAGAGACGGAAGCTGTCGGCAAAGCCGGCGTCCAGCAGCCGGGTCATCGCCCCGCGCTCCTCGTCGGTAAAGCCGGCATTCCGCCGGTTGGCGGCGGGGTTTTTGATGTCGATCTCCTGATGGGCGACGTTCAGATCGCCGCAGAGGATGACCGGCTTTTTCGCATCCAGGCCCAGCAGGTAGGCGCGGAATATCTCCTCCCACGCCATGCGGTAGTCCAGCCGCCTGAGGCCGTCCTGGCTGTTGGGGGTGTAGCAGTTGACCAGGTAAAAACCGGGGTACTCGAGGGTGATCACCCGCCCCTCCTGATCGTGCTCTTCCGCCCCCACCCCCAGCTTGACCGACAGCGGGGCCGTCTTACAGTAGCAGGCAGTGCCGGAGTAGCCCTTTTTCTGGGCCGAGTAGAAATATTCCTCGTACCCCGCGGGGTGGAAATCGGCCTGCCCCGGCTGCATCTTGGTCTCCTGCAGGCAGAAGATGTCGGCGTCCAGCGCCGCGAAGCTCTCGGCGAAACCGTGGGACAGGCAGGCCCGCAGGCCGTTGACATTCCAGCTGACCAGTTTCATACAGTCTTCCCTTTCGTCACTCCACATATTTGGTCTTCCAGGCGCCGCTCTTGAACCGCCCGACAAAGCAGGCGGTGCGGCAGACCCAGTCCACCACCATGGCGATCCAGACGCCCACAGCGCCCATCCCCATCTGCACGCCCAACAGATAGCTGAAGCCGATCCGCCAGACCGCCATGCTGAGGATGGACACCGTCATGGTGAAGCGGACGTCGTTGGCCGCCCGCAAAGCGTTGGGCAGCACGAAGGCCACCGGCCACAGCAGCAGGCCGAAGCCGCAGTGGATCCGCACCAGCAGGACGGCCAGCTCCATCGTCTCGCCCGACAGGTCGTAGATGCCCACCAGCGGCACCACGAACAGCAGGATGAACCCGTTGAACGCCCCCATGGCGATGTAGGCCCACTTGACCAGCCGCCGTGTGTTGGCGGCGGCCTGCGCCTGGTCCTGCGCGCCGATGCAGCGGCCCACCACCGTGATCATGGCAAGGCCGATGGCCTGCCCGGGGATGCAGCCCATCCCGTCGAGGTTGTTGGCCACCGCGTTGGCCGCGATCTGCACCGTACCGTAGAGGGAGATCATGCTGACCACCACGATCCGCCCGGCCTGGAACAGGCTGTTCTCAAACGCCGAGGGGATGCCGATGCCCAATATCCGCCTGGCCAGCCCGCCGTCCACCCGCAGGGTCATCCGGGCGCGGACGGTGTTGGACTTCCACCCGCAGGCCGCCAGGATCAGCACCGCCGCAAGGCCGCGGCTGACCACCGTCGGCCAGGCCACGCCCTCGACGTACATCCCCAGCCCGAAGATGCAGACGGCGTTGCCCACGATGTTGATGATGTTCATCAACACGCTGACCTGCATGGATATTTTGGAGTTGCCCATGCTGCGGAAGATGGCTGCCCCCGCGTTGTACAGCGCCAGGAAGGGGTAGCTCAGGGCGGTCACCTTCAGGTAGCGGACGCCGGCGTCCAGCACGTCCGCCTCGATCGAGCCGTAGAACAGCCGCAGCATCGGCCGGGCCATCACCCAGCAGAATACCCCCAGCCCCAGCCCCAGCAAAGCGCTGAGCAGGATCAGCTGCCCGGCGCTGTCGTCGGTCTCTTTTCTGCGCTGCGCGCCCAGGTACTGGCTGACCACCACCGCGCCGCCGGTGGCCAGCGCCGCCAGCAGGTTGATGACAAGGTTGTTGATCATATCCACCAGGCTGACCCCCGAGATGGCGGCCTCGCCGCAGCGGGAGACCATCATGGTGTCGGCCATGCCCACGGTGGTGGCCAGCAGCTGTTCGATCAGCAGCGGGCCGATCAGGCGCAGCAGCTCTTCGGTGGTGAAGAGCGGCTCGCCGGGGCCGCGCTTGATGATCCGGGGGGCGGCCGCCCCCGCCGCATGTTCTGCCTGCGTAAAAATCCCCCACTTCTTTCCCACATTTTGCACATAAGCGTACCAGATAATGATAACATACCCCCGCCGGATTGTAAAGCCTGCCGCCGCCCGCCCGGGCGCATCCTGCGGGGGGATGCGCCGGCAAAGGCGCCTTGCAACTTCGGCATTTGTTGCAGGAAAGCTCCCGGATATTTGTGCGCTTTCACGAAAATGCGTTTTTACGCTGTTTCAGGGCGATTTTTTACCGAAAAGGGCTTGCATTCTTTTGTGAAAAGTGGTATGTTGTATCCCAGCGGAACGTCCTTGGATACAAGGCGCCCGTCCGGCCGCCTGCAAGGGCCGGGCGGGCTGCGCGTCCCGCATGGATGTTGCTATTTTCTTCATTTACCTTCTTATCATTTACCCTGCCTGCCCGCAAGGGCAAAAAACGGCGGCCCAACCTGCACGGGCCGCCGTTTTTGTTGTGTATGCCTGCCAGACGGTTGCGCCGGCACCGGCTTTCTGCTACAATGGGATCATCAAGCGACAGGAGGTTTTGCACCGTGAAGCCGATTTCCATCGAGCGTTCCCTGAAAAACGCACTCGCCTCTTCTGCAATGGAAGGTTTTCCCGCCGACGACGCCGTCATGCAGGACTGCCTGCGCCTGCTTCGCGGGGAAACAGACATCAATGCGCTGATCGCACAGATCAAGATGCAGAAAAGGGAAGCATAAGATGCCATATACCATTGACCCTCTGACAGAAGGCTGCTATCCTGGAACCACTGTCCTGATCAACAAATTTGATCTGCGCGACGCCGCCAAGCTGAGGGAAGCCGAGGCGCGCATTGTTCCCTTAAAGTATGCTTTATGGCAGCAGCATCCGCCGGCTTCCTCTTTTGACTTCGCCCATTATAAGGCCATTCATGCATTCCTATTTGAGGATCTATACGATTGGGCCGGGAAAATAAGAACCGTCAATCTATCCAAGAAAGGCACTTCATTTTGTCCCGCCGGCCAAATAGAAACGATGGCTGCGGCGATTTTCGGCAGGCTGCACGCGCATCATTTATTCTGCGGCTTACCGCACGATATTTTTGTCCGTGAATTAACGGATTTTTATCAGCGCACCAATGAACTGCATCCATTTCGCGAAGGCAATGGCCGTGCCCAGCGGTTATTTCTGTCAGAGCTCTGCCGTAATGCCGGTTATGAGCTCGACTTTTTCTCAATCGATACCGACCTGCTGATGATTGCAACCATTCAAGCGGCAAATGGGGTCGATAGCCTTCTTTACCAACTCTTACATGAGGCAGTCAAATAGCACGGGCCGCCGTTTTTGTTGTGTTGTTCACAGTAAAACCCCGCCGCAGCCCACAGCCGCGGCGGGGGTTTTGGTTCAGGGCAGGCGGGCTGCCACTGCCTGGCGCACCTCGCCGGAGAAGTAGAGGGTGCCGAGGGCGGCGGCGGGGCCGCCGGCAGCGAGGGCGGCGGCGTGCTCGACGGCGGCGGGGATGGAAGCGGCCGGCTCGGCTCTGCCGCCGAGGGCTTCGATCCTGGCCGCGAGGTCGGCCGCCGGGATGGCCCGGGGGCTCGGGGCGGTCACCGTCACAAAGGCTTTGGCCAGCGGCAAAAGCAGGCGCAGCATCTCGTCGGCGTCCTTGTCGGCCATGATGCTGACCAGAAAGACGAACTTCTGCCCCGGGAAGAGGCTGCGCAGGCTGTCCGCGGTGGCGCGCATCCCGTGGGCGTTGTGGCTGCCGTCCAACAGGAAGGGCGGGCTGCGCCGCAGCAGCTCGAAGCGGCCGGGCCACCGGACCGACGCAAGGCCGCGGCGGATGGCCTCGTCGGGGATGTCCCACCCGCGGGCGCGCAGGGCGCGCAGGGCGGTGACGGCCACCGCGGCGTTGCGGGGCTGATAGCCGGCCAGCAAAGGCAGGGTCAGCCCATCCAGGCCGTCAAAGTCGAAGGTCTGGCCGTCCAGGCCGGCCCCCCGCAGCCGCAGCCGGGTGAAGTCCACCACCGTCAGCGGGGCGCCGCAGGCGTGGGCCGCCGCCGCGATGACACGGTCGGCCTCGGGCGCGCCGCCGTAGCTGACCGCCGGGGACCCCGGCTTGATGATCCCCGCTTTGGCCGCCGCGATGTCGGCCAGGGTGGGGCCCAGCTCCTTCACATGGTCCAGCCCCAGCGCGGTGATGACGGCGCATGCGGGCGGGTCGATGACGTTGGTGGAGTCCAGCGCGCCGCCGAGGCCCACCTCCAGCACCACGATGTCGCAGCGCTGCTCGGCGAACCAGAGCATCCCCAGCGCGGTGATGAACTCGAACTCGGTGGGGGTGTCGGCCATGGCGGCCGCCGCGGGCTGCACCCGCTCGACCAGGCGGACCAGGTCGCCGTCCGGGATGGGGACGCCGTCCACCTGGACCCGCTCGTTGAAGCGGTTGATGTAGGGGGAGGTGAACAGCCCCGTTTTGTACCCCGCCGCCCGCAGGCAGCTGTCCAGCATGGCGGCGGTGCTGCCCTTGCCGTTGGTGCCGGCGACATGGACAAAGCGCAGGGCTTTATGGGGGTCGCCCAGGGCGGCTAGCAGCGCCCGGGTGCGCCCGAGCCCCGGCTTGTGCCCCTGCCAGTGGACGGCGTGGATGGCGTTCAGCGCTTCTTCATAGGTCATTGCGAGCGCCTCCCGCTGCGGCCGCGGGCCGCCGCCATCAGGGCATGGTTTGCCAGCAGCGCCCGCACCAGCACGAACTCCGCCCCGGCCAAAATCACCGCGTTGGGGATGCGGGCGGCCAGCACCGCCCAGGCGTAGCCGTAGAACAGGTGCAGCGCCAGCGAGTTGAGGACCATCGAGCCGACCATGTGACCCAGCAGGATGCCGCCGGCCAGGCGCACCCCTTCGCTGCGGGCGGGCAGGCGCCGCCAGCCCCACCCGGCGAAGAAGCCCACCGCCCCTGCGCCGACGGTGATGAGGGGGTTGACGGCGTAGCCGGCCAGCACCCCGCCGATGACGTCGGCCAGGGCGCCCACCGCAAAGCCGGCCCCCGGCCCGAACAGCACCGCGGCCAGCACCACCGGCAGGCTGCCGAGGTTGAACCGCAGAAAGCCGGTCGAGATGCTGAGCACCCGGCTGAAGACCACGCTCATGGCCACCAGCAGAGCGCAGAAGGTGAGGGTGCGCAGCGAGGCGCTTTTCTGTGATTTGAAGTCCATTGCAAATACCTCCTGTTTTCGGGAGGGAGGGACGGCAAACGGCCCTCCCCCATGCGACAAACCGCACAAAGGAGGGCCGTGAAGTTCCGGCAGACATTCACGCCCGGGCCGCGGGCATACCACGGCCCGCGCCCAGATCCATGCAGCAGCGGGATGCAGGCTGCGCACCGCGGGAAAACTTCGCCTTCGTCCGCAGCACAACTCCCCGTTGATGCGGCACTTAACGCGCGCAGCCTTACTCTGTTGATCTTTTCAAACTATGCTAAAGCGATACGGTCCGGCGGCCGTCCTGCCGGGGGCGGGGCCGTTCCATGCCCTATTATACACCCTGCCCGCCCCCACCGCAAGCCGCCGGCATAACATTTTTACCCAACGCCGGTAGGCTTACCGCTCGCGTCCACCTCAAACTGACAGCCAGACGCCGTTTGCATGGCTTTTACGGCGTCTGCCCATTTGGTGGTGTTGCCGTCCACTTTGGTAACGCCGCTGTAGGTAGGATCACCGCCAATCCCCTCTGTTGCATTGCCGTTCCAATAGCAGGCCTTGGTGGTCAAGGTATAATGGTACTGCTTGTTACCACACAGCCGATCATTTTGTTATCACTTCCTTGCGTTTCGCCCACCAGGCCGCCTGCGTCGCTTCCGTAGATCGTTGCATTTGACACCGTACATTCAATAATTTGGCCGCCATGAAGTTTTCCGGCAATGACGCCGTTGTTCGCGTCTGGTGGTATAAGCCCACCAAAACCAAAATCCTTCATACGAGTAACCACCGG
>DWXX01000055.1 GCA_019118985.1 Candidatus Faecalibacterium faecipullorum
AGGCCGCCGATGGTCTGCTTGGCGATGGCGTGGAAGGCCGACAGGGCGATGTCCGCCCGGCTGGCCCCCTGGTTGAGCAGGGTCTGGATGTCGGTCTTGGCAAAGACGCCGCACCGGCCCGAGATGCTGTATACCTGCTTCCCCTGCGCGGCGAGGGCCTCGAACTGCTCGGCCGGGACCCGCAGCAGACCGGCGATCTCGTCGATGAAGGCGCCGGTACCGCCGGCGCAGCTGCCGTTCATCCGCATGTCGGAGGTGGAGAGGGTGCCGTCCGCCTCCTCGCGGAAGAAGATGACCTTGGCGTCCTGGCCGCCCAGCTCGACGGCGGTGCGGGCGGCGGGGTAGAGGGCGCGGACGGCGGCGCCGTTCGCCACCACCTCCTGCACATAGCAGACCCCCATCTGGTCGGCGAGGGGGCGCCCGCCCGACCCGCAGACCGCGACCCGCATGGGCAGGCCGGCGAACTTCTCACAGACAGCCTGCAGCAGGCCGCACAGGGTGCGCCGCTGTTCGGCGTGGTGGCGCTGGTAGCGGCGGAACAGCACCTGCCCGCTCTGCCGGTCGGTCAGCACGGCCTTGACGGTGGTGGAGCCGATGTCCAGGCCGAGGCTCAAACGCTGGATGAATTGTTTCATGTCGTTCCCTTTTTCTGTCGTTTTTTATCGATGCTGCAAGAGGAATGTCCGTTTGCAGGCGTTTCGTTCGATATGATACAGAATACCACCGAATTGTGAACATTTCAATATATAAGTCAATATTTTGAGGTAAATTGGGTCGATTTGTCGCTTTGCTCAGAATTTGGCGAAGCGGGCGGGGATTTTTGGGCCGGTTGCAGACGGCGGAAAACGTGTGCCTTTCCTTTACACAAAGCGCCGGTTTTTTACATTCCCGCCCCGAACGCCGCGCTGCTTTTTACCAAAGTTTTGCGCGGGCATGGTTTCGCCCGGCGGGCCGTTCGGGTAGAATAAAGCCGTCCCAGTTAAGGAAAATCTGCGGCCCCCGCACCGGGGCGCACGTTGAAAAGAGAAAGGAATGTTTGGTTATGAAAGATCCCAAGTTTTCCCGCCGCAGCTTTCTGAAGGCCGGCGCCGCGGCCTCGGTGGCCAGCCTGGTGGCGGCCAACGCCGCCGTGGCCTCCGCTGCCGAGCCTGCCAAGGCCCCCGCTGAGAACGGCCTGTTCGACGGCGTGTTCGGCGGCAAGACCCCCAAGTACATCTTCCTGTTCATCGGCGACGGCATGGGCGTGGCCCAGATCCAGTCCGCCTCCTTCTATAAGGGCACTGTGGAGAACGACGGCGCCGTCACCCCCGCCGAGCTGAGCTTCATGAAGTTCCCCTATGTGGGCAGCGTCACCACCTACGACTCCACCTCCTTCTGCCCCGACTCTGCCTCCACCGCCACCTCCATCGCCTCGGGCGAAAAGACCGAGTCCGGCGTCATCAACATGACCCCCTGGACCCGCGACGTCCCCTTCGAGACCATCGCCGAGAAGCTGCACAAGCAGATGGGCTACAAGGTCGGCATCCTCTCCACCGTCAACATCGACCACGCCACCCCCGCCGCCTTCTATGCCCACCAGGCCAGCCGCAAGAACTACTACGAGATCGGCGAGGAGCTGGCCAACAGCGGCTTTGAGTACTTTGCCGGCGGCGACTTCCAGGACCCCCGCGGCGGCGCTGTCTCCAACTACGACATGGCCATCGCCAACGGCTACAACCTGGTGACCACCCAGGCCGGCGCTGAGGCCCTGAAGGCCGGCGCAGGCAAGACCCTCATCATTGCCGAGCACCGCGCCGACGCTGCCGCCATGAATTACAGCATCGACGCAGCCGCAGGCGAGTGGCAGCTGTCCGACTACGTCCGCAAGGGCATCGAGCTGCTGGACAACCCCACCGGCTTCTTCATGATGGCGGAGTCCGGCAAGATCGACTGGGCCTGCCACGCCAATGACACCGCTGCTTCCATCCACGACGTGCTGGAGATGAGCAACGCTGTGCAGGTGGCTGTGGACTTCTACAACCAGCACCCCAACGATACCCTGATCCTGGTCACCGCTGACCATGAGACCGGCGGTATGACCATCGGCTTCACCACCACCAACTACGACACCTATCTGACCAACCTGACCAAGCAGACCACCTCCTTCATCAAGTTCGATACCGACCACATCGACAAGCTGCGCGCTGTGGGCGCTTCCTTCGAGGAGGCCCTGACCGACGTCAAGAACTGCTTCGGCCTGATCACCGCCAACGATCCTGATGCGTCCAACCCCGAGTACGAGAACCTGATCCTGACCGACTACGAGCTGGATCAGCTGCGTGAGGCCTATGAGCGCAGCATGACCGTGGGCGCTTCCAGCCAGGACGAGATGAGCCAGCGCGACTACGAGCTGTACGGCACCTACCAGCCGTTCTCCGCCGCCCTGTGCCATGTGCTGAACCACAAGTCCGGCATGGACCACACCACCTGGTCCCACACCGGCGCCCCCGTCAACATCTACGCCATCGGCGCCGGCAGCGAGAAGTTCACCGGTGCGTTCGACAACACCGAGATCTTCCACAAGCTGGCGGAACTGACCAACGTGCAGTGATGCACTTCTGCTCCTGAAAACACAAAACTCCTTCTTTACCTTCTTTAAAGCATAAGACAGCCCCCCGCCGGGGCACCGCGCGACACGGTGCAGGCGGGGGGCTTCTTTGTGCTGGTTAGACCTGGTGGCGGCGGATCCACTCGGCCACCGGCTGGGCGATGGCCTTGACGCTGCCCGGCTCAAAGGGGGTGCGCAGGCCGGCGGTGGCGCACAGCTCGGTGTAGCTGGCGGTGCCGCCGCGGCGGCACAGTTTGAGATACCGCTGCCAGGCGTCGGCGTGGTCGGCCTCGCTGAGCAGGAAGAACTGCAGGGCCGCCATGGTGGACAGGCAGTAGTCGATATAATAGAAGGGGCACTCATAGATGTGCAGCTGCCGCTGCCAGCCCGCGCCCCGGCCGTAGAAGGGCAGGCCGTCGAAATCGATCCAGGGGCGGTATTTCTTTTCCAGGCGCAGCCATACGTCGTTGCGCTGGTCCGGCGTCAGGTTGGGGTGCTGGTACATGATGTGCTGGAACTCGTCCACCTCGCAGCCATAGGAAAGGAAGATCAGGCTCTCCTCGGCATGGGTCA
>DWXX01000003.1 GCA_019118985.1 Candidatus Faecalibacterium faecipullorum
GCCGGGGAGGAGATGCAGCTGCGGGTGTTCTGGACCCTGCGGGCCGGCCGGACGGCGGCGGCGGCGGCAGGGGGCTTCGCCCTGGGGGCGGCGGGGTTTGTCTACCAGACGGTCTTCCGCAACCCGCTGGCCTCCCCGGACGTCATCGGCGTCTCCTCAGGGGCGAGCGCCGGGGCCGCGGCGGGCATCCTGTTCCTGTCGGGGGCGGGGGCGGTGACGGCGGCCTCCTTCGCGGGGGCGGCGGCGGCGCTGGGGCTGTCGCTGGCGCTGGCCGCCCTCGACCGCAGCGGCCGGCAGGGGACGGTGGTGCTGGCCGGCATCGCGGTGCATGCCCTGGCCCAGACCGCCCTGATGTGGCTGAAGCTGACCGCCGACCCCGAGCGGGAGCTGGCCAGCATCGAGTACTGGATCATGGGCAGCCTGGCCGACGTCACCAGCCGGGCGGCGGCCGGGCCGCTGGCGCTGGGGGCGGTCTGCGTGGGGGCGCTGTTCCTGCTGCACCGGCAGACCGTCCTGCTCTCAGCCGAGGAGGGCGAGGCCCGGATGCTGGGGGTGCCGGTGGGGCAGATGCGGCTGGCGGTGCTGCTGGCCGCCACCCTGGCGGTGGCCTGCGTGGTCAGCCTGACCGGGCTTGTCAGCTTTGTGGGGCTGCTGGCCCCCCACGCCGCCCGCCTGCTGACGAGGCGGAGCGGGCCGGGGGTGCTGCTGCTGTCGGGCCTGGCCGGCGGGGTGCTGCTGACCGGGGCGGACATCCTGGCCCGCAGCGCCGCCGCGGCCGAGCTGCCGGTCAGCATCTTCACCAGTCTGCTGGGGGCGCCCTTCCTGGTCTGGCTGGCGGTGCGGGGGAGGGGTGCGGCATGAGCCTGCTGGAAGTGCGCGGCCTCACAGCCGGGTACGGCGGGCGGCAGGTGGTGCAGAACGCCTCCTTTGCCGCCGAGGCCGGGGAGCTGACCGGCCTGCTCGGGGCCAACGGCAGCGGCAAGACCACCCTGCTCAAGGCCGTCTGCGGCATCCTGCCCCACGCGGGCAGCTGCTTTGTGGCCGGGCAGCGGCTGGAAGGGCTGGGCCCCCGGCAGCTGGCCCGGGTCTGCGGCTACATCCCCCAGCGCAGCGGCATCGGGGTGGACCTGACCGCCCGTGAGGTGGTGCTGATGGGCTCGAACCCCCGCCTCGGCCTGCTGGAGCGGCCAAGCGCCGCCATGCGGGCCGAAGCAGACCGCGCCCTGGCCGCCGCCGGGCTGGCCGGCCGGGAGGAGGAGAACTACCAGACCTTCAGCGAGGGGGAAAAGCAGCTGTGCATCCTGGCCCGGGCCCTGGCGGGCGGGGGCCGGCTGCTGCTGCTGGACGAGCCCGAGAGCGCCCTCGACTTCCGCCGGCGGTACCGGGCCCTCGCCCTGCTGGCCGATTGGGCGGCGCAGGGGGGGCGCGGCGCGCTGATCGCTTTGCACGACCCGGGGCTTGCCCTCAACTGCTGCGCCCGTCTGTTGATATTGGAAGGGGGCGGGGTGCGCCGGGTGCTGCGCCCGGCCGCCGACCCCCTGGAGGAGATGGAAGCTGCCCTTGGGGCGGTCTACGGGCCGGTCAGCCTGCACCGGGTGGCCGGGCGGGACGGCCGGCCCCGGCTGGTCATGCTGAAAGAGACGGATGGAGAGGAGGACGGGCCATGCGGGCTGTGACGCGGGTAACCTTTCTGGACGATGCGGGGGAGAAGTTCTTCGGGGAGGGGCCCTGCCGGCTGCTGCGGGCGGTGGAGCAGACCGGCAGCCTGCGGGCGGCGGCCGCCTCGATGGGGATGGCCTATACCAAGGCCCTCAAGCTGCTGCGCCGGGCCGAGGCGGCCCTGGGCTGCCCCCTGACCGCCCGGGCCGCCGGTGGCAGGGACGGGGGCGGCAGCTGCCTGACGGCCGAGGGCCGCGCCTGGCTGGAAGGGTACGAGCGCTGCCGCGACGCCTGCGCCGAGGCGGGGGCGCGGCTCTGCCCGGCCTGCCTGGGGCGACAGACGGGGCCGCTGGGCTGTGTCATCATGGCGTCGGGGGCGGGCCGGCGGTTCGGCGGGGAGAAGGTGACCGCCCCCTTCCGCGGCCGGCCGATGCTGGCCTGCGCCCTGGAGGCCACCGAGGGGCTCTTTGCCCGGCGGGTGGTGGTGACCCGCAGCGAGAAGGCGGCCGCCCTCTGCGCCGGGTACCCCGACGTGCAGGTGGTGCTGCACAGCCTGCCCGACCGCAGCGACACCATCCGGCTGGGCCTTGCGGCGGTGGGGCCGGCGGCGGGCTGCCTGTTCTGCCCGGCCGACCAGCCCCTGCTGCGCCGTCAGACCGTCGCGGCCCTGGCCGAGGGGGCCCGGCGCGAGCCTGCCGCCGTCTGGCGTGCGGCCTGGCAGGGGGCGGCGGGGGCGCCGGTCCTCTTCCCGGCGTGGTGCTTCGGGCAGCTGGCGGCCCTCGGCCCCGGGGAGGGCGGGCGCGCCCTGCTCAGCCGTCTGGCGGCCCCGGTGCGGCTGGTGGAAGCGTCCTGCGCCGAGGAGCTGGCCGACGCCGACACCCCCGCCGAGCTGGAGCGGCTGGAAAAGTGTGACTTATAAAGACCTTGCATTCCCGCCCTTTTTGGGATATACTGTCACCTGTTGGCATTTTGTATCCATCAGGAAAGTGAGGAGTAATACTATCATGAGCACTCAGACCCAATCCGGCGCCGAGCTGCTGAAATTCGACGGCAAGCCGTCGTGGGGGGCGGCCTTCCCCCAGGCCATGCAGCACGTGCTGGCCATGCTGATCGGCAACATCACCCCGCCCATGCTGATCGCCGGCACCTGCGGCCTTACGGCGGAAGAAAAGATCATGCTGACCCAGGCAGCCATGATCATCGGCGGCATCACCACCCTGCTGCAGCTGTACCCCGTGGCGGGCTTCGGCATGAAGATGCCCAACGTCATGGGCGTCGCCTTCGCCTACATGCCCATCCTGACCATCATCGGCCAGCAGTACGGCATCGCGGCCATCTTCGGCTCGCAGCTGGTGGCGGGCTTCGTCTCCATCTTTGTGGGGATGTTCATCGGGCGGATACGGCGGTTCTTCCCCCCCATCGTCAGCGGCACGGTGGTCATGAGCATCGGCCTGTCGCTGTACAAGACCGCCATCAGCTACATCGGCGGCGGCTCGGCCGCGCAGGCCGACGGCACCTTCGGCTCGGGCAGATTCTGGCTGCTGGCGCTGCTGACCCTGGCTGTCACCCTGGCCTGCAACTTCTTCGGCAAGGGGCTGGTGAAGGCCTCCGGCATGCTGATCGGCATCGCGGTGGGGTACGCTTTGGCCCTCGGGATGGGGGGCGTTGTCAGCTTCGCCGACTTTGAGGCGGCCAGCTGGTTCGCGCTGCCCCGGCCGCTCTACTTCGGCCTTGAGTTCCACGCCGACGCCATCATCATGATGATCCTGATGTACATGGTGCAGGCGGTGCAGACCATCGGGGACGTGTCCTCGACCGCCATCGGCGGCTTCGGCCGGCAGAGCACCGACCAGGAGCTGGGCGGCGCCATCAAGGGCCAGGGCGTCTGCGGCATGCTGGGCGCGCTGATCGGCGGCCTGCCCACCGACCCCTACAGCCAGAACGTCGGCCTGATCTGCACCACCAAGGTGGTGTCGCGGCGGGTGTTCACCATGGTGGGCGTCATCATGCTGCTGGCCGGCATCTTCCCCAAGTTCAGCGGGCTGATGGCCACCATCCCCCAGCCGGTGCTGGGCGGCGCGACGGTGACCGTCTTTGCGGCCATCACCATGTCGGGCATCCAGCTTTTGAACGAGCAGCCCATGAACTACCGCAACCGGATGATCGTCGGCATCGCGCTGGCCATCGGCCTTGGCATCGACGCCGCGCCGGACATCCTGCAGTTCGTGCCGCAGCTGCTGCGCAACATCTTCGGCTCGAGCCTGGTGGTGTCCTTCCTGATCGTCTTTGTCCTCAACCTGATCGTCCCGAAGGACGACACCCCCGAGGACTGAGCGGGCCCCTTGATGCACCACGCACCCCTGCCCCCGGGCGG
>DWXX01000056.1 GCA_019118985.1 Candidatus Faecalibacterium faecipullorum
GGCGAAGCGCGGGAGGCCGACATCGGCATCGCCGGCGGCAAGGGCGAGGCGCTGCTGTTCGTGCACGGGCAGCCGGTGCGCAAGCTGACCGGGGAGAATATCCTCGACCAGTTCATGGAGGAGATCTACAAACTGTGACGACCAGGGGCTCTGACCCGGGCTGCGCGCCCGGGGCGGCGCCCCCTCTGTCTGGAACAAGGAGAAACGCATTGAAACCACTGGTATCCCAGCTGTGGCCGCAGTTCATGGCCGACCCGGCCTTTGCGGCCTGCTTTGGCAGCGTCGCGGTGGAGCACGCCCGGATGCTGCGGGCCGAGCGGCGGGTGATCTTCACCCTGCGCAGCGCCGCCCCCCTGGACAGGGGCCTGTGCGCCCGGCTTTTGGCGTCGCTGCAGCCCGACTACGAGGGGTGGGAGCTGCGCGTCTTTGACTGCTACCCCTACGACGCGCTGGACGAAACGGCCCTGCGCGGCCTCTTTGAGGAGATGAAGGGGGACGGCGTGCCCCTCAACGGCTTCCTCGACCGGTGCGCCGTGCAGATCGCCGGCGGGCGGATCGCGGTGGGGGTGCGGGGCGGCACCGGCTTTCTGCAGGACCTCAAGTTCGAGCAGCTGCTGGCCGACCGGGTGGAGGCCCACACCGGGCAGCGCCCGCAGGTGGTCCTGACCTCCGCCGCCGGCGAGGCCGAGCGCCGCGCCCTTGAAAAGAAGCTGGAAGAAAAGGCCGCCCCGCCCGTCATCCAGTTTGAGGCAAAGCGCACCGCCCCCCCGCTGCAGGTGGAGGGGCTGGATTTGACCGACAAGCCGGTGCAGATCTTCCACGGCAAGACCTTCAAGCCGCAGCACCTCACCCCGCTGAAAGACCTCGGGGGGGAGGGCGGCAAGTGCATGATCTGGGGCGACGTCTTTGCCACCGAGGTCAAGGGCAGCTTCCGCAAGATCTACACCGTCTCCCTCACCGACTACACCGGGTCGGTCAATCTGAAGATCCGCGCCCAGGAAGGGGAGGACTGCTCCAAATGGGAGGGGATCAAAAACGGCGCCACCCTGCTGGTGCGGGGGGACTGCGCCTACGATAAATACGAGCACGACTACATCGTCTACCCCTACGACGTGCTGGTGGTGGAGCGCCGCCGCCGGGAGGACCACGCCCCCGAAAAGCGGGTGGAGCTGCACCTGCACACCAAGCTGTCGGCCCTGGACGGCTTCTGCGACCCGGGCGGGATCGTCCGGCTGGCCCACAAGATGGGGCACCCGGCCATCGCCATCACCGACCACGGGGTCTGCCAGGGCTACCCCGAGGCCATGCTGGCGGCCGACGACATCCACAAGAAGGACCCGGCCTTCAAGCTGATCTACGGGTGCGAGGCCTACTTTGTGGACGACATGGTGCCCTGCGTCTACGGCGGGCAGGAGCAGCCCCTCTCGGGGGAGTTCTGCGTCTTTGACACCGAGACCACCGGCCTTGACCCCGGGTGCGAGTACCTGACCGAGATCGGCGCGGTGCTGGTGCGGGACGGGCAGGTGGTGGAGGAGTTCGACACCTTTGTCAAGCCCCCCAAACCCATCACCCCCAAGATCACCGAGCTGACCGGCATCACCAATGAGATGGTGGCCGACGCCCCCGACGAGGGGCAGGCCCTGCGGGCCTTCCTCGACTTTGCGGGGGGGCGGGTGCTGGTGGCCCACAACGCCAACGGCTTCGACATCCGCTTTCTGCGGGCGGCGGCGGCCCGCAGCGGCGTCAAGTTCGAGCCCACCTACATCGACACCCTGACCATGGCCCAGACCATGTACCCCGGCCTGCACAACTACAAGCAGGGGACCATCAACAAGCACCTCGAGCTGCCCGCCTACGAGGCCCACCGCGCCTGCGAGGACGCCGGGGCCCTGGGCCGCATCTTCTGCGTCATGCTGCGCGACCTGGAAGAAAAGCAGATCGCCTCCATCGGCGAGATCAACACCGGCCTTGGGGGCAACCGGGAGGTGCTGCGGAAAAAGTACTACCACATCATCCTGCTGGTCAAGAACCAGGCGGGGCTGAAAAACCTCTACAAGATCGTCAGCCGGGCGCATCTCGACTACTTCTTCAAAAAGCCGCGGGTGCCCCGCAGCCTGCTCAACCAGTATCGCGAGGGGCTGCTGATCACCTCGGCGTGCGAGGCGGGCGAGCTCTACCGCGCGGTGGTGGAAGAGCGCCCCTGGGAAGAGCTGAAAAAGATCGCCGCCTACTACGACATCCTGGAAGTGCAGCCCCTGGGCAACAACGAGTATATGGTCCGGGAGGGCCGGGTGGACAGCGTCGAGAAGATCAAGGACTTCAACCGCACCATCCTCCGCCTGGGCGAAGAGCTGCACAAGCCGGTCATCGCCACCGGGGACGTCCACTTCCAGGAGCCGGAGGACGCCATCTACCGCACCGTCATGCAGGCCGCCGGCGGCTACAAGGACGCCGACCGCCAGCCCCCCCTCTACTACCGCACCACCGAGGACATGCTGGCCGAGTTCGACTACCTGCCCCCTGAAAAGGCGCGGGAGATCGTCATCACCAACCCCAACAAGATCGCCGCCATGGTCGACAACAACGTCCGGGCCATCCCCCGAGGCACCTACCCCCCCAGCATCGAGGGGGCGGAGCAGCAGCTGCGGGACGCCACCTGGAAAAAGGCCAGGGAGGACTACGGCGACCCCCTGCCCGCCATCGTGCAGGAGCGGCTGCAGAAGGAGCTGGACTCCATCTGCGGGCACGGCTACGCGGTACTGTACGTCATCGCGGTCAAATTGGTGGCCTTCTCCAACGCGGGGGGGTACCAGGTGGGCAGCCGGGGCTCGGTCGGCTCGTCGGCGGTGGCCCACTTCTCGGGCATATCGGAGGTCAACAGCCTGCCCCCCCACTACCGCTGCCCCCACTGCAAGCACAGCGAGTTCATCACCGACGGCAGCGTCGAGGACGGCTTCGACCTGCCCGACAAGAACTGCCCGGTCTGCGGCACGCCCATGCTGGTGGACGGACACGACATCCCCTTTGAGACCTTCCTGGGCTTTTACGGCGACAAGGAGCCGGACATCGACCTGAACTTCTCGGGCGAATACCAGAGCAACGTCCACCGCTATACCGAAGAGCTGTTCGGCAAGGAGAACGTCTTTAAGGCCGGCACCGTCTCGGGCATCCAGGACAAGACCGCCTACGGCTATGTCAAACGCTACCTGGAAGAGCGGGGCAAGACGGTCAACCACGCCGAGGAGAACCGCCTCACCCTGGGCTGCACCGGGGTCAAGCGGACCACCGGGCAGCACCCCGGCGGCATGGTGGTGGTGCCCGCCACCAGCGAGATCTACGACTTCTGCCCCATCCAGCACCCCGCCGACGACGTGGCGGGCGGGCTGCTGACCACCCACTTTGAATTCAAGTACCTGCACGACACCCTGCTCAAGCTGGACGAGCTGGGCCACGATATGCCCACCTTCTACAAGTACTTTGAGGAGTATACCGGCATCCCGGTGGACAGCATCCCGATGAACGACCCCAAGGTCTACAGCCTGCTGACCAGCCCCGCGGCGCTGGGGGTCACCCCCGAGCAGATCGACAGCCAGACCGGCACCTTCGGCATCCCCGAGATGGGGACGAACTTCGTCCGTCAGATGCTGGTGGAGGCAAAGCCCAAGAACTTTTCGGAGCTGATCCAGATCTCGGGCCTTTCCCATGGCACCGACGTCTGGACCAACAACGCCGACGAGCTGATCCGCAGCGGCACCTGCACCATCGCCGAGGTCATCGGCTGCCGCGACAGCATCATGCTCTACCTCATCCGCAAGGGGCTGGAGCCCAAGATGGCCTTCGACATCATGGAGGCGGTCCGCAAGGGCAAGGTGGCC
>DWXX01000057.1 GCA_019118985.1 Candidatus Faecalibacterium faecipullorum
TTGTAGATCTCCTCCATGAACTGGTCGAGGATATTCTCCCCGGTCAGCTTGCGCACCGGCTGCCCGTGCACGAACAGCAGCGCCTCGCCCTTGCCGCCGGCGATGCCGATGTCGGCCTCCCGCGCTTCGCCCGGGCCGTTGACGACGCAGCCCATCACCGCCACCTTGATGGACTTCTTGTAGCCCTGCAGCCGGCGCTCGACCTCATTGGCGATCTCGGTGCAGGGGTACTGGGTCCGCCCGCAGGTGGGGCAGGTGATGACCTCGGGCCCCGCCACCGGGAAGCCCGCCGCCCGCAGGATATTGTACCCCGCCTCGACCTCCTTTTCGGGGTCGGCGGCCAGGGAGACCCGGATGGTGTCGCCGATGCCCTCCAAAAGCAGCCCGCCGATCCCCATGCCGGACTTGAGCAGCCCCATCTGGTAGGTGCCCGCCTCGGTGACGCCGACGTGCAGCGGGTAGTCGGTCAGGGCCGACAGCTGCCGGTACGCCTCCATCATCCGGGGGACGTTCGAGCTCTTGATCGAGATGACGATGTCGTCAAAGTCAAACTTCTCCAGCAGGCGGACGTGGTAGAGGGCGCTTTCCACCATGGCCTCGGGGGTGGCGGCGCCGTATTTGGCGAGGATCTGCTTTTCCAGGCTGCCGCCGTTCACCCCGATGCGGATGGGGATGCCCCCCGCCCGGCAGGCGGCCACCACCTCTTTCACCCGGTCGTCGCCGCCGATGTTGCCGGGGTTGATCCGTATCTTATCCACCCCGACGGCGGCGCAGGCCAATGCCGCCCTGTAATCAAAGTGGATGTCCGCTACGATGGGTATAGACACCGCCTTCTTGACCGCCTCGACGCATTTGGCGTCGGCGGGGGTGGGGCAGGTCACCCGCAGGATCTGGCAGCCGGCGGCCTCGCACCGGACGGCCTGGGCCACGTTGCCGGCGATGTCCTCCACCGGGACGTTGAGCATGGTCTGCACCGCGATGGGGTTCTGCCCGCCGATGGTCAGGCCGCCGATCTTCACTTCACGCTTGCGCACGCGCATGGGGGCACCTCCGTTGTTACAAAGCGCCGGTGAACAGGCGCAGGATGTCGTTGTAGGTGGCGAAGATCATCAGCCCGAACAGCAAAATGAAGGTCGCCATGGTGAGATGTTCCTGCAGCCGCTGGGAGACCGGCCGGCGGATGACCGCCTCGACGGCCAGAAAGACCAGCCGCCCGCCGTCCAGCGCGGGGATGGGCAGCAGGTTGAACACCCCCAGGTTGACGGTGATGAGGACCAGCAGCTCCAGCAGGTCGGCCAGGCCGTAGCTGGCCGCCTGGCTGATGGCCGAGACGATGCCCACCGGCCCCGACAGGTTATTGACGCTCTCCCGCCCGCGGACAAGGTCGAGCAGGGAGGTATAGATCACCCGCCCGTAGTACAGCTCGCTGTTGACAGTCTCCCGCAGGATATTGGCGGGGGTCTTTTCCAGTGCGTATACGGTAAAGCCCATGTTCATCCGGGCGTTGCCGTCCGCGTCGGTGTAGGTGTCGAACTGCACGCCGGGCAGCTCGATCACCTGCCCGGCCCGCCGGACGGTGAAGTCGGCCTCGGCGTCCCGGGTGCGGACCAGCTCGTAGATGATGTCGTTGGCCACAAAGCAGCGCCGGCCGTTGATGGCGATGATCTCGTCCCCGGCGGCAAGGCCGGTCTGCCCGCACAGGGCCCCCGGCTCGACCTCATAGATGATCTTGCTGGCAATGGGGTCGGGCCGCAGGGCGATCAGCCCCAGCAACACCGCAAAGCCCAGCACAAAGTTCATGAAGGGCCCGGCGGCCATCACCGCCGCCCGCTTCCAGACCGCCGCCTCGGGGAAGGGGATGCCGCTGCGCTGCCCCGGGCCGGCGGGGGGGCGGGCGTCCCGCTCCCGCTCGGCCTGTTCGGCCTCGGGGCTGCCCTCCCCTTCCATCGCCACATAGCCGCCCACCGGCAGCAGCCGCAGGGTGTACTGGGTGCCGCCGGCGGTCTTTTGCAGCAGGGCGGGGCCCATCCCGATCGAAAACTCGTTCACCTGGATGCCCGCCAGCTTGGCCGCCGCAAAGTGGCCGAACTCGTGGATGGCAATGACCGCGCCGAACACCAGCAGGGACGCCAAAAACGTGATCAGAACTGTCATATCTCTCCTATCTCAGAAAAGGGCTCTCAAAAGCCCAGGCGGGCGTGGACGAAGGCCCGGGCCATCCGGTCGCAGTCGTAGACGTCGGCCAGGGTATAGCCGCCGCCGTAGCTGTCGCTGTCCACCACAGCCTCCACCAGGCGGCCGATGTCCAGAAAGCCGATCTTGTCCTCGAGGAAGAGCTTCACCGCCTCCTCGTTGGCGCCGTTGGCTGCGCAGGGGCCGAGCCCGCCCTTGGCGATGGCCTTCTTGCAGGCGGCCAGGCAGCGGAAGGTCTCCTCGTCGGCGGTGTCGAAGGTCAGCACCTTGAGGGCTGCGAAGTCCAGCTCGGGGGCCACCGCACCGCCCCGCGCCGGCCAGGTCAGGGCATACTGGATGGGGATGCGCATATCCGGCGCCCCCATCTGCGCGATGACCGAGTTGTCGCTGAACTGCACCGCCGAGTGGATGATGCTCTGCCGCTGCACCACGATCTGGATCTTCTCGGGGGGCAGGCCGAACAGCCAGACCGCCTCGATCAGCTCAAGGCCCTTGTTCATCAGGGTGGCGCTGTCGATGGTGATCTTGGCCCCCATGTTCCAGTTGGGGTGGCGCAGGGCGTCCTCCTTCGTTTTGTCTTTCAGCTGTTCGGCCTTCATCCCGAAGAAGGGCCCGCCCGAGGCGGTCAGCAGGATCTTGACCAGGCTCTTGGCGCTCTCTTTGTCCTGCAGGCACTGGAAGATGGCCGAGTGCTCGCTGTCCACCGGCAGCAGGTGTACCCCGTGCTGCGCCGCCGCCCGGGTGACCAGGTGCCCGCCGGTGACAAGGCTCTCCTTGTTGGCGAGGGCGAGGTCGTGCCCGCTCTCGATGGCGGCGAGGGAGGCGCCCAGCCCGGCGATCCCCACCACGCTGTTGAGGACGACGTCGGCCCCGTCCATGGCGGCCAGCTGCCGCAGCCCCTCGGGCCCGCGCAGCAATTTGGGCGCGCCGGCGCGCCCGGCCAGGGCGGCGTCCAGCGTTTCAGCGGCGGCCGGGTCGGTGACGCAGACCGCCCGGGGGTGAAATTCCTCGATCTGGCGCAGCAGCAGGTCGGTATGGCTGTGGGCCGACAGGCCGAACACCTCGTACCCCTGCGCGCGGACGACATCCAGGCTCTGGGTGCCGATCGACCCGGTGGAGCCCAGCAGTGTGATCTTTTTGGCCATAGCACCCCTCCTCACCGGTAAAAGACGGCGGTGATCACCATCGAGACGAAGGGGGCGATGAACATCACGCTGTCAAAGCGGTCCAGAATGCCCCCGTGCCCCGGGAAGATGGTGCCGTAATCCTTGATGCCGCACTGCCGCTTGACCACGCTGGCGAACAGGTCGCCGTAGATGCCCAGCACAGCCGCCACCACCCCCAGCAGGCCGATGATGACGTACATCGACACCCCGATGTTGCTCTGGGTAAAGGCCTCGGTGCGGTCAGCGATGACCGAATAGGCCACCGTCACCACCACCCCGAACAGCATGGTGCCCAGCACCCCGCCGACGGCGCCTTCCACCGTCTTTTTGGGACTGACGCGGGGGCAGAGCTTGTGCTTGCCGAAAGCCCGCCCCGCAAAATAGGCGCAGGTGTCCCCGCCCCAGGCGAAGCAGAGCACCAGCAATATGAAGAAGATGGCGTCGTAGCTGTACTTTTCCACCGGCAGCAGGATCTTCAGGTGGATCAGCGAGTAAAAGCAGAACAGGATGATCCCCGAAAAGAGGATCAGCCCGCTGACCTTCTGGTAGCTGACGGTGCCGTTGCGCACCACCAGGTAGATGCAGTAGAACAACAGCAGCGCGAAGGACGCCGCCATCACCATCGCCCGCACATCCTCATAGCTGGACAGCATCACCAGCAGCGTGTAGGGCACCTGGACGGCGTACAGCGGCCAGTCCCGCTTATCAAAGCCCAGGGCGGCATAGACCTCGTGCATCCCGATCAGCGCCACCGCCGCCACCACCAGGTTGAACACCAGGGTGTTGAAGGTCAGCATCACCAGCACCAGGACGGCTATGCCCACAAGGGCGGTAATCACACGTGTTTTCATCGTTTCTCCTTCTCAGGGCCGGCTCAGGCTCAGGGCCGGTCTTGGGGTCCCCCTCTCCGGTTCAGATGCCGCCGAACCGGCGGGACCGGCGGTTGTACTCGGCGATGGCGGCGTCCAGATGGGCGGGGGTGAAGTCGGGCCAGAGGACTTCCATATCCACCATCTCGGCGTAGGCCGCCTGCCAGAGCATGAAGTTGGACAGCCGCTTCTCCCCGCTGGGCCGCAGGATGAGGTCGGGGTCTTTCTGCCCGGCGGTGTACAGCCTTGCGGCCAGCGTCTCCTCGGTGATGGCGGCGGGGTCCAGCCGGCCGGCGGCGGCCTCCTGCGCGAGCAGCCGGGCCGCGCGGGTGATCTCCTGCCGGCCGCCGTAGTTGACCGCGATGTTCAGCACCATGCCGGTGCGGTCGGCGGTGTCCCGCTCGATCTCGGCCATCAGCTGCTGATGGCGCGGGTCGAGGGCGGCCCGCTCGCCCAGAAAGACGATCCGGTTGTTGCGGCTCTTGTAGTCGAAGGCCCGGACCAGATACTCGCCGAACAGCCGCATGATGGCCCCCACCTCCTCGGCGGGGCGCTTCCAGTTTTCGGTCGAGAAGGCGTAGAAATAGACCGACGCCAGCCCGATCCGGTCGCAGTAGTCGGCGATCTGCTGAAAGACCTCGGCCCCTTTCTTGTGGCCGGCGGTGCGGGGCAGGCCCCGCTGTTTGGCCCAGCGGCCGTTGCCGTCCATGATGATCCCCACCGAGAGCCCGCGTGCAAAATCCGGGTGCTGCGGCATAGCTTCCCCTCCTGTTCCCTGCCGTATACCGGCATTGCAAAAAGTGCCGCGCACCTTTACCCCAGCGCACGGCACCTCCCGCAATCTGTGCATGGCGGCCGCTTTAGACCGACATGATCTCCTTCTGCTTTTCTTCCACGGCCTTGTCGACCAGCTTGACATACTTGTCGGTGATCTTCTGGACGGCCTCTTCCATGCTCTTCTGGTCGTCCTCGGTCAGCTCGCCGGCCTTCTTCATGGCCTTGGCCTTATCCATCGCCTCGCGGCGGACGTTGCGGACGGCCACCTTGGCGTCCTCGCCCATCTTGGAGACCTCCTTGGCCAGCTGGCGGCGGCGCTCCTCATTGGGCGCGGGGAAGTTCAGCCGGATGGTCTGGCCGTCGTCGATGGGGTTGATGCCCACGTCGCTGGCCTGGATAGCCTTGCTGATGGGGCGCAGCAGCGAGCGGTCCCACGGGGTGATGGTCAGGGTGCGCGCCTCGCTGACCGCCACCGACGCCACCTGCTGGATGGGGGTGGGGGCGCCGTAGTACTCCACCAGCACCTTATCCAAAACGGCGGGGTTGGCGCGGCCGGCGCGGACGGCGGCGAGTTCCCGCTCCAGATGCTCGACCGAGTTTTTCATCTTATCCTCGTACACCTTGGTATTGCTGCTCATAGTCGTTTATCTCCTGTTCGTTGTCGTATCCTTCCGGGCCGGGGGCCCAGTTGTTCCAATGCGTCTGCCGGCGCGGCCGGCTGCCCTACCCAGACAGTATAGTGCCGGCTCACTCCTCATAGACCAGGGTGCCCACATTTTCCCCCTCGGCCGCCCGGGCGATGTTGTCGGGGTCGGCCAGGTCGAACACCAGGATGGGCAGGCGGTTGTCCCGGCAGAGGGTGGCCGCGGTGCCGTCCATGACGGCCAGCTGGTCCTCCAGCACCTTGGTGAAGGTGAGGGTGTCGTACTTTTTGGCGTCGGGGTACTTGTGGGGGTCCTTGTCGTAGACGCCGTCCACCATGGTGGCCTTGCACATCACGTCGGCCGACACCTCCACAGCCCGCAGCGCGCTGGCGGTATCGGTGGAGAAGAAGGGGTTGCCGGTGCCGCCCCCAAAGACGGCCACCTTGCCCTCTTCCATGGCGGCGATGGCCGCGCCGCGGTCAAAGACCGGGGCGACGCGGGGCATCTCGACGGCGGTGAACACCGCGCTGGGCACCCCCAGCTGGGCCAGCTTGTCCGAGACGGCCAGGGCGTTCATGACGGTGGCCAGCATCCCGATCTTATCGGCGAGGGTGCGCTCCATCTTTCCGCTGGTCCGCCCGCGCCAGAAGTTGCCGCCCCCCACCACGATGCCGATCTGCACGCCGAGGGCCCATGCCTTTTTGACCCCGCCGCAGATGGCGTCCATGGCGGCCTCGTCAAAGCCGGCGCCCTTTGCGCCGCCCAAAGCCTCGCCGCTGATCTTGAGAAGGATTCGGTTGTATTTCAGTCCCATACGCATCACTCCGCCTGACGTTTAAGTTTTCACTGTGCCTATTTTACAATAAAACCGCCCCAAAGTAAACAGGCAAACCGCGTTCCGCTCACAAACCTTTTGCAAAGCCGGCCCGCAGGGCGCGCAGCGCGTCTTTCTGCTGCGGCGGGATGCGGCGGCTCTCCAGCGCCTTCTGCACCGCTTTGGCCCGCACCCAGGGCTCCAGCCGGGGCTCGGCCAGCCAGGGCCAGGTCTCCTCCGGCTGTTTGGCCAGGGCGGTGGCGAAGAACCACGCCGCCATCATCCGCACATAGTATTCCTCCGAGCGCACCGCCCCCGCCCATGCGAGGTAGGCGGGGCTGAACGTGCCGTCGTCCAGGTAATAGCGCATCAGCATCCCGAGGCCGTAGCGGACGGTGTAGGTGCGGTCGGAACCGATCCACCGCCGCACCGGCGCGATCAGCTCGCCGGTGTGCCGGGCAAAGACCGGCGGGCTGCAGCAGTCGCAGGTGGCCCAGTTGTCGATATAGGGCAGGAAGGCTTCCACCCCGTCCAGGGCCGCGCCGTAGTCCCGCAGCCGCTCCAACAGGAAGGCGTGGAGGTTGTTCTCCTCATAATACAGGTGGGGCGCCGCGGCGAGGAAGGCTTCCGCCTTCGCCCCGCCAGCCAGCTCTTTTGCCAGGCGGCGCAGCGCGGGGGTGCGCACCCCGATCACCGCGCCGGGCGGCAGGGTGGGCAGCAGTTTCTGCTGAAAGGTCTGGTATTGCTTGTCCTGCATGGCGAACAGCCGGGCGCGGACCGTTGCTGCGGCGTCGGGCATGGCGCGTCTCCCCTTTCCGGTTTTTGTCCTGCCCCTATCTTACCGGAAAGCGCGGTGCCTGTAAAGCCGCCCCGCGCAAATTTTGCACTGGACTTTTGGGGCGCGGCGTGGTATAATACCAGCCATAAGTGCGGGTATAGTACATCGGCTAGTATAACAGCCTTCCAAGCTGTGGAGGTCGGTTCGATTCCGATTACCCGCTCCACCCAAAACCACCTGGGAACGTTCGTTTTCGGGTGGTTTTCTTCATAGCGGCCCCGCGGGGGCCTTTGGATGCAGGAAAGGAGCATGCGGCATGGATAAGCGCAGGGTCAGTCTGGTTTTGGGGTGGTGTTTCCTCGCCTGCGGGGTGCTGGGGCCGGTCTGGGCCCTGTCGGCCGGGCAGATGAGCGGCCCCGCCCTGCTGGCAGGACTCTGCCTTGTGCCGGGCTTTCTGCTGCTGAAGGGCGCCCGCCGCGCCCCCGACGCCGACACGCCCGGGGAGGCCGGCGCCCAAGACGACCAAACCGCCCAAAACGCGCAGGATGCGCAGGACGCCCCCGACGGCGCGGCCGACCTGTACTGCCCCGACCCGGCCCGCACCCGGGTGGACGTCCATCTGCAGGACCGCCGGCAGGCCGCCGACCTCGCCCCCCGCTACCTCGAGCAGGCCCGGCAGGCCGCCGCCGTGCTGAACGCCACCGCCGACCCCGACGAATTTTTCCGCCAGTACGACTACCTGCTGGGGCGGATGGTGGTGCTGGCCGAGTGTACCAAATACCTCCGCTTCGGCGGCGAGCAGCCCCAGCTCACCCTCGCGCGGCTCTGCCGCCAGAGCTACCGCGACCATGTGGGCAAGGCCATGATCGACCGCTGCTGCGACAAGGCCCGGGCTGCCGGCAGCCCCCAGGCCGCGGCCGCAGCCTTCGACGCCGCCTTCGCCCCCTGCCTTGACCAGATGAGCGACGCGCTGCGCCGGTACCAGGCCGACAAAGCCCGCCAGCTCGCCGACGGCGCAGAACATACAGAAACAACAAACTAACGCAGACCACCGACAGGAAGCCCAGACCGGGCTTCCTGTTTTTTTGCAGCAAAATGGAAAGCGCGCTTGACATTCCGCCCCGCCTGTGATATCATACAGTTACGGAAAGGAAACTTTCCATCAAGGTCACAGAAAGGGGGCAGCCCATGAAGAACCGTCTCGAAGAGCTGCGCAAGGCCCGCGGCATCAAGCAGGAGGAACTGGCCAGCGCGCTGGAGGTGTCCCGCCAGACCATCGGCTCGCTGGAAAACGGGCGGTATAACCCGTCCATCCTGCTGGCCTTCAAGATCGCGCGATATTTCGGCCTGGCCATCGAGGATATTTTCATCTATGAAGAGGAGGGAGACACATGAAAGAAAAGCTGCCCTTTATCATTTACATCGTGATCGGGGCCGCCCTGATGGCAGCCAGCCTGCCACAGATAGACAGCTATTACGGCAACCTGGTGTTTTGGATGGGGTTCGGGACGGTCTGCGCCGAGAGCGTCCACCTGCTCAGGCACTGCTGGTGGCAGAACCCTGCGCGCAAAGACGCCTATCAGGCCAAACAGCAGGAGGCCCACATCAACGCCGTAGACGAGCGCAAGCAGATGCTGCGGATGCGCGCGGGCTGGCTGACCAATCAGCTCATGTCTTTTACCCTGCTGGGGTTGGAATTTGTGCTGGCCCTGCTGCAGGCCCCGGCGTGGGTCATCGCCATGCTGTTTGTGCTGTGGGTCGGCCAGTATATCATAGGCACCATCATTTACCACCGGCTGGAAAAGCGGATGTGAGGGGCGCCTCACTCCCCCCATCCCTGCCGCAGCAGCCGCAGCGCGTGGGTCTCGAGGCGGGAGACATAGCTGCGGCTGATGCCCAGCAGCTGCGCGGTCTCCAGCTGGGTCAGGGGCGGCTGCCCCGCCAGGCCGTACCGCAGCAGTATGAGCTGCCGCTCCCGCCCGGGCAGCCCCTCGATGAGGGCGCGCAG
>DWXX01000058.1 GCA_019118985.1 Candidatus Faecalibacterium faecipullorum
GTTACCGAGCGAAAAAGGGATATATCAAGGTTTATTCAGATTGTCGGGAAATACAGCGACATCCAAGCCCGGCCAGAAGGTGGCTTTCGTAGGCTCCACCGGCGCGGGCAAGACCACCATCACCAACCTCATCAACCGCTTCTACGACATCGCCGACGGCAAGATCCGCTACGACGGCATCAACATCCGCAAGATCAAAAAGGCCGACCTGCGCCGGTCCCTCGGCATCGTTTTGCAGGACACCCACCTGTTCACCGGCACGGTGATGGACAACATCCGCTACGGCCGCCTGGACGCCACCGACGAGGAGTGCGTCGTCGCGGCAAAGCTGGCCAACGCCGACGGCTTCATCCGCCGGCTGCCCGACGGCTACAACACCATGCTGACCGGCGACGGCGCGAACCTCTCGCAGGGGCAGCGGCAGCTGCTGGCCATCGCCCGGGCGGCGGTGGCCGACCCGCCGGTGCTGATTCTGGACGAAGCGACTTCTTCCATCGACACCCGCACCGAGGCCCTTGTGCAGGCG
Organism: Candidatus Faecalibacterium faecipullorum; assembly: GCA_019118985.1. Lineage (GTDB taxonomy): Bacteria > Bacillota > Clostridia > Oscillospirales > Ruminococcaceae > Faecalibacterium > Faecalibacterium faecipullorum. The sequence goes on from DWXX01000058.1 coordinate 527, forward strand.
GGCATGGACGGCCTGATGACCGGCCGCACCACCTTCGTCATCGCGCACCGCCTGTCCACCGTCCGCAACTCCGACTGCATCATCGTCCTCGAGCAGGGCCGCATCATCGAGCGCGGCAGCCACGACGAACTGATCGCCAAAAAAGGCAAGTATTACCAGCTCTACACCGGCAACCTGGCCGAGTGACCCATACCCCCCGCCCCGCCCTCTGCCATGGGGGCGGGGTTTTTTGGCGTTTTTCCGGAAAAACCGATTTTCTCTCTTTTCTCCTGCGCGATTTTATTGTACAATAAAAGATGAAACTGCAACTGAGAAGGAGAACTCTACGCCATGGCGCAATCGAATATCAAGGTGCTGGCCCTCGACCTGGACGGCACCCTCACCAACGACCGGAAAGAGATCACCCCCCGCACCCGCGCCGCCCTCGACGCCGCGCTGGCGCGCGGGGTGACGGTGGTGCTTGCCTCCGGGCGGCCCATCGCCGGGGTCACCCCCGTCGCGCGGGCCCTTGATCTGGGGCAGCCCGGGCGGGCGGGGGCCATCCTGGCTTACAACGGCGGGGCCATCGTGGACTGCGGCCCCGGCCACCGCGTGCTGTGGCAGCAGGTGCTGCCCGCCCCCATGGTGCCGGCCCTCTGCCGCTTTGCCGCCGAACAGAACGTCGCCATCGTCACCTACAACGAGGAGGGTGTGGTCACCGAGCGCCCCGGCGACCCCTGGGCCCAGCGGGAGGGCTTTACCAACAAGCTGCCCATGATCGAAGTGGCCGACCTTGCCGCCTATGTCAACTACCCGGTCAACAAGATGCTGATCACCCTTGACCCGGTGCGGCTGCCCCACGTCCTGCGGGCGGGGGCCGAGCGGTTTGCCGGGCAGATCGACCTCTACCCTTCCAGCCCCTTCTTCATCGAGGCGGTGCCCCTGGGGGTGGCCAAAGACAAGAGCCTGGCCGCCCTGCTGGACCGGATGGGCTTTACGCGGGAGAACCTGATGGCCTGCGGCGACGGGATGAACGACCGCTCGATGCTGCGCTACGCCGGGGTGGGGGTGGCCATGGCCAACGCCGAGGGCCCGGTCAAGGCCGAAGCCGACTATATCACCGACGCCGACAACAACCACGACGGCGTGGCCGAGGCGGTCGAACGCTTCATCCTGCACTGAAGAAAGGAGGGCTGCGAAGTTATGCCCCAGCGAAATTTGGTCATCTTTGACCTGGAGTGGAACATCGGCTACCGCCCCCATACCTTCAACTACCACGGGGTGGAGCAGACCCTGCGCGGCGAGATCATCGAGATCGGCGCCGTGCGGGTGGACGAGACGGGGCGGGTGCTGGACACCTTCTCCATCCATCTGCGGCCCCGCATCTTCCGCAAGCTGCAGCACCACATCGCCAAGGTCACCGGCCTGACCCAGGCCGACCTGGACAGGGGCGAGCCCATCCTGCAGGGGCTGCGCCGGTTCATGAAGTGGTGCGGCCCCGACGCCGAGTTTGCCGAGTGGGGCCTCGACGACGTGCCGGTCCTCAAGCAGAACCTGTTTTTGTGCAACCTGGACGAGAGCCAGCCCACCGTCTGGTACAACCTGCAGCAGATCTTTCTCAGCCAGTGCCCCCGCAAGGAGGGGGACGGCCTGACCCTTGAGAGCGTCGTCACCCGCCTGGGGCTGCCCACCGAGCGGCCCTTCCACGACGCGCTGTCCGACGCGCTGTACACCGCCGACATCTGCCGCTGCATCGACCTGCCCCGCGGCCTGGCCGAGTACCCGTCGGAGGCAGAGGCCCTCCGGCAGAGCCTCTGCCCGCCGCCGGGGGATTACCGGGACTTCCGCCTGTGGGAGGGCAACGTCGAGCAGTTCGCCTGGCGCAGCGACCCCCGCATCCTCAGCGCCGCCTGCCCGGTCTGCGGCGCCCCCCTCGCCCCCGACGACGTCTGGCTGAAAAAGGGCAGCAACACCTGGTACACCCTGGCGCAGTGCCCGCAGTGCGCCGGCACCGGCAGCGAAGCCGGGCAGGGGGTCTTTGAGCGGTACAAGCTGGCCCGGCGGGACGGCCTGCACTGGACCTACGCCCGCTGCCTGCAGATGCCCACCGAAGAGCTGCTGGCCAAATGGCACAAGCAGCGCCGCCAGCAGCTGGAGCGGGTACACGCCGCCGAAGCCCGCGCCGCCAAAGCCGCCGCGCCGGAAGGCAGTCAGCCCAAAAACCGTTAAACCCTGTCCCTTTTAGGGAGATGTTGACAGTTCGTTCACCGCTTTGTCATAATCGCGGGGTATACTGAGAGTACACAGACATCAAAGGCACAAGAAAGGCACAATGGGAGGACGCTACATGGAAGAAACGCTGCTGTACTGGGGCAGTCAGCTCACATCGCTGGAATTCTGGCAGCACCTGCTGGACAGCTTCGGGGATCTGGGGCCCCTCGTCCCCATCCTGCTGGCGATGGTGGAATCCTTCGTGCCGCCGCTGCCCCTCATCGCCATCGTGGCCCTCAACGTGGCCGCCCACGGCCCGGTATTCGGCTTCCTCTACAGCTGGTGCGGGGTGGCCATCGGCGGGTCGGTGATGTTCACCTTCTGGCGGCGGGTGGTCAAGCGTTTTTTCTTAAAGCACGCCAGCAAGTACGAGTGGTTCCGCAGAGCGCAGCGGTGGGTCAGCAACTGCGACACCTCGGCCCTGTTCACTTTGGCCATGCTGCCCTTCACCCCCACCTCCTTCCTCCATCTGACCTTCGGCATCTCCGACTTTGACAGCAGGCGCTACGTCCTCACCCTGCTTGCCGGCAAGGCGGTGATGGTCGCCATGATGGCCATTTTCGGCCAGTCCCTCACCAGCGCCCTGGAAAACCCCTTCTACCTCGTCCTGGCCGTCGGCCTGTGGGTGGGGATGTACTTCGCCTCCAAGCTGTTCTGCCGCAAGCACAACCTGGACTGACCCCCAGCTATGACGCC
>DWXX01000059.1 GCA_019118985.1 Candidatus Faecalibacterium faecipullorum
GGCAGCCAGTTGTCGGCCCGCTCCTGCTGCCAGCCGTCCACGATCTTCTGCTTGAAGATGCCGTACTCATACAGGATGGAATAGCCGGTGCCGCCGATGCAGGTGGTGGCCATGCCGTCCAGGTAGCAGGCGGCCAGACGGCCCAGGCCGCCGTTGCCCAGGCCGGCGTCCGGCTCTTCCTCATAGATGGTGTCGACGTTGATGTCGGCGGCGGCGAGGGCTTCCTTGCACACTTCGTCCAGGCCCAGGTTGAGCAGGCTGGTCTTGAGGCTGCGGCCCATCAGAAACTCCATGCACAGGTAGTACACCTGCTTGGAGCCGGTGCCGATGACTTTGGACTGGAACTTTTTATAGTTGTCGCTCATCATCTGGCGGCAGATCAGGGCCAGAGCGCGGTAGATCTGCTGGTTGGATGCAACAGACAGATCGACGCCGTACTCGCTGGTCAGCTTATTCTGCAGAAGGGTAGAGAATTCCTTGGTTGTCATACGTGTAATCTCCTGTCAATAGGGGGTCTATCGGGGCGGACGGCCGTTCTGAGCGGCCCGCGCCCCGTTAAAGAACGACGGAAATACCGGAGAAACTTGCCCTGCCGGCCCGGCGTCCATAACACAACACGATTATTATAATCGCTTCCCTGTGCGATTGCAAGGAAAAGCAGGATTTTTTCCGTATCCGCTATATTTTCATGAAAAACTTTGTGCTGAAAGTGCAGGAATTTCAATTTGGCCCTTCCTCTTGGAGGCCGATTATATTATAATAAAGGATAAACAGCGGGCCGCCGCCGCCCTCCCGCGCCCCCGCCAAGGGGGGAAACTCGGGGAGAAATGGCGGGAGAAACTCCTGCCGCCGCGCCCTGTCTGAACAGGCGGCGGGAGTTTGGTGCGCCAAATCGGCCCAAACCGGGCCCGGCGGGGACAGAAAACGGAAAGCGAGGCTGCTATGGTAAATAAAGTGCGGGTGAACATCGCGGGGGCGCAGTATGCCTTCGCCACCACCGATTCGGAAAAATACATCACCTCCCTGGCCGACAAGCTCGACCGGGACATCACCAAGCTGATGGAGTCGAACCCCAGCCTGCCGGTGACCAAGGCGGCGGTGTTCTGCGCCATGGACTATCTGGATGAATACCAGAAGAGCACCGGCAGCGCCGAAAACATGCGCAGCCAGATCCAGGACTACATCGCCGACGCAGCCCGCGCCCGCTCGGCCGAGGACAAGCTGCGGGCCGAGAACGAGGCCCTGCGCCGGGAGGCCGCCGCCCTGCGGGAGCAGCTGGACCGCCTGCGCCGCCAGGACAAGAACAAAAAGAACGAGGACGCGCAGGAAGAGGCGGACGCGCAGCCGTAACGGCCGGCGCCGCCGCGGATCATATCATACAGACAAAGGCAGACAAAGGGAGACTATGGCACAGATCGAGATCCTTGCCCCGGTGGGCAGTGAAGAGATGCTCCGCGCCGCCGTCTACAGCGGCGCAGACGCAGTATACCTGGGCTTTGCCGGGTTCAACGCCCGCAGCGGGGCCGGCAATTTTGACGCCGAGAGCCTCGGCCGGGCGGTGGGCTTCTGCCACGGGCGGGGGGTGAAGGTCCATGTGGCCATGAACACCACCGTCTATGCCGGCGAGCTGGCGGCCCTGGCCGACGCGGTGCGGGCGGTGGCCGCCAGCGGCGCCGACGCCGTCATCTGCCAGGACATGGCGGCGGCCGAGCTCTGCCGGCAGATCGCGCCGGCGCTGCCCCGGCACGCCTCCACCCAGATGAGCGTCCACACCCTCGAGGGGGCGCTGGAGATGGCCGAGCTGGGGTTTGCCCGGGTCATCCTGGCGCGGGAGCTCAGCCTGGAGGAGATCAAAACCATCGCCGCCGGCTGCGGCATCGAGACCGAGTGCTTCGTCCACGGGGCGCTGTGCATGAGCATGAGCGGGCAGTGCTATATGTCCGCCTTCCTGGGCGGGCGCAGCGGCAACCGCGGCTCCTGCGCAGGGCCCTGCCGTCTGCCCTTCGACGCCGCCCCCCTGCCCGAAGGCCGCCCGGGCAGGGCCCATCACCTCTCCCTCAAGGACAATTCGGTCATCGGCCGGCTGGACGAGCTGCAGGCGGCGGGGGTGGCCTCGGCCAAGATCGAGGGCCGGCTGCGCACCCCCGAGTATGTGGCGGCGGCGGTCAACGCCTGCCTGGCCGGCCGGGAGGGCCGCGCCTACGACCGCGCCGTGCTGGAGAGCGCCTTCAGCCGCTCCGGCTTTACCTCGGGGTACCTGGACGGCCGGATCGACGGCTCGATGTTCGGCACCCGCAGCGAGGCCGACGCCGCCGAGACCCGGCGGGCCCTGCCCGCGCTGCGGGAGCTCTACCGGCGTGAGCGGCCCCGGGTGCCGGTCAGCCTCCGGCTGGAGGTCGGCCCCGATGGCCAGAAGCTGACCGCCGCCGACCGGGACGGCAACCGGGCCTTTGCCTACGGCGACACCCCGGTGCAGCCCGCCCGCACCGACCCGGCGGAGCCCCTCCGCCGCAGCCTGGCCAAGACCGGCGGCACCCCTTTCACCCCCGAGCGCATCGAGGTGGAGATGGAGGGCGGGCTCTGGTACCTGCCGGGCAGCGCCGCGGGCGAGCTGCGCCGCGCCGCCCTCGACAGCCTGCTGCACAAGCGGGAGGCGCCCCGCCCCTGGCCGGTGCAGCCGGCCGTTCTGCCGCCGCTGGCCCGCCGCGCCGCCCCCGCCCGGCCCGCCC
>DWXX01000060.1 GCA_019118985.1 Candidatus Faecalibacterium faecipullorum
CTGCTGCGCACCTCGGTCGCCACCCCGGGCAACGACCACCGCCTGGGCGCGAACGAAGCGCCCCCCGCCGTCATCTCCATCTTTGTGGGCGAAGAGCTGGAAGCCGTCATCGACGCCATCGCCTCCGACTCGCCCTACGCGGGGCCGGTCAAGGTCAAGATGGACCTGGGGGTGGACGTCCTGCCCAAGTTCAGCAAGGACACCACCGACCGCAACCGCACCTCCCCCTTCGCCTTCACCGGCAACAAGTTCGAGTTCCGTATGCCGGGCAGCCATGAGAATTTGAGCGACGCCAACACCATCCTGAACACCGCTGTCGCCAAAGAGCTCAAGGGCTACGCCGACGAGCTGGAAGCCTCGGACGACTTCCCCGATTCGGTCATCAAGCTGGTCAAGCGGACCATCCGCGACCACCGGCGGGTCATCTTCAACGGGGACGGCTACAGCCATGAGTGGGAAGTGGAAGCCGAGCGCCGCGGGCTGCCCAATAAGAAATACACCCCCGCCGCCCTGCCCGCCCTCATCGAGGGGAAGAACATCGCCCTGATGGAAGAATTCGGCGTCATGACCCGCACCGAGATGTTCAGCCGGTACGAAGTCGAGATGGAGCACTACGCCAAGATCATCAACATCGAGGCGCTGACCATGCTGGAGATGGCCCGCCGCCAGCTGCTGCCCGCCGTGAGCGCCTATATGGGCGACCTCGCCCGCACCATCGCCGCCAAGAAGGCGGTCAGCGAGACCTTGAGCGTCAAAGCCGAGACCGCCGTCCTCGAGCGGCTGGCCCGGGACGCCGACGCCATGGACGAGGCCGCCGGGCAGCTGTCGGACGCCGTCTGCGCCGCCCAGGGCCTGGCCGACATGACCGCCCGGGCCAACGCTTTCCACGACACAGTGCTGCCCCTGATGGCCGGGCTGCGCTCTGCCGCCGACGACGCCGAGACGGTCTGCGGCGACACATACTGGCCGCTGCCCAGCTACAGCAAGATGCTGCATTACGTAGAGGATTGAGAAAGCATGCCCCATTGCCCCCCGGCGCACACGGCCGGTGAGGGCGGCAGAACACACGCAAGACCCGCGCTCCGCCTTATTGAGAAGGCGGGGCGCTGGGTGCTGTACAGACACAGGAGGAAGCTATGCCCAACGACCAGCTGACCCGGCAGGACGTGCTCGACTTTGTCGAGGACAACAATGTCAAGTTCGTCCGTTTTGCCTTCACCGACATTTTCGGCGCCCAGAAGAACATCGCCGTCCTGGCGGGGGACCTGCCCCGCGCCATCGAGGAGGGGGTCTGCTTCGACGGCAGCGCCGTCCCCGGCTTCCTCCATGTGGAGGAGAGCGACCTTGTCCTGCGGCCCGACCTGTCCACCCTGACCATCCTGCCCTGGCGGCCGGCCGAGGGCGGGGTGATGCAGTTCTTCTGCGACATCGAGCGGCCGGACGGCGCGCCCTTCGGGGGCAACTGCCGGGGCTTTCTGCGCCGCACGGCGCAGCGGCTGCGCAGGCTGGGCCTTGTCTGCAACGTCGGGGCCGAGTGCGAGTTCTACCTCTTTGAGACCGACGAGCGCGGCCGCCCCACCCGCACCCCCATCGACCATGGCGGCTACTTCGACGTCTACCCCCTCGACGCAGGGGAGAACATCCGCCGGGACATCTGCCTGACCCTCGAGCAGATGGGCCTTGCCCCCCAGCACAGCCACCACGAGAGCGGCTGCGGCCAGAACGAGATCGACTTCCACTACGCCAGCCCCCTCAAGACCGCCGACCACATCATGATGTTCAAGCAGACGGCCCGGGCCATCGCGGGGCGCAGCGGGCTGTACGCCAGCTTCATGCCCAAGCCCCTGGCCGACCAGGCGGGCAGCGGGCTGCACATCAACATCTCCCTCTACCGGGACGGGCACAACCTCTTTGAAGGGGACATCGCCCCCGACAGCGCCGCCGGCAGCTTTATGGCCGGGGTGCTGGCCCACAGCCGGGAGCTGGCCGCCTTTACCAGCCCGCTGCCCAACAGTTACCTGCGGCTGGGCTGCAACGAGGCCCCCCGCTTTGTCAGCTGGAGCCGCCAGAACCGCAGCCAGCTGGTCCGCATCCCGGCCGCCCGGGGGGACAGCTGCCGGATGGAGCTGCGCAGCCCCGACCCCGCCTGCAACCCCTACCTTGCCATCGGGCTGATCCTGGCGGCGGGGCTGGACGGGGTGGAACAGCGGCTGACCCTGCCCGCGCCGGTGGACCGCAACCTCTTCGCCCTGCAGGAGGGCGAGGCTGCCGGCCTCGCCCCGCTGCCCGCCGGGCTGGAAGAGGCGGTGGCCGTCGCGCAGGCCAGCCCCTTCCTGCACAAGGTGCTGCCCGAAGAGCTGGCCGGCCGCTACTATGAGGAACAGCTGCGCCGCTGCGCCGAGCTGCGCGCTGCCGCCGACCCCGCCGAGTATGAGCGGGCGCGGTGGTTCGGCGTCCTGTGACCGCGCTGAAAGGAGGCGCCCTATGGGACGTGCGATGATCGTCAGCGCGGGGGTGCAGTCCAACGCTTATCTGTCCGCCCGCCTGGCCGAGCTGGGCTGGGCACGGCCGGTCATGGCGGCCAGCGGCGCCGAGGCGCGCCGGCGGCTGCTGGAGGGCGGCTTTGAGCTGGTGGTGGTCAACGCGCCGCTGCCCGACGAGTTGGGCAGCCAGCTCTGCCTGGACGCGGCGGAGCAGACCGACGCCGGGGTGGTCTTTCTGGCCAAAGCCGCCCTCTGCGAGGAACTGGCCGACCTGCTCAGCGCCCGGGGGGTGCTGGCGGTGCCGCGGCCATTTTCGGCGGCGTACTTGGTCCGCACCGTCCGCACCGCCGCGGCCGGCTGCCGGCGGATGGAGCGCCTGCGGGCGGAAAACGACCGCCTGCAGGCGAAACTCGCCCAGCTGCGGCTGATCGGCCGGGCCAAGTGCCTGCTGATCGAGCGCCGCGGCCTGACCGAGGCCGAGGCCCACCGCCAGATCGAGAAGGAGGCCATGGACACCCGCCGCCCCCGCGAGGCGGTGGCCCGGGCCCTGATCGAGGAGCTGAGCGGTACGGAAGATACATTAGAACAGGCGTGAAATGAAAAGATTTCACTTTGCCAAAAAACAGCTTGACTTTTTGGGCAGCCTGTATAGAATAAAAGCACAGACAAAGAGGTCTGGTTCTCGATGTGAGAGCCGGGCCTCTTTTTGTCGTTTTTGGGATAAGGAAAGTATGTAAGGAGTAAACGCTATGTGCTGTATCATGGGTTATACCGGGCGCGATCTGCCGGCCGCAGAGTTCCGAAAGTACCTGCTGCGCACCGTCAGCCGCGGCCCGGACGATCAGCGTGTGATCGAAGGGCCCTTTGGGCTGATGGGGTTTGGGCGCCTGGCCATCATGGGGCTGACGCCGGATGGGATGCAGCCCTTCACCCGCGGGGCGGACTGTGTGGTCTGCAACGGGGAGCTGTACGGCTTCCGGTTTGAAAAGGCCATCCTGCAGCGGGCGGGGTACAAGTTCCGCTCGGGCAGCGACTGTGAGATCCTGCTGCCCCTCTACTACGAGTACGGGCTGGATATGTTCCGCCGCCTCGACGCCGAGTTCGCCCTCATCCTCTACGACTCCCGCAAAGACCGGCTGATCGCCGCGCGGGACCCCATCGGCATCCGGCCGCTGTTCTACGGCTACTCGAAATCCAGCCACAAGATCGCCTTTGCCAGCGAGCTGCAGAACCTGGTGGGCTGGTGCGAGGACATCCGGCCCTTTCCCATCGGCAGCTACTACTGCGACGGGCGGTTCGTCCGCTACGAGGACATCGCCGACGTCCCCGCCCCCTGCGCCGACGGGATGGAGGATGTGCTGCAAAACATCCGCGAAAAGCTGATCGCCGGGGTGGAAAAGCGGCTGGACGCCGACGCGCCGCTGGGCTTCCTGCTGTCGGGCGGGTTGGACTCGTCCTTGGTGTGCGCCATCGCGGCCCGCAAGCTGGGCCGGCCCATCCGCACCTTCGCCATCGGGATGGACACCGACGCCATCGACCTGAAATACGCCCGCCAGACCGCGGAGTACCTCGGCAGCGAGCACCACGAGGTCATCATCACCCGGGAGGACGTCATCGGCA
>DWXX01000004.1 GCA_019118985.1 Candidatus Faecalibacterium faecipullorum
TGCCGCAGCCGCGGCATCGGCAAGGAGATGTTCGCCCGGGCCTGCGCCGACGCCCGCGCAGCCGGCTGCGTCCAGATCGAGCTGGCCACCAACCAGCGGCGTACCGGCGCCCACCACTTCTACGCGCGGGAGGGGATGCGCTGCTCCCACTACTCCTTCACCCTGCCCCTCGTGTAAAGCACTCGCAGAAAAAGCGGGTGGTAAGACCGGCCTGTACAGGCTCTGTCTTACCACCCGTTTTTTGTCCGTTTTTTGCTCTCGTCACCCACCCGCGCGGGCCAGCTCTTCTTTGTAAAAGACGCCGAGGGGGCCCACATAGCCCTTCTGCCAGGGCTTGGGTTTGCCCAGGTAGTGGACGACGACGGTGTTCTGCCGCACCCAGTCGATGCTCAGCCGCTCGGCGGGGGCGGCGCTGCACTGGCACTGAATGTACAGCCGGTCGGTCATATTGTAGATGCGGCTGTCCAGCACCAGGGCCCTGCTGCCGAACAGGGCGGTCAGGATGTCCTGGTCGGGCAGGATGAGCCGCTTTTTGTACCGCTCGGCATAGTCGCGGATGTCGTCAAGCCGCAGCGTGCCGCGCAGCAGCGCGAGGTTCATCATCAGCACCCCCGAGTTGAGGTAGGGCACCCCCTCTTCGAGGTCGAGCCGGGCCTGGTTGACCCGGTCCAGAAAGCGGCCGGTGTGGCTGCAGGCCATGAAGGCCGTCCCCGCAAAGTCGGAGGTGTAGAGGGGGACAAGGCTGTTCAGCACCACCGTATCCACGTCGAGGTAGAGGATGCGGCCGAGGGCTTCGGGCAGCAGCAGCGGCGCGGCCAGCCGGTAATAGATCTGCAGCGGGTACCGCCCCGTCTCGGGGAAGCCCTCGAACAGCCCCGCCGGCACATCGAGCAGGGTGCAGCGGTCCTGCGGGCGGAGGGCGCGGGCCATCCGCGCCCCGTCCGCCTCGGTCAGGTCGGAGTGCAGCACATAGATGTCATGGGCAGACGCGCCCCCGTGGCGCAGGATGGTGGCCAAGCACTGCTCCCACAAAGGGATGAATTTCCGGTTGATGGAGAAAAGCAGATTCATCATGATACAGCAGATACAGTCGATGGTCGGTCATACCCCCGCGCCGGTTTTTGCGGCGGGCGGGGTGCGGGCGGCGTCCAGAAAGCCCCCCGCGGCGTAGATGCGGCAGAGGGCCTGGCCGATCTGGCCGAGGCTGCGGGCCTCGGCCACCGCCATGCCCCCCTCCCGCAGGCTGGGCAGGTGGCCCGACAGCATGTCCCGCAGCTTTGCTTCAAACTGGTCGACGGTGCCGGCCTTATAGACCGACTTGCCGTCCTCCAGCCAGTTGGCGTAGACCGGGATGTCCCGCACGATGGTGGGGATGCCGCAGGCCAGCGCCTCCAGCACCACGATGCCCTCGGTCTCCTCATGGCTGAGGAAGGCGAAGGCGTCCGCCCCGCAGTAGGCGTCGCAGAGCTCCTCTGCCCCGACAAAGCCGGCGAAGAGGACGTTGCCGGGGGCGGCGTCCATGGCGCGGCGGACCTCGGCGGTCAGCAGGGCGTCGTCGGTCTGGCCGAACCAGATGAACCGCACCTGCGGCATCCGGCGGGCCAGCTCGACAAAATCGGGCAGGCCCTTGCGCACCATCCAGTGCCCCACCGAGATGACGCACCGCTGCCCCTCGGCAAGGCCGTACCGCGCCCGGAAGCGGGCCGCCCGCTCTGCGTCGGGGTGGAAAAAGCCGGTGTCGATGCCGTTGGACAATGCGTAGATGGGCCGGCCCAGCTTGTACCCCATCAGGATGCGGCGGGAGTAGATGCTGGGGGTGATGACCACATCCCCCTGCCGGTAGCAGAAGATCAGCCACCGCTTGAACAGCGGCGCCAGCAGGTTGGAGCCGAAGAAGCTGTTGCGGAAGTCCTCCATGGTGGAGTGGCCGTAGTAGACCACCTTGCACCCCCGTGCATGGGCCCGGGCGGCGGCCAGCGGCGCGCCGGGCAGAACGGTGTTCAGGTGGACGACGCAGGCTTTCGCCTCGGGGCCGGCGGGGGGGATGTCCTCCACCAGGGGCAGCCCGGCGCTTTGCAGGGCGGCGGCCTGGTGTTCCAGCGCCTTGCCCACGCCGCTCTTGCGGACGGTGTCGTAGCCGCCGCGGTAAATGCAGACAGACATAGCTTTCACTTCCCTCTTCCTATGGTCGGCACGGCCCTCACAGCAGCCGCAGGATGGTGTTCATGGCCACCGTCAGGCCGGTGCTGTAGGCCGCGATGGCAAAGGGCTTGCAGGTCAGGATGATGAAGGTGAACTGCCCCCACCGCATCGAGGTGGTGCCGGCCAGGTAGCACAAAAAGTCGTCCGGCGCCACCGGGAAAAAGATGGCCAGCGCGAACCATTTGGCAAAGCTCTTGTTGCCCAGCCAGCTGTCGTACCGGCGCAGCAGCCGGGGGGAGAACATCCGCTCCAGCAGCGGCCGGCCGCAGTACCTCGCCACCCCGAAGGCGGCCAGCGACCCGGCGCAGATGCCCAGGTAGTTGTAGGCAAAGCCGTACCACGGCCCGAACAGGATCACCCCCGCCAGGCACCCCAGGCCCCCCGGCAGCACCGGGATGACCACCTGCACCGCCTGGAAGGCGACAAAGGCCGCCGCGGCCCAGACCCCCAGCCCCGCCACAAAGGCCTGCAGGGCGGCCAGGTCGGTCAGCAGGCCCTTCTGCCAGGCCCAGACCGCCAGCCACAGGCAGAGGAAGAACCCCACCCCCGAGGCTGCGGCCGGCACCCCGGCCGGCAGGCCGCCGGGGGCGGCGCGCCGGCGGTCCAGCGCCTCCCTGTACACTGCCAGGGCCTGCGCGGCGAAGTGGCCGGCCGAGTACCGCTCGGCGGTGGCGAGGGCGCCTTTGCGCAAAGCGGCGCGGATCTCCGGCCCGCTGCCCAGCGCGGCGAGGGCGGCGGCAAAGCCGGCGGCGTCCTTCCACTGCCAGCCGTTGACCCCGTCCTCCACCACGCCGTCGAGGCAGGGGTCGGCCCGGACGATGGCGGGCAGCCCGCAGGCCAGCGCCTCAAAGTAGGTCAGGCCCTGGGTCTCGCTCTGGGAGGCGCAGACAAAGGCGTCCC
>DWXX01000061.1 GCA_019118985.1 Candidatus Faecalibacterium faecipullorum
GCACGTTCAGCCCGGCGATCCGGCCGGCGTCCTGGGTGGCCTTGCGCTGGCTGTCGTCAAAGTAGGCGGGGACGGTGATGACCGCGTCGGTCACCTTTTCGCCCAGGTAGCTCTCGGCGTCGCGGCGCAGCTTGGACAGGATCATGGCGCTGATCTCCTGGGGGGTCAGGTCTTTGCCGTCGATGCGCACCCGGTAGTCGCCGCCCATCCGCCGCTTGATGCTGGAGATGGTCCGCCCGGCGTTGGTGGCCAGCTGCCGTTTGGCCGCGCCGCCCACCAGACGCTCGCCGTCTTTGGTGAAGGCCACCACCGAGGGGGTGGTGCGCTCCCCTTCCGCGTTGGTGATGACCACCGGCTTGCCGCCTTCCACCACCGCCACGCAGGAGTTGGTGGTGCCAAGGTCGATCCCGATCACTTTGCCCATATGTGTGTCCTCTCTTCTTGCCTGTTGGACTTGCCGCGCCGCCGGGCGGACCGCTCCGCCCGGGGCGCTTGTCGTTCTTTTGATTGTACCGCAGCTTTATGGCGGATTCTCAGCTGAATTGTAAAGATTCTGTGTTCAGCTGCTCGGCCAGGCGCTGCAGCAGCTCCTGCAGATCGGACGCCCCGGCGTACAGCTGCCGGACAAAGGCGTCCATCTCCTGTACGGCGGCCTTCAGCTCCTGCGCGGCCTCATAGTCGGCCTCCTCCTGGCAGAGCAGGTGCAGCCCGTGCACCGCCTCGGCCAGCAGGCGGCCGGCCCGCTCGGGGTCGGTGGCGCGGGCTTCGGCGCGGGCCATCCGCAGGCAGACCACCGGCCAGGTGGTGATGTCCATCTCGGTCTCGGCCATGGCCCGGGCCCGGCGGTAGGCCATCAGCGCACCGCCCGGGTCGGCGGGGGTGCGGGCGGTGCCGGCGGCCAGGCGGTCCCCCAGCGCCACCTGCGCCAGAACGTCCCCGGCGGCGGCCGCCTTCTTCCACAGCGACAGGGCGCGGCGGCGGTCCCGTTTGGTGCCAAGGCCGTTGTCGCAGCAGTAGGCCATCCGGCGCAGCGCCTCGGCGCTGCCCTGGGCGGCCCCGGCCTCAAAGAGGGCCCAGGCGGCCCCCCACTCGCCGTCGCAGGCCAGCTGCCGGCCCTGCCTGACCTCGGCCTCGCCGGGGGCGTCCTCTTCGCTGCGGGCGTGCAGCAGCCCCCGCAGGATGCTCTTGTCCAGCGCGGCCGAGCGGCCCCAGGGGTTGACCACCACCGCCGACCGGTCTGCCGCGGCCAGGGTGTCCTCCATCACCTGCTGCAGGGGCAGCTCGGCCATGGGCAGGCCCAGGGTCACCGGGCTGCCGTCGGCCTGCTCCGGCGTGGTAAAGACGGGCAGCAGCTTCTGCCCTTTGGGGGTGTTCAGGGTCCACAGGTCGAGGCCGGCCGCTTTCTCAGCGGGGATGGGGTGCTCGGCCCAGCTGAACTGCGCCCGCTGCCCGTCGGGGTGCACCTGCACCGGCACAAGGACCCTGGTCTGCATCTGCAGGGCGTAGTTCAGGCTGCGGATCAGCCCCCAGAAGCGGTCCTCCCGCGCGCTGTCGTCGGCCTGGTAGAGCCGCTCGATGGCAAGCTCGACGGCGGGGCAGCCGGTGTAGAGCGGCCCGTACTGCGGCGCGGCGGCAGGGGCCTTCCTTCTGTGTTTGACCGGGCGGTACCGGGTGTGTTTTCTCCCATTTGGCATCCTTTGCTGTCCTCCTCTGTATTCCCTCTCAGTATAGCAGGATTCGGGCGGTTTCTCAACAGGCTGGAGCGGCGCAGGGGCGCTTTTTTGCCAAAGCGGGCCGTTTCATCTGGCAATTTCACCCCGGACACGGTATAATAGAAGATACTTGCACACCCAGTCCGGAAAGGAGCGGTATTCATTTGAACCGGATGTTCAGTTACCTCAACGGCTATAAAAAGGAGAGCGTCATCGCCCCCCTGTTCAAAATGCTGGAGGCCTGCTTTGACCTGCTGGTGCCTCTGGTGATGGCCGACATCGTCAACGTGGGCATCGCCTCGGGCGACGCCGGCTATATCCTCGCGCGGTGCGGTCTGCTGCTGCTTTTGGCCATGGTGGGCCTCGGGTGCAGCGTCACCGCCCAGTACTTCTCAGCCAAGGCGGCGGTAGGCTACGCCACGGCGCTGCGGCACGCCGTCTTTGCCCATATCCAGTCCCTCAGCTTTTCCGAGCTGGACACCATCGGGGTGTCCACCCTCATCACCCGGATGACCAGCGACATCAACCTGGTGCAGGGCGGGCTGAATATGTTCCTGCGGCTGTTTCTGCGCAGCCCCTTTGTGGTGGTCGGCGCGATGGTCTGCGCCTTCACCGTCAACGTGCGGGCGGCGCTGATCTTTGTGGTGACCATCCCGGCGCTGTCGGTGGTGGTGTTCACCCTCATGGCGGTGACAAGCCCCCTGTACAAAAAGGTGCAGGGCGGCCTGGACAAGGTGCTCGGCCTGACCCGCGAGAACCTGACCGGCGTGCGGGTGGTCCGCGCCTTCGGCAAGGAAGCAGCCGAGACCGAGCGGTTCGAGGCCACCAACGCCCGGCTGACCGGCCTGCAGCTGAAAGTCGGGCAGCTCTCCGCCCTGTCCAACCCCCTGACCTATCTGCTGATCAACCTGGCCATCGTGGCCCTGCTGTGGACGGGGGCCATCGAGATCAACGTCGGGGGGATGGCCTCGGGCGACCTGATCGCCCTGGTCAACTATATGAACCAGATCCTGGTCGAGCTGGTCAAGCTGGCCAATCTCATCGTGCAGATCAGCAAGGCCCTGGCCAGCGCCGGCCGGGTGCAGGCGGTGCTGGAGACAAAGCCGGGTATGGCCTTCCCCCAGGCGGTGGCGGGCCCCGCGCAGCTGCCGGCCGACCGCGCGGGCGAAGCCGTCCGCTTTGACCATGTGGGGCTGACCTACGCCGGGGCGGGCGCGCCGAGCCTGACCGGCATCACCTTCACCGCCCGGCAGGGCGAGACCATCGGGGTGATCGGCGGCACCGGCGCGGGCAAATCCAGCCTGGTCAGCCTCATCCCCCGCTTCTACGACGCCACCGAGGGCGCCGTCGAGCTGTTCGGCCGGCCGGCCGGCGCCTGGCCCCGGGAGCTGCTGCGGGGCCGGGTGGCCACCGTTATGCAGAAGGCGCAGCTGTTCACCGGCACCATCCGCTCCAACCTGCTCTGGGGCAGCCGCACCGCCTCGGACCAGGAGCTCTGGGCCGCCCTTGAGACGGCCCAGGCCGCCGACTTTGTGCGGGCCAAGCCCCTCGGCCTGGACGAGCCGGTGGAGCAGGGCGGCCGGAACTTCTCGGGCGGGCAGCGTCAGCGCCTGACCATCGCCCGGGCCCTTGTGGCAAAGCCGGACATCCTGATTTTGGACGACAGCGCCAGCGCCCTCGACTTTGCCACCGACGCGGCGCTGCGCAAGGCCATCGCGGCCCTGCCCGGGGAGATGACGGTCTTCATCGTCAGCCAACGGGCGGCCAGCCTGCAGCACGCCGACCGCATCATCGTGCTGGACGACGGGCACATGGTGGGCTGCGGCACCCACAGCGAGCTGCTGGACCGCTGCCCCGTCTACCAGGAGATCTACGCCAGCCAGTTCAAAAAGCCGTCTGAACTTGCGAAAGGGGGCGTCCGCGCATGAGCAAGCAGCCTGCAAAGCCCAAAAAGAAGAACCCCCTCTCCACCGCCGAGAGCCGCGCGGCCCTCGTCCGGGTGCTCGCGTACATCCGGCCCTACCGCCTGTTTGTGGCTGCCAGCCTGCTGGTGGCGGCCGGCAGCGTGGCGGCCCAGCTGTACATCCCGCTGCTGTGCGGCGACGCCATCGACCTGATGGTCGGCCCCGGGCAGGTAGACCGCGCCGGGGTGTGGGGGATCATCATGGAGATCCTCGTCGTCATGGCCCTGGCGGCCCTGGCGCAGTGGGTGCTGAGCGTCTGCAACAACAAGATCACCTTCTCGGTCACCCGGGACCTGCGCAACGACGCCATCCACAAGATCCAGTCTCTGCCCCTGTCCTACCTGGACAGCCACCCCGCCGGCGACATCGTCAGCCGGATGGTGGCCGACGTCGACACCTTTGCCGACGGGCTTCTGATGGGCTTCACCCAGCTGTTCACCGGCGTGCTGACCATCTTTGGCACCCTGCTGTTCATGTTCCGTGAGAATGTGCTGATCAGCCTGGTGGTGGTGCTGATCACCCCCCTCAGCCTGGTGGTGGCCAGCTTCATCTCCAGCCACACCTACGGCTACTTCCACCGGCAGAGCGCCGTCCGCGGCGAGCAGACCGCCCTGGTCAACGAGATGATCGAGGGCCAGAAGGTGGTGCAGGCCTTCGGCCACGAGGCGGAGAGCCTGGCCGCCTTCGACGAGGTGAACGAGCGCCTGGCCGACGTCAGCCTGAAAGCCACCTTCTTTTCCAGCCTGACCAACCCCGCCACCCGCTTTGTCAACAACATCGTCTACGCCGGCGTGGGGCTGGTGGGCGCCTTCTACGCCGCGGCGGGGGGCATCACCATCGGCCAGCTGAGCGTGTTCCTCAGCTACGCCAACCAGTACGCCAAGCCCTTCAATGAGATCTCGGGCGTCGTCACCGAGCTGCAGAACGCCCTGGCCTGCGCGGCGCGGGTGTTCGCCCTGCTGGACGCCGAGGACCAGACCCCCGAGGCGCCCGACGCCGTCACCCTGCAGCCCGACGGGCGTGTGGCGCTGGAGGACGTCTCCTTCCGCTACCTGCCCGACCGGCCGCTGATCGAGCACTTCACCCTGAAGGTCAAGCCGGGGCAGCGGGTGGCCATCGTCGGGCCCACCGGCTGCGGCAAGACCACCCTGATCAACCTGCTGATGCGCTTTTACGACGTGGACGGCGGGGCCATCTCGGTGGCGGGCACCGACATCCGCAACACCACCCGCGCCTCGCTGCGGGGCAGCTACGGCATGGTGCTGCAGGACACCTGGCTGCGGGCCGGCACCGTGCGGGAGAACATCGCCTACGGCCGCCCCGACGCCACCGACGAGGAGATCGTCGCCGCGGCCAAAGCCGCCCACGCCCACAGCTTCATCCGGCGGCTGCCCGACGGCTACGACACCGTCCTGTCCGAAAACGGCGGCAACATCAGCCAGGGCCAAAAGCAGCTGCTGTGCATCGCGCGGGTGATGCTCTGCCTGCCGCCCATGCTGATCCTGGACGAGGCGACCTCCTCCATCGACACCCGCACCGAGGTGCGCATCCAGAAGGCCTTCGCCAACATGATGGAGGGGCGCACCAGCTTCATCGTCGCCCACCGGCTGTCCACCATCCGGGAAGCCGACGTCATCCTGGTCATGCAGGACGGCAAGATCGTCGAGCAGGGCACCCACGACAAGCTGCTGGCCCAGGGCGGCTTCTACGCCAAACTCTACAACAGCCAGTTCGAGGGCGTATAACCCCCGCCCCACCCCAAACCACCGCCCTTCCCATACCCAGGAAGGGCGGGGGCTTGTCATTTGCTGTCCGATATGGTATTTTATAGGCAGGCACTGTCGATCGAGCGGCAGCGGTGTGTCCTCCCTTGGTTTGCTTCGCATTTCCTCGGGGGGCTCTTCTTGCCCCCACTTTGACAAGAAAGGGGGGCTTGCCCATGGTCACACTTTCCGACCTGATTCAGGTCGGCATATTGGTTGTAGGCGTGATTGAACTGGTCCTCCATCTCATTGAGCTGGATAGGAACCGGCGGCAATAAAAAAGAAGTAACCGCGTTAAGCTCCCCAGCTGACGGTTACTTCTTGTAGCCTAAAGGGGGGACCACCGTTGAGATCGGCGGTGCCCTTTTTCTATGTCTATTATACCCCGGCCCCATCGGGTTGTCAACAGCCCCCGGCCGGGGCTTTGTTTTCACAAAGTTCACATTCTGTACATGCCGGCGCAGTATGTCGGGGTTACACTAAGAGCGCGGGAAGTTGTACGATTGCGTACAATCTGACTGCCCCCTATTTTCACCCGTATTTTGAGGAGTGTCAAACCATGAAAGAAGTCAAAAGCCCCAAAAAGCCTTTGATCTACTATTACCTGCTGGTGCTGGCCGTCCTCGCCCTGTTCAACCTGCTGGTGACCCCCATGCTGGCCCGCCCGCAGATCGACGAGGTGGACTACGGCACCTTTATGGATATGATCGAGGCCGAGGACATCGGCGTGGTGGAGGTCACAGGCGACGAGATCACCTTTACCAACGCCGACAACACCAAACTCTACCAGACCGGGGCCATGTACGACCCCACCCTGACCGAGCGGCTGCACGCGGCGGGGGCCACCTTCGGCAGCGTGAGCGACGATGGGTCGCCCATCCTGCGCTTCCTGCTGTCCTTCGTGCTGCCGCTGGTCATCTTTGTGGCCCTGGGCCAGTACATGAGCCGCAAGATGATGGAACAGATGGGCGGCAAGAACTCGCTGTCCTTCGGGATGGGCAAGTCCAACGCCCGGGTCTATGTCCAGTCGTCGAACGGCATCCGCTTTTCGGACGTGGCAGGCGAGGATGAGGCCAAGGAGAACCTGGCCGAGATCGTCGATTACCTGCACAACCCCACAAAGTACACCGACGTCGGCGCGTCCATGCCCAAGGGCGTGCTGCTGGTCGGCCCCCCGGGCACCGGCAAGACCATGCTGGCCAAGGCCGTCGCCGGCGAGGCCAACGTCCCCTTCTTCTCCATCTCGGGGTCGGAGTTCGTTGAGATGTTCGTCGGCATGGGCGCGTCCAAGGTGCGGGACCTGTTCAAGCAGGCCAAAGAGAAGGCCCCCTGCATCGTCTTTATCGACGAGATCGACGCCATCGGCCAGAAGCGGAACGCCGGCAGCGGCATCGGCGGCAACGACGAGCGGGAACAGACCCTCAACCAGCTGCTGACCGAGATGGACGGCTTTGA
>DWXX01000062.1 GCA_019118985.1 Candidatus Faecalibacterium faecipullorum
CCAACGTCTTTATGAGCAACGAGGACACCGAGACCGTTTCCGAGCTGGAGACCGACCTGTCCACCTACATGAACACCTGCAAGGCTGACTGGATCATGAACGGCATGGCCGACGGCGCCTGGGAGGAATACCTGGGCATGCTGGAGGAGTACCGCCTGTCCGACTACCTGGCCATCATGCAGAAGTACCTGGACGCCTACTACGCCTGATTTTTTGCACACCACAGCGCTTTTGACACACGCATGACCGAACCGCCGGGCTGTATCCCCGGCCCGGCGGAATTTTTTCACAGGAGACTGCTATGGACAGCACGACCTTACAAAACGCCCGCGCCTATGAGGCGTGGCACGGCGCGGCCATCCCCGCCGCCGAACGCCCCGCCTACCACCTGACCCCTTACGTCGGCTGGATGAACGACCCCAACGGCTTCTCGTATTACAAAGGCAAATACCACCTGTTCTACCAGTATTACCCCTATAAGACGGTGTGGGGCCCCATGCACTGGGGCCACGCCGTCAGCAGCGACCTGCTGCACTGGGAGTACCTGCCCGCCGCCCTCGCCCCCGACAGCCCCGCCGACAAGGACGGCTGCTTCTCGGGGTCGGCGGCCGAGCTGCCCGACGGCCGGCAGCTGCTGCTCTACACCAGCGTGTGCAAACAGGCGCAGCCGGACGGCGAGACGCGCGAGGTGCAGACCCAGAGCGTCGCGGTGGGGGACGGCCTCGATTACGAAAAGCCCTTCACGGCCCCGGTGCTGGACGAGCACGACCTGCCCGACGGCTTCAGCCGCTTCGATTTCCGGGACCCCAAGCTCTGGCGGGAGCCGGACGGCAGCTACTCTGCCGTCATCGTCGGGCAGGGCAGGGCGGAGGGCGGCGCGGCCCTGCTGTTCCGCAGCGCCGACGGCTTCCACTGGGAATACGTCACCATTCTGGACGCCAGCCGCGGCGAGTACGGCGTCATGTGGGAATGCCCCGACTTCTTCGAGCTGGACGGCAAGCAGGTGCTGATGGCCGGCCCGATGGAGATGCACGCCCGGGACGAGTACCACAACGGCCACTGCGTCATCGCCCTGATCGGCAGCTACGACCCCGAGACCTGCCGCTTCACCCGTGAAAGCGTCCAGCTGATGGACGAGGGCATCGACTTCTACGCCACCCAGACCCTGCTGGCCCCCGACGGCCGCCGCATCATGACGGCCTGGATGCAGGCCTGGGCCGGCATCAGCGACCAGCCCCACGGAGCCAAATGGTTCGGGCAGACCATCTGCCCGCGAGAGCTGCACATCCGGGACGGCCGCATCATCCAGACCCCCGTCCGGGAGCTGGACGCCGTGCGCGGCGCGCGGGTCCTGCACGAGAACGTCCGCATCGAAGGGGAGGCCGCCCTGGAGGGCATCGGCGGCCGGGTGGCCGACCTGACCCTGACCGTCACCCCCGAGGCGGGCTGCCGCACCTTCACCGTCAAGCTGGCCGCAGACGCCGGCCACCGCACCACCCTCACCTACGAGCCGCGCACACGGCGGCTCACCCTTGACCGGAGCCAGGCAGGGTTCCATCAGGATATCGTCCACATCCGCAGCTGCACGGTGCGCGGCGAGAGCGAAACGCTCAGCCTGCGCATCCTGCTGGACCGCAACAGCGTCGAGGTCTTCATCAACGGCGGCGAGCAGACCATGACGGCCTGCATCTACACCCCGCCCGAGGCGGACGGCATCGCCTTCGCCGCCGACGGCGCGGCCCGCCTCACCGCCGAGCAGTACGCCCTCGCGCTGTAACCGAACGCAATTCCTCCATTCCTTCTCCTTCATTCTTCTTCACACACGGCAAGGCCCCGCTCTGGCATAGATCAGGGCGGGGCCTTGCATTATTATATATAAGGAGTCCTTATGCGCAACAGAACAAGCGCCGCGCCCACCATGAAAGATGTGGCGGCCGAAGCCGGGGTCGCCCTCGGCACCGTATCGAAGGTGTTCAACGATCTGCCCGTCCGGCCTGAATCCCGCCGGAAGGTGCTGGACGCCGCCCGCAAGCTGGGCTACAGCGTCAACAGTTATGCCCGCGGCTTCAAGACCAACAAGACCCGCACCGTCGCGCTCATCTGGCCGACCCTGCGCAACCCCTTCTTCGCCTATTTGTCCGACGCCATGATCGGCGTTTTGATGCGGCGGGAGTACCGGGCCATCGTCACCATCACGAATTACGACAAGCAGGCCGAGCAGCGCTGCCTGGACATGGTCCGGCAGAACAAGGTGGACGGCATCATCGCCCTGACCTACAACCCCGACCTGGAAGTGGACCCCGCCATCCCCTTTGTCAGCATCGACCGGCACTTCCGCGCCGAGGTGCCCTGCGTCTCCTCCGACAACTTTGGCGGCGGGCAGCTGGCCGCCCGCAAATTGCTGGAGCTGGGCTGCCGCAAATTGCTGTTCCTGCGGCTGGGGACGGACGTTGCCAGCGAGGCCGACAAGCGCCGCGCCGGATTTGAGGCCGTCTGCCGGGAAGGGGGCGTGCCTTTCGAATCCCTCTCGGTGCAGAACGAGGAGGGCTTTGCCCCCTTCGATACCTTTCTGGACGCGCACACGCACGACGGCGTCTTTGATTACGACGGCGTCTTCTGCAACACCGACCGCCTGTGCTACGAGATTGAAAAGCGTCTGCGCGCCCGCGAGGTCCGCATCCCCGACGATGTGCAGATGATCGGCTTCGACGGCATCTACCGCTTTGACAGCGAGGACCTGCACTGCTCCACCATCGTCCAGCCCGTCGGGCAGATCGCCCGGACGGCGGTGGACCTGCTCCTCTCCCCCGACCGCGCCAGCCTGCCGGCGCTGGTCTGCCTGCCGGTATCGTACCGGCCCGGCGGGACGACAAAAGACGGCGGCTGACCCTTTTCGTTTGAGAACCGGCAGAGTATAATAAAGTCAATATCGAAACATGGTTTGTAACCATCAGATGAGGACTGAGGCGATGAAAAACCTTTTCCTGACTTCAAGCGGCTTGAATGAAAAGACGGCGGCACTATTCTGGGAATGTATCGGAAAAGAGCCGGTCAACACAAAGGCGATCCTGGTCCCATCCGCCGCAGTTGGGAATGATGGCGCGCGGGAAGGGATCATAGTATGTATAGAGCGCCTTGCGAATATGGGGATCCCTCTCCACAATATTCTTCTATACGATCTTGCGCATTTGCTTTCGGACGGATATAAAAGAACCTATTCGAGTTATATAAGCGACGTACCTGTGCCGTTTCGATTGATGACTGCGCAGGAACTGACGCAATATGACATGATCGTTTTTTGCGGAGGAAACGCCCGCACCCTTCTCAGTGAAATAAACCGAACAGGATTTGCAAAGCCCTTAAAGCAAGCTGTAGAAAATGGGCTGGTGTATCTGGGAATCAGCGCGGGCAGTATGGTTGCCGCCGGGAATTTTTCCGACGGGTTGGGATATTTGGCAAATCCGTTGATACCGCACGCCGAAAAAGAAAGCCCTCGTGGAGAAATACCAAAAAACGATTGGATCGAACTGGCTGATGGGCAAATGGTATGGATCAAAGGGGAGCGCCAGGAAATCAAATGAATACCCGGTCGTAGCGGCCGGTCAGTTGTTCTTTCACGCGGCAGACGGTGGCGCGGTATTCCTCCACCGTGGCAGCCCCGGGTATAAACAGGAAGGGGCAGGAAGCTCATGCGGGGAAACCCTGCTTTTGCTGTTGGGCGCATTTTGACCTGCGGCAAACAAAAAAGCACCCGAACCTGAAAAGTTCGGGTGCATTGTTTTGGTGGAGAATTAGGGACTCGAACCCCAGACCCCCTGCGTGTGATGCAGGTGCTCTAACCAGCTGAGCTAATCCTCCGTGTCGGAACGTTGATATTATAGCACAGCGGCGGGCAAAATGCAAGCCCCTTTTTGGCGGAAATTCTCATCCCCTTGCCTCGGCGGAAAAAATCGTGTATAATGGTCAAAAATCACCCGAGAAAAGAGGTCTGCCTCATGCTGACGGTACGCGGGGTGGTCACCCTGCTGGTTTTGGTGGTCCTGTTCGCGCTGGCGGTGGTGTGGATCGCGCGCCACGGCGGCTGGAAAGGCGAAGGCTGCTGCGGCAACTGCGCCTCCTGCCATGAGCGCTGCGAACATCCCCAGCAGCCCCCCAAACAGAACTGAACGGCTGCAAAAGGCCCCCGCCCTTCCCCTGCCGGGAGGACGGGGGCCTTGCTGCGTCATGGGGGCTTTTCAGCCCGCGCCGCCGCACAGCCGGATAAAGACCCGCATCTGCGGGGTGATCCATTTTTCCTTGTGGCAGAACAGCTGCCGGCGCATCTCGATGCGGCAGTCCGCCACCTCCAGCGGGACGGCACGCCCGGTCAGGCAGGCGTCCATGATGTACTGCGGCAGGAAGGTCAGGCCCATCCCGTCCTCCACCAAGCGGCAGAGCAGCGCCGCGTCCCCCAGCTCGAGGTAGGGGCGCAGCGTCAGCTGCCGGGCGGCCAGCAGCTGCTCGAGGGCCTCGCGGTAGCTCATCCCGCGCTCGGTCAAAAGGAACTCCTGCCCCGCCAGGTCGGCGAGGGTCAGCCCCTGCCGCCCGGCCAGCGGATGGCCCGCCGGCGCCAGAAAGCAGCAGGGCTCGGGCTCGTCCAGCAGCCGGACGAACGCCGGGCTGGTCACCGGCTGGTCGAAGGTATAGGCCAGGTCGGCGCGGTTGGCCGCCAGCATGTCCTGCATCTCCTGGGTGCTGCCGGAGCGGAAGCTGACCTCCACCCGCGGGCAGAGGGCGTGGAACCGCGCCAAAACCCCCGGCATCAGGGCGCTGCACAGGCTGTCGGCGATGGCCACCCGCAGGGTGCCGCGGGCCTCGGGGGCGGGCTGCAGGGCCGCTTTGGCCTGCTGTGCGGTGGTCAGCAGGGTGCGGGCATAGTGCAGAAAGGTCTGCCCCGCGTCGGTCAGCCGCACCGTCTTGCCCACCCGGTCGAACAGGGGGACCCCCAGCTCCTCTTCCAGCTGGGCGATCTGGCTGGACACCGCCGACTGCGAGTAGTCCAGCTCCCGCGCCGCACGGGAAAAGCTGTGCATCTCGGCCACGTGCAGGAAGGTGTTGATGTTCCGCAGTTCCATCCCGTCACCCCTCCTGCCCGGGGCGGACGGGCCGGATGCGGCAGACCGTCAGCACGCTGTCCGCCACCGTAAAGCCCACCTCGTACCCGGCAAACTTCATCCCGTACACCCGCTCGGGGTCCTCCTGATAGGAGGGGCGGGGGTCCCCCGACAGCACCCCGGCCAAAGCCTCCCACTTGCCGGCGGGCAGGTCGGCCCGCAGCCCCTCGGGGCAGCGCACCTCCAGGCGGTAGCCGCGGGTCTGGGCGGTGTAGCCCTCGCTGGCATCGGGGCGGCAGTCGGCAAAGGGGATGTAGGGCTTGATGTCATAGATGGGGGTGCCGTCCAGCAGGTCGGCGCCCCGCACCCAGAGGACGGGGCCCAGCGCCTCGTCCTGTTCCACCCGCTCCAGCCGGACGCAGGACAGCCCGATGGGGTTGGGCCGGTAGGGCGACCGCGTCGCGAACACCCCCACCCGGGTGTTGCCCCCCAGCCGGGGCGGGCGGACGGTGGGGGACCAGCCCGTCTGCCGCACCTCGCTGAACTGCCACAGCAGCCAGATATGGCTGAACTGCTCCAGCCCGCGGACGGCGCTGCGGTCACGGTAGGCCGGCTCGAACACCACCCGGGCACACAGCGCGTCCACCAGGCCGCTCTGCCGCGGGATGCCGAATTTCTCCGCAAAGTCGCTCTCGATGCGGGCGACCGGCCGCATGACGAATGCCTCCTGTGGCATGGTATCCCCCTTTCTCACAGGCCGCGGCAGAGCCCCACGGCCCTGCCCTCGACCTGTATCTCGGCCAGCTGCTGCCCGGCGTAGACCATGGGCGGGCAGATGGCGGCGTTGTCGGCGATCAGCTGCACCACATCCCCCTGCCGGTAAAAGTGCTTGAGGGTGGCTTCCTCCCCGATGCGGACGGCGGCGATCTGCCCCGTCTCCACCTCGGGCTGCCGCCGGATGCAGACGATGTCCCCATCCCGGATGGTGGGGGCCATGCTGTCCCCGTGGCAGGTCAGGGCAAAGTCGGCGTGCCAGGCAGCCGGCACCCCGATGTACCGCTCGATGTTCTGCTCGGCGGTGATGGGGGTGCCGCAGGCGATGTTGCCCACCAGCGGCACCGCCACCATCTGGGGCAGCGGCTCAAAGCCGGCGGGCGCCTCCCCTTCCAGCCCCAGCAGCCAGCCGGCGGTGGTCTCCAGCGCGGCGGCAAAGTCCAGCAGCTTGTTCTGCGGGATGTCGTTGATCCCCTTTTCGATCTTGGTGATGGAGGATTTGGACCGATAGCCCAGCCGGGCGGCCAGTTCTTCCTGGCTGATGCCCAGCGCCTCCCGCCGCTGACGGATGCGGGCCGACAGCACCGACATAAAAACCCCTCCTTTGGGCACGGGTGGATCTGTTGTGATCTGAGTATATCACAATATTTCTTTTCAGTCAACTTTTTCATCAAAAATTTTGTTCATAGTTGACATTTAGTCACCTATGTAGTAGACTCCCGTGTAGATGCAAAATCAACTCAAAAAGGAGGGAACACCTATGGTCGACTGCGAACGGCTGCGCCGTCTGGTGCAAGCCAGCGGCTTCAAGAAAAAACACCTGGCCCATGCCATGGGGATATGCCCCCGCACCCTGCGCCAAAAACTCAGAGGGCAAAGCGAATTTACCCTCTGCGAAGCGCAGCGGCTGAGCCTTTTGCTCGGTCTGCCCGCCGACGAACAGCTGCGCTGCTTCTGGCTGCTGCAGCCGGCCGACGTTGACCCACCGTCACCCATCGATACGAAAGGAGGCCCCGCATGACCAACGAACACCGGCGGCAGTGCCGCGACGCCCTTTGGAACTGGCAGCTGATCGAGCGCCACCCCACCCCCGAAAACCAGTGCTGGGCCCACGCCCTGCGCAAGACCGCGGCGTACTACCAGTGCCAGGACCCCATCCGGGCGGGCATCATCGAGCAGCGCTACCGCCGCCACCTGCCCGAAGAGAAGGTTCTGGACACCCTGCACATCGGGCGCACCACCTACCAGAAAGCCAACACCGACCTGCTCAGCACCCTTGCGGTCTACGCCGCCCGCGAAGGGGTGCTGTAGCCCCCGCCCGCAGACACAGAAAGCCGCCGGCTGTGAAACCGGCGGCTTTCTGCGTTAGGAGAAGCTTACGTCTCTATGATGAGGGGATCTATGACAGTGAGGTGTGCTCGGGGCGGCTGCGGTTGAGGGGACAGCCGCGCCCGGGCAGCCTCAGTTTGGCAGGGTGAAACTTAGTTGAGGACGGTCAGCTCGGTGTCGATGTCGAACAGGTGGACCTTGTGCGGATCGAACGCGACGCGGACGGTATCGCCATGGCGAGCCTTGGAGGTGGGCGAGACGCGGGCGGTCATCTTGCTGCCCTTGTAGTCCAGGTACAGGTAGATCTCAGCGCCCATCATTTCGGAGACCTCGACCTCAGCGTTCAGCTGGCAGTCGGGGTGCTTGGCCATGAACTCGGGCTCGTCGTCGATGTCCTCGGGACGGATGCCCATCTTGACCTTCTTGCCGACATAAGCGTC
>DWXX01000063.1 GCA_019118985.1 Candidatus Faecalibacterium faecipullorum
CACTTTTTTCGATTGATCCCATCGAATCGAGCGATTTTTCGCGGCGGAGGGGCTTCCCCCTTGCATCTGTCCTCTGGCGAGGATACAATATAAAAGTCGCCTGCGGGCGTATATCGTATCTTTGAGGAGGAAAATCATGAAACGTGAGACTTTTGGCTCGCGGCTGGGCTTCATCCTGGTCAGCGCGGGCTGCGCCATCGGCATCGGCAATGTCTGGCGCTTCCCGTTCCTGGTGGGGCAGAACGGCGGCGGCCTGTTCGTGCTGTTCTACCTGATGTTCCTGGTCATCATGGGCGTGCCGGTGCTGACCATGGAGCTGGCGGTGGGCCGCGCCAGCCGCAAGAGCGCGGTGCAGGGTTACAAGGCCCTTGAGCCGGCCGGCAGCAAGTGGCATATCCACGGGTGGTTCTGCATGGCGGGGTGCTACCTGCTGATGATGTACTACACCACCGTCGCCGGCTGGATGCTGGATTACTTTACCAAGTTCGCCTCCGGCCAGTTCGCCGGGATGGAGGCCGGCCATGCCGCCGACGCCTTCAACGCCATGCTGGCCAGCCCCGTCGAGATGGGCGCCTTCATGGTCATCATCGTGGTGGCCGGCTTTGCGGTGGTCAGCTTCGGGCTGCAGAACGGCCTGGAGCGGATCAGCAAGTGGATGATGATCGCCCTGCTGGCCCTCATCGTCATCCTGGCCGTCAACAGCGTGCTGCTGCCCGGCGCGGGGTCGGGCGTCGCCTTCTACCTGCTGCCCAGCGTCGAGCGGGCGGCTGAGGTGGGCATCGGCAACGTGGCCATGGCCGCCATGAACCAGTCCTTCTTCACCCTCAGCCTCGGCATCGCCGCCATGGAGATCTTCGGCAGCTACATGTCCCGCGACAATACCCTGCCCGGCGAGTCGATCCGCATCTGCGCGCTGGATACCTTCGTCGCCATGATGAGCGGCATGATCATCTTCCCGGCCTGCTTTGCCTACGGCATCGAGCCGGACCAGGGCCCCTCCCTCATCTTCATCACCCTGACCGAGGTGTTCGTCAACATGCCCGGCGGGCGGCTGTGGGGCAGCCTGTTCTTCGTCTTTATGACCTTCGCCAGCTTCACCACCGTCATCGCGGTGTTTGAGAACATCCTGGTCATCTGCTGCGACTGCTTCGGGTGGGACCGCAAGAAGTCCTGCCTTGTCAACCTGGTCATCGTGCTGGTGGCGAGCGTCCCCTGCGTGCTGGGCTACAATGTCTGGAGCGGCCTGACCTTCCTGGGCGGCAAGAACGTCCTGGATACCGAGGACTTCCTGGTCAGCAACCTGCTGCTGCCCATCGGGTCGCTGATCTTCCTGCTGTTCTGCGTCTCCAAGTGGGGCTGGGGCTACGACAAGTACTTCGCCGAGGCCAACAGCGGCACGGGGCTCAAGCTGCCCCGCTCCAAGTGGCTCAAGCGGTACCTGCAGTTCGTTCTGCCCATCCTGATCCTGGCCATCCTGGTGCAGGGCCTGATCTGAACATAACGTGAAAAAAGTCCCGGCCGCCGGCCGTTCGCAGTGAACGCCGGCAGCCGGGATTTTTTGCGCTTTCCGCCCTCAGAACAGGCCGAAAAAGCTGATCTGGTTGACCCCCAAAAAGACGAAGAGGACGATCAGCGCCACCACCACCGCGATCAGGATGTCCATCTGATGGACGCTGAGGGGGAAGTGGTCGTAGATCTTCTCCTTGGAGTTTTTGAAGCCGGGGTCGCCGTTGTTCAGAAAGCCGCCTTTGCCGCCCGGGCGGGGGCTTTGGCCGGCTTCGGCTTCGCGGGCGGCCAGTTCGGCCTCGCGGGCTTCCAGGGCGGCTTCACGGGCGGCCAGCTCCGCCTCGCGGGCGGCGGCCTGCTGCTCAGTCAAATGTTCGGGCAGATGTTCGGGCATGGGGCGTTCCCTCCTTTTCCACAAGTATACGGGCAGCGGTGCAAAAAAGCAAGAGGGCCGCCCGAAAGCGGCCCTCCGTTGGAGTTTTGGAAGCGCGTGTTACTTCTTGGCCAGGTACTTGCGGATGTCGATGGCGACAGCCAGGATGATGACCAGGCCCTGCACGATGTAGGTGTAGGAAGAGTTGACCTGCATGAACTGCAGCGCCACCTTCATCAGCTCAAAGACCAGCACGCCGACCAGGATGCCGGGGACGGTGCCGACGCCGCCGGTGGTGGAGACGCCGCCGATGGTAGCCGCCGCGATGGCGTCCAGCTCATAGCTCTGCGCGGTGTTGACCGACGCGCCGCCCGACTTGGCAGCCAGCAGGCAGCCGGCCAGGCCGAACATGCAGGAAGCCAGGATGTAGATGCGGATCTTGGTGGCGGCGACGTTGACGCCGGCCACCTCAGCGGCAGACTCGTTGCCGCCGATGGCGTACATGTACTTGCCGTGGCGGGTCTTGTTGTACAGGAACCAGAAGCAGATGGCCACGATGATGGCGATCCAGATCAGGATGGGCACGCCGAGGAAGTTGTCGATGGCGATGGCGGTAAAGCCGGAGTTCAGCGAGCCGATGGGGGTGCCGCCGGTGTAGACCAGGCAGATACCGTAGACCACCTGCTGCATGCCCAGGGTGGCGATGAAGGGCTGCACCCGCAGATAGGACACCACCAGGCCGTTGCACAGGCCGACCACCGCGCAGATGGCCACCACCAGCAGAAAGACCACCGGGGTGGGCAGGGTGGGCAGGCCGGGGTAGAACTTGTTGGGGGCGTCCGAGTTCTGTGCGAAGATGCAGGCCAGGCAGGCCGCAAAGCCAGCCAGACGGCCGGCCGACAGGTCGTTGCCGGTGGTGATGAGGCAGCCGGAGATGCCCAGCGCGATGATGTAGCGGATGGACACGTTCTTCAGCAGGTTGATGATGTTGGCCAGGCCGAAGAAGTTGGGGTGGATGATGCCGACGATCAACGACACGAGGACCATCAGCACGACGATGGCGTTATTGCCCAGCCAGCTCTTGATGATCTGGCCGGTCGATTTCTTGGTAGCTTCCACGATTAGACTGCCTCCTTATTCACTGATTGGCCGCGGCCTTTTCAGGTGCGGTCTCAAACTGGGTGGCGAGCGCCATGATGTTCTCCTGGGTGGCGTCCTTGCCGTCGATGAAGCCGGTGACGCGGCCGTCGCACATGACCATCACCCGGTTGGACATGCCGATGATCTCGCTCATTTCGGACGAGATCATGATGATGCTCTTGCCCGCTTTGGCCAGCTCGGCGATGATGCAGTAGATCTCATACTTGGCGCCGACGTCGATGCCGCGGGTGGGCTCGTCCAGGATGAGGATGTCGGGGTTGTTGGCCAGCCACCGGGCGATCAGCACCTTCTGCTGGTTGCCGCCCGACAGGCTCTTGATCTGGGTCTTGGGGCTGGGCACCTTGATGGCCATCTTCTCCTTGTTGGACTGTACCAGGTCGAGGATCTTCTTGTTGTCCAGCATGATGGGGCCTTTGCGCAGCTGGTCGAGGGAGGCGATCGAGATGTTGTCTGCGACGCTGAGCACACCCATGATGCCGGTGGCGCGGCGGTCCTCGGTCAGCAGGGCGACGCTCTTGGCGATGGCGTCGCGGGGCTGATGGATGTGTACTTCCTCGCCTTTGATCCAGACCTTGCCGGCGCTGTGGGCCCGCAGGCCGAAGATGCCTTCCATCAGCTCGGTGCGCTGGGCGCCCACCAGGCCGGCGACGCCCAGGATCTCGCCCTTGTGCAGCTCAAAGCTGCAGTGGCGGAACGAGCGCGGATGGATGGAGGTGAAGTCCTCCACCTTCAGCACCACATCGCTGGAGGGCTTGTTCTCCAGCGGGGGATACTGGTTGGACAGCTCGCGGCCGACCATCTTGGCGATGATCTCTTCCTTGGTCATGTCGGCGACCTTCCACTTGCCGATGTACTGGCCGTCGCGCATGATGGTGATCTCGTCGGCGATGACCTTGATCTCATCCATCTTGTGGCTGATGTAGACCAGGGCGACCCCCTGGCTCTTCAGCTCGCGCATGATGCGGAACAGCGACTCGACCTCGTTGGCGGTCAGCGAGGAGGTGGGCTCGTCCAAAATCAGCACCTTGCAGTTGGCCGAGACGGCTTTCGCGATCTCAACCATCTGCATCTGCGCGATGCTCAGCGAGCCCAGCTTTGCGTGGGGGTCGATGTCCAGTTTGAGGTGTTTGAGCAGTTCTTCCGTGTCTTTGTACATTTTGGCGTGGTCCACCACGACGATGGGGCCAAAACGTTTGGTGGGGTAGCGGCCCAGCCAGATGTTCTCGGCGACAGTCCGGGCCGGGATGGGCTGGAGCTCCTGATGCACCATGGCGATGCCTTTGTCCAGAGCGTCCAGCGGGGTGGGGATGGTGACCTTCTGTCCTTCGTACTCGATCTCGCCCTCGTCCATCTTGTAAATGCCGAACATGCATTTCATCAAGGTGGATTTGCCGGCGCCGTTCTCGCCCATCAGGGCCATGACGGTGCCGGGGCGCAGCTCAAGCCGGGCATGGTCCAGAGCTTTGACGCCGGGGAAGACCTTGACGACGTCTTTCATGACCAGACGGTACTCTGCCATTCCGTAGAGCCTCCTTTTACCTTACATACACACAACACACATAAGAAAGAGGGCGTGCGCGAGAAGCAGTCCGCTCCCACGCACGCACCTCTCATTCACTGGGGATCACAGGGCTTTGCTCAGGCGGCCGGGGGGCCATGCCTGAAACGGCCCGAGGACATTACAGATACTCGGCGGCGTTCTCCGGGGTGACCTTGACGTAGTCGACCCAGTAGTACTGCTCGACGGGCTCGCCCTCGACGTACAGGCGGGTAGCCTCGGTGGCGGCGGTGGCCTGGCCCACGTCGTCGTTCAGCACGGTGCCGGTCATGTTGCCGTCCATAACGGCCTGCACGGCGTCTGCCAGGGCGTCAACGCCCACCAGGTAGATGTCGGTGCCGACGGTGCGGCCGACCTGCTGGATGGACTGCAGAGCGCCCAGGGCCATGGCGTCGTTGTTGCAGAAGACGACCTCGATCTGCTCGCCGTACTGTGCCAGCGCGTTGGCGACGTCCTGCTGTGCCAGGGTCTGGTCCCAGTTGTCCAGGTACTCATACAGGCACTCGACCTGCTTGCCGGCGTCGGTCAGGGCCTTGATGGAGTACTCGGTGCGGTACTGGGCGTCGATGTTCTCGGGGTCGCCCTTGCACATGATGTAGGTGATGACGCCGTCGCCGTTGATGTCACCCTGGGTCTCGGTCTCGAGGATCAGCTCGCCCTGGTAGGTGCCGGACTGACGGGCGTCAGCGCCGACGTAGCAGCACTTGTCGGGGTAGCTGTCCAGGACGGCCTTGTCGGGCTCACGGTTGATGAAGACGATGGGGATACCGGAGGGCGAGATGGTGTCCACGATGGTCTGGGCCGAGGTGGTCTGGACCGGGTTGATGATCAGGACATCGACGCCCTGCTGCAGGAAGGTGTTGATCTGCTCGGTCTGGGTGGACTGATCGTTCTTGCCGTCCATGATGGTGACGGCGTAGCCCAGCTCGCCCAGATACTCTTCCAGGTCGGCGCGGTACAGGGTCATGAAGTTATCGGCGAACTGATAGATGCAGATGCCGATGGTGGCGCCGCCGGCAGCCTCTTCGGCAGGCTCTTCAGCAGCGGAGGAAGCGGGGGCAGAGGACGCGGTGGACGAAGCAGCAGTGGAGCTGGAGTCACCGCCGCCGCAGGCAGTCAGGGCGGCAGTCGCGCCGACAACGGCAGACGCCTTCAGAAAGTCGCGGCGAGTAATCATTTTCATAATAGCATTCTCCTTCATTCATCAGACTGTAGGTATGGCCGCGCCCCCCACACGCTAAGGGACGCGCCTTATCTGTTTCCTATTATACCCTTTTACGGAATCTGTGTGCAATAGTGAGACTGGACAAGTTTATATAAATATTTTTGGGATTTGTGCACAATGGACGACCGGAAATTTTTTATATATCTCACAAATGAGACAATACTGCATGGCGGAACATCAAAAGTAGCACTTTGCCGCATACAGGCCACGTTTGGATACAAGAAAGGCTGCGCCGGTACGACGGCGGCGGTGCGGCTGGCGCGGCGGGCGCCGCCGGCGGGTCTGTCCCGCCGGGCGGGGGCGGCGGCC
>DWXX01000064.1 GCA_019118985.1 Candidatus Faecalibacterium faecipullorum
TATTCGTCCTTGCCGGCGCTATCCTGCTTTTCTTCGCTCTCAAGCTCTTTGCGCAGGGCGCGGATCCGCTTTTTCTCGCTCTCGACATGGCGCCAGGGCCAGGCGTGGCCCTCGTTCTCCTTGCACCAGCGGCTGAGGGGGTAGAAGGCGAAGGCCAGCCCGAATACGTACAGCAATACGTACAGAAGGCCGTCCAAAAAGCCCAGCGCGTCCAGCGCGCCGATGATGCAGATGATGAAGCCCGCCTTCATGAAGAACAGGCCGTTCTGCTTGGCGTACTCGGTGAAATGTTCGGCCTTGACGCTGCGCCGGCCCTGGTCCCCCCAGACGCGGGGGTTCTTCATGACGGTGTAGCCGTAGTACAGCAGCATCATGCCGCAGGTCAGCTGGAAACCAAAAAACATCCCTGTTACCTCTTAGTTCGTCTCGTCCTCGCCGGGGAACATCGCCTTGTAGAAGGGGGTGTAGTCCAGCGTGGCGAAGTAGTCCCGCGCCGTCTCAGCCCGGCGGATCAGCCGGTAGCTGCGGTCCTCGCACAGCAGCACCTCGGCGCTGCGCAGCTTGCCGTTGTAGTTGTAGCCCATCGAAGAGCCGTGGGCCCCGGTGTCGTGGATATAGACAAGGTCCCCGATGTCGATTTCGGGCAGCATACGGTCCACCGCGAACTTGTCGTTGTTCTCGCACAGGCCGCCCACCACGTCGTACTTGTGGTCGCAGGGGGCGTCCTCCTTGCCCAGGACGGTGATGTGGTGGTACGCGCCGTACATGGCCGGGCGCATCAGGTTGGCCGCGCAGGCGTCCAGCCCGATATACTCCTTATAGATGTGCTTTTCGTGGATGGCGGTGGCGACCAGCGCGCCGTAGGGCCCGGTCATGAACCGCCCCATCTCGGTGAAGATGGCCACGTCCCCCATCCCGGCGGGGACGAGGATCTCCTCAAACTTTTTGCGCACCCCCTCGCCGATGGCGTAGATGTCGTTTTCGGGCTGGCCGGGGCGGTAGGGGATGCCCACCCCGCCCGACAGGTTGATATACCCGATGTGGACGCCGGCGGCAGCCGCCACCCGCACCGCCAGATGGAAGAGGATGGCCGCCAGCTCGGGGTAATACTGGTCCGAGATGGTGTTGGAGGCGAGGAAGGCGTGGATGCCGAAGTCCTTCGCCCCTTTGGCCTTGAGCTGCCTGAAGCTCTCCACCATCTGTTCTTCGGTCATGCCGTACTTGGCGTCGCCGGGGCGGTCCATCACCTGGAAGCCCTCCTCGCTCTCCCCCAGCTGGAAGGTGCCGCCGGGGTTGTAGCGGCAGAACACCGTCTCTGGCACCCCCGCCACCCGCTCGAGGAAGGGGACCATGGTGGCGTCGTCCAGGTTGATATAGGCCCCGAGGGCGCGGGCTTTCTGCATATCCTCGCTGGGGGTCTGGTTGGAGGAGAACATGATCTCCTCCCCGGCAAAGCCCACCGCCTCGCTGAGCATCAGCTCGGTCAGGGAAGAGCAGTCCACCCCACAGCCCTCCTCGCGCAGGATCTGCATGATATAGGGGTTGGGCAGGGCCTTGACGGCGAAATATTCCCTGAAGCCCTTGTTCCAGCTGAACGCCTCGTTGATGCGGCGGGCGTTTGCGCGGATGCCCTTCTCGTCGTAGACGTGGAAGGGGGTGGGCACGTCGGCCACCATCTGCTGGGCTTCAGCCTCGGTCAAAAAGGGTCGTTTTTCCTTTACTTCCATAGCACATTCCCTCTCATTTCACTTCCGGGTCAGGTCCGGTCGCTTTCGGCCGCCTGCCGCGGGGCGGTGTGTTTCAGCTGGTCCCGCACCGGCGTAAAGGTGGGGATCATCTTCTGCAGCTGGGCCACCACGTGGTCGTCGTTGTGCTCGGCGGCGCGGAACAGCTCCTGCAGCTGCTGATAGAACTCGTCCAGTTTGATCTCGCGGGGCGGGGCCACGAAGATCTTGTTGTGTTCAGTGCGGCGCATCTTGTCCTGCTCCTCGTCCATCATCAGCTCTTCATAGAGCTTTTCGCCCGGGCGCAGGCCCACCACCTTGATCTCCATGTTGACCCCCGGCTCGTAGCCGTAAAAGCGGATCAGCTGCCGCGCCAGGTCGATGATCTTGACCGGCTGGCCCATGTCCAGGACATAGATGCTGCCGCTTTCGGCCAGGGCGCCGGCCTGCAGCACCAGCTGCGCGGCCTCGGGGATGGTCATGAAGTACCGCTCGATCTTCTCGTCGGTCAGCGTGACCGGGCCGCCCTGCTTGATCTGGGCCTCAAACAGCGGGATGACGCTGCCGTGGCTGCCCAGCACGTTGCCGAAGCGGACCGCCACGCACTTCATCTCGGTGTGCCTGGCGAAGGTCTGGATCAGCATCTCGCACAGCCGCTTGGTGCAGCCCATGACGCTGGTGGGGTTGACCGCCTTGTCGGTGGACAGCTGCACCAGCCGCTCGACCCCGTGCTCGCTGGCGCTGGCCAGCAGGTTCTTGGTGCCCATGACGTTGTTTTTGACCGCCTCGGCCGGGCTGACCTCCATCAGGGGGACGTGCTTGTGGGCTGCGGCGTGGAAGACCACCTGCGGGTGATAGGTCTCGAACACTTCGTCCAGGCGGCGCTTGTCCCGGATCGAGCCGATCAGCACCTCGATGGGGGCGTTGCGGCCGTACCTGCGCTGCAGTTCCATCTGCAGCTCGTAGGCGCAGTTCTCGTAGATGTCAAAGATGAGCAGTTTGGCCGGCGCAAAGCGCAT
The DNA here is from genome assembly GCA_019118985.1 of Candidatus Faecalibacterium faecipullorum. GTDB lineage: Bacteria > Bacillota > Clostridia > Oscillospirales > Ruminococcaceae > Faecalibacterium > Faecalibacterium faecipullorum. The sequence goes on from DWXX01000064.1 coordinate 2,744, forward strand.
CACCTGGCGGCACAGCTCGCTGCCGATGCTGCCGCCGCCGCCGGTGACCAGCACCACCCGGTCTTTCAGGTAGCCGCTGATCTTCTCGGTGTCCAGGGTGACCTCGTCCCGGGAGAGGAAGTCGGCGGTGTTCAATTCGCGGAAGGCCTGGGCCGGCGCGCTGCCCGCCCCCACCGACTGCGGGTCGCTGAGGACCTGCACCTTGCAGTGGGTGGACACGCACAGGTCGATGACATGGTTGAGCCGGCTGCCCCGCAGCGTCGGGATGGCGATGATGATGCCGTAGATGTTGTACCGGGCGCACAGCTCGGGGATGTCCTCGAGGGTGCCCTTGACCGGCACGCCGTGGATGGTCTTGTTCAGCTTGGCGGGGTCGTCGTCGGCCACCACCACCGGGCGGCCGTAGGTGCGGTTGGACTTGCACACGTTGATGGCCCAGCCCCCGGCCTCGCCCGCGCCGACGATCAGCATGGGGCGGTTGGGGTCGTTGACCGGCACCCCCCGCAGCGCCGCGCCCAGTGGGTGGTCCAAAAACATCCGCCAGGTCAGCCGCAGCCCGCCCACGAACAGCAGGATAAAGACCGCCGCGATGGCGTTGGCCGAGTTGAACAGCACCCCGTGGATGCACAGCCGGTTGACGGCGTAGACGGCAGCGGTCGGCGCCGCCACCATCACCGCCAGGCGGATGAGGTCCCGCTCGCCGGCATACTTCCACAAAATGGAATACAGCCCCCCCACCGTGAAGGACAGCATATACAGCGCCGCGATCCAGGGCAGGTTCTCATACAGCAGAGCAAGGTTGTGGGGCCACCAGACGTCCACGTCGGGCGCGCCGTCGGCCCGCAGCAGCAGCCCCAGATAGAAGCTGAAGCAGACGATGGCAAGGTCGATCAAAAACAGCAGCGCCCGCCGCAGCATCGTCCCGCCTTTGCGCTTGGTTTCCTTATTCAAAAGTCACGTCCTCTTTTGTCTACCGGCGGCGCGCCGCCGTTGATCGTGCCCCCCGCCGGCGGCCATCTGCCCGCCCGCGGGGGTACACAGTCTCTATTATACTCAGTTTTTCGCCCGGTGTCCAGAACTTTCCCATTTTCGTCCGCCGGCGCGCAGCTCCCGGCCAAGGCCCAGGGGCCAGGCCGCCAGCAGCCAGGCCGCGCACATCCCCGCGCCCCCCGCCGCCAGTGCCGCCAGCTGCATCCCGCGGCCGCCGGCCAGCCAGGGGCCCAGCAGCCCCCGCAGCCGCCAGCCGGCCAGCCCCGCCGCCAGTGCCGCCGCGGCCGGGCGGACAAGATACCCCCCGGCGTCGGGCCGCAGCTGCGCGGCCGCCAGCAGGCGCCCGGTGTTGGCCGCGCAGGTGAACAGCGACGACAGCAGGATCACCGCCAGCTGCCCCCGCATCCCCCACCGGGGCAACAGCAGGGCCACCGCCGCGATCCGCAGCGCCGAGTCCCACCCCCCGGTGCGGAAGGCCGCCTTCTGCAGGCCCACCCCCTTCATGGCGGCGTCCACCATCCCCTCCAGGCAGAGCAGCGGCAGGGCGGGGGCCAGCACCTCGAGGTAAGCCCCGGCCTCGGCGCTGCCGTAGAGGGCCATGGCCAGCGGCCGCCCCCACACCCAGAACCCCGCCCCCGCCAGGGCCGAGATATACCCCGTCAGCCGCAGCATCCGGCCCAGCAGCGCCTGCAGGCGGCGGGTGTCCCCCAGCATCCGGGCGCGGGCCAGCTCGGGCATCAGCAGCACCCCCACCCCGCCCAGCAGCCCGAACGGGAAGTTGACCAGCGGCAGGGCCATCCCCTTCAGCACGCCGTACTGCGCCACCGCGGCGCTGCGCTGCCCCAGATAGACCGTCAGGCAGGCGGGCACCAGCATATTCTCGGCGGTGTGCAGCGCGCCGGACAGGCACCGGCCCCCCTCCACCGGCCACAGGATGTCCCACAGCCGGCGGGCGGCCCGGGGCGGGGCGGCCGCCCGGTCGTGCCCGAAGGCGTCGGGCGCCTCCCGCCGGGCAAAGGCGGCCATCAGCACGGCCGACAGCCCCTCGCCGGCGGCGGTCGCCCCCATGACGGCGGCGCAGCGCGCCCCCACGTCCGGCCCGGCCAGCCCCAGCGCCGCCGCCATCGCCCCGGCCCGGAAGGCCTGCTCGGCCAGCTGGCTGGCCACCCCGGGGCCCACCCGCCCCCGCGCGATGAAAAACCCCCGCAGCACCGCGGCCACCGCCATGCAGGGCAGCCCGAAGGCCCCGGCGCGCAGCGCGCCGGCGGCCCGCGCGTCCCCCAGCCACCACCGGGCGGCCGGTTCTGCCAGGGCCCACTGCGCCGCCATCGCGCCGCACCCCAGGGCCGCGCCCGCCGCCAGCAGCCGGGCCAGCATCCCCCGGGCGCGGGCGGGGCCGGCCGCCAGCTCTTCGGCCATCAGGCGGGTGGACGCCGCCGACACCCCCGACACCGCCAGGGTGACGAAGAGCGAATAGACCGCCAGCACCAGCTGATACAGCCCCATCCCCTCGGCCCCCAGCGCCCCCGCCAGCCAGATGCGCAGGGCCATCCCGGCCAGCCGCAGCGCCAGGTCGGACGCCGCCAGCAGCGCCGCGTTCCGGACAAAGGTATGCCGCACGGCCCATCCCTCCCCTCTTGCGAAGGATATGTGCCGGCCGGCCCCTTTATGCCCGCCGGGGCCGACGCCTTGTATCAGGGGGCGGTTTGTGGTATCATAAGGGGGTAACCGCGCAGAAGGGGGCCCGCCCCCCTGCGCTTTGTGAACAGGAGAGATAACATGAGCGAAGAATGCACCCACGACTGCTCCAGCTGCGGGCTGGACTGCCCCAGCCGGCAGCAGGCCCCGCAGCATGAAGCACCCAACCCCAACAGCAGCATCAAAAAGGTGATCGGCGTCGTGTCCGGCAAGGGCGGCGTCGGCAAGAGCATGACCAGCGCCCTGCTGGCCTGCGCCATGCGCCGGCGCGGCTATCACTGCGGCATTCTGGACGCCGACATCACCGGCCCGTCCATCCCGAAGCTGTTCGGCATCCACGGCCGGGCCATGGCCGACAGCCAGGGCTGCTGGCCCATCCAGAGCCGGATGGGCATCGACGTCATGAGCATCAACCTGCTGGTGGAAAACGAGGAGGACCCCGTCGTCTGGCGCGGCCCGGTCATCGCCGGTGCGGTCAAGCAGTTCTGGACCGACGTGGTCTGGAAGGACGTCGACTTCCTCTTTGTGGATATGCCCCCGGGCACCGGCGATGTGCCGCTGACGGTGTTCCAGAGCCTGCCGGTGGACGGCATCATCGTGGTGGCCAGCCCCCAGGAGCTGGTGGGCATGATCGTGGCCAAGGCGGTCAACATGGCCCAGATGATGAACATCCCCATCCTGGGCATCATCGAGAACATGAGCTACCTGGTCTGCCCCGACTGCGGCAAGCACATCTCCCTCTTTGGCGAGAGCCACGTGGACGAGGTGGCGGCCAAGCACGGCCTGACCGTCCTGGCCAAGATGCCCATCGACCCCGCGCTTGCCCAGTGCGCCGATGAGGGCCGGATCGAGACCTACGGCGGCGACTACCTCGCAGGGGCCGCCGACGCAGTCCAGAAGCTGCTGTAAGGCCCGCCGTCTGAAAGGAGGCGCCCCATGAACTACCAGGAAGAAAACGCCCGCACCATCGACCGCTGGGTCGCCGAAGGGTGGGAGTGGGGGGTGCCCGTCACCCACGAACAGTACGCCGCCGCCCTGCGGGGCGAATGGGACGTCCTGCTCACCCCCACAAAGCCGGTGCCCCACGCATGGTTCGGCGGGCTGAAAGGCAAGCGGGTGCTGGGCCTTGCCAGCGGCGGGGGCCAGCAGATCCCCATTTTTGCGGCGCTGGGGGCCGAGGTCACCGTCCTCGACTACTCGGAAAAGCAGCTGGAGAGCGAGCGGCTGGTCGCCGCGCGGGAGGGCTACGCCGTCGACGTCGTCCGGGCCGACATGACAAAGCCCCTGCCCTTTGCGGACGGCAGCTTCGACCTTGTTTTCCACCCGGTGTCCAACTGCTATGTGGAGCAGGTGAAGCCCATCTTCAAGGAGTGCTTCCGGGTGCTGCGGCCCGGCGGGGCGCTGCTGGGCGGCTACGACAACGGGGTCAACTACCTCGTCAACGACGACGAGACCGCCATCGTCAACACCCTGCCCTTCAACCCCCTGAAAAACCCCGCCCAGATGCAGCAGCTGCGCGACACCGACTGCGGCGTGCAGTTCTCCCACACCATGGAAGAGCAGCTGGGCGGCCAGCTGGAGGCAGGCTTCCGGCTGACCGACCTCTACGAGGACACCAACGGCTCCGGCCGGCTGCACGAGATGGGCATCCCCTGCTTTATCGCCGTGCGGGCGGTCAAGCCGCTGTAAAACCCACCGCCCGCTTTACATTGTGAAGCGGGCCTTTGTTTTTGGGTTTTATTTCCGCGTTTTGGGGGCGGGCGGGGTTTGCATCCTTTGTTTTTTAAAGTTTTCTTCATCTCGCCCTTGAAAAATATTCCACGTTGCTTTATAATGGTAAAGCACCCCGCAGCAGAGGGGGGCCGGGACGCCCGGCCCATAGCCGGGGGCCATGTGAAATTGGGAAAGGAGCAGTGTACAATGATCACCAACGAATACCTCAAGCGGGTCTACGAGGGCCTTGCGCAGCGCAACGCCCACGAGCCCGAGTTCCTGCAGGCTGTCGCCGAGGTGCTGGAGAGCATCCAGCCCCTGGTGGAAAAGCACCC
>DWXX01000065.1 GCA_019118985.1 Candidatus Faecalibacterium faecipullorum
GCCTGCAATAGTGGGCGAGGATGTCGGAGATTTTAGCGAAGCTCTGTGTTTCTAAGGCCCGTTGGTCAAGCGGTTAAGACACGGCCCTTTCACGGCTGTAACATGGGTTCGATTCCCGTACGGGTCATACAAAGCACCCCCAGCTTAGGCTGGGGGTGTCTTTTTATGCAAGCCGTACAGAATCGAACAGGGTGGCGGGCCGCAGCCCGCAAAATTGGTCCAGTGGACCAATTTTAGCCCGCGGGTATTCCCGTACGGGTCATAAAAGGCGAAAGGCTCTGCATCGAAAGATGCAGGGCCTTTTTTGCTGTCCGCCTTCTTCTCATCGCCCGGCGAGCTGCGCCGCTGCGAGGCAGGCAAGGCCCAAACCCAGCATGGGGAGGGCGTCCTCTGCGCCGAGCTGATGCAGCGCCGAGAGGGCAGTCACCGCTACCCCCATGGCGAGGGCGACGCCGTTCAGGATGGTAGGTATGAGACGGGCGGTCTCTGCCGGGGCGGGGGCGGTCGCATCCATTTTGCCCAGCATCAGCTGGTCGACGGTGACGCCCAGCGTTTCGGCCAGTTTGGGCAGGGAAGCTGCATCCGGGAAGGAGAGGTCGCGCTCCCATTTGCTGACCGCCTTGTCGGTGACTCCCATCCGCTCGGCCAGGTCGAGCTGGGTCATCCCGCGCTCCTTGCGCAGGGCGGCGACGGTCGCGCCAAAGGTCTGCTGTTTCATGGTGTCCACGCTCCTTTGCTTGTTTGGGGACATGATACCACACTGCCCCGGCAAAGGCAATCGACCGGCAGTTCGGCCGGGTCGACCGATGGTTTAGTTGGGCTGCGCGCCCCCCATGCCGCTTATATACGCCAGGATGTCGGCGGGGCGCCAGAGCAGGGCGTCGGCGCCGGCGGCGGTCAGTTCGGCTGCGCCGCGGAAGCCCCAGACTGCGCCCAGCGCCGGCAGGCCGGCGTTGTGGCCGGTGGCGATGTCGACGTCGCTGTCCCCGACAAAGAGGGTGGCGGACGCGTCGGCGCCGAGGTCGGCCATCAGGCTGTACAGCCCGGCGGGGTCGGGCTTGGTGGGGACGCCGGGGCGGCTGCCCCGCACCGCCGCAAAAGACCCGGGGGCGAAGTAGTGGTCGATGATGCCGCCGCAGAGTGCGTCCGCCTTGTTGGAAAAGACGGCGGTCTGGATGCCGGCGGCCTTCAGTTCGGCCAGCAGCTCGGGGATGCCGGGGTAGGGGGCGGTCTTGTCCTCCTTGTGGGCGTCGTAGCGGGCGGTGAACTGCGCGAGGGCGGCGGCGAGCTGTTCGGGGCTGCGGCAGTCGGCGGGCGAAAAACGCTCGACCAGTTTGGGGATGCCGTTGCCCACCATCTGCTTGTACTGCTCGACGGTGAAGGCGGGCCAGCCGTTTTGGGCGCAGACCCAGTTGGCGGCGTCGGCCAGGTCGTCGATGGTGTTCAGCAGGGTGCCGTCCAGGTCAAAGAGGATGGTCTTGACTGTTTTCATAGGGATCGTTCCTTTCAAGAAAGGCCGCGCAGGCGTCGGCGTCGGCCAGCGGGATGCTGCGCACCGTCTCGTGCAGGCGGCCGGGATAGGCGAAAGTGAGGTTGGCCCGCCCCCGCAGCACCCCCCAGGGGGTCTGGGTGATCTTGAGGGCGGCGGCAGGGGTAAAGACGCAGACCAGCCGCAGGCTGAGCCGGCGCTGCCGCACAAAGGTCAGCCGCCGGCCGAAGGGCTGCGCCCCTTCGAGAAACCACCCCTCCAGCGAGAAGGCCAGCCAGACGGCGCAGAGGACGGCCGGCAGGGCCAGCATGGGCACCGCCGCCGGCAGCGCCCAGGACGCCTCCAAAAGCAGCAGCAGGAAAAACCCGAGGCAGGCCCCCGCCGGCGCGAAAAAGACCGGGCTGCGCCCCCGCGCCTGCCGCAGCGACAGGGGGCGGCGGGGCGGCAGCGCAAAGCCGGGCAGCAGCCGGCGGACCAGTTCTTCCTGCCCGGCGCGGTAGACGAAGAGGGGGTCGTCGGCGCAGTAGCAGCCGGCGGTCAGGTAGACGGGGTAGCAGCGCAGCAGACGGGCCGCCGGCGACAGCCGGACCTCGGCGCAGGTCAGCCGGTCGAGGCGGAACCGGCGCTCGACCTGCAGCAGCAGCCCGCCCCGGGTGGCCAGCACCCCGCCGCCCCGCCAGACCGCGTAGCGGACGGTATGGCCGAAGCTGCGCAGCAGGCTGACCCCGAACAGAAAGGTCCAGACCGTCAGCGCCCAGGCGAGGCCGGCGGGCAGCCAGCGGGCGGCCCATGCGGCGGCCTGGCCCAGCTGCTGCCAGGCCATCTGTTCGGCGGCGGTGTCCCCCTGCCGGAGGGCCAGCCAGACCAGCAGCAGGGTGGACAGGCTGTTGGCCCCCAGCAGGACGAAGGCCAGACGCTCGCCGCCGGCGGGGTGGTAGTGCTGTTCGGCGGGGGCGGGCATCAGGCAGTCGGCCAGGCGGCGGGCGTCCCCCCGGGTGAGGCAGAGGGTGACCGCCCGGCCTTTGGGCAGCAGGGCGGGGTAGAGGGTGACCCGGCTGGCCCCCGCCAGGCGGTAGGCCACCGGCCGCTCGATCTGCACGGCGGCCAGCTGGCTGGCCTGCACCGTCCGCTCAAACGAGACGACCAGGTCCCACCGCAGCCGCAGCACGCCGTCGGCGTCCAGCTCCCAGCTGGAGGCGCGCAGCATCACCCAGCTGACGGCGGCCAGCAGGCAGAACAGGACGGCGTCCTGCGCCAGAGCGGTGGAAAGGGCGGCCCAGTCCCGCTCGAACAGGACCTGTACCAGCGGCACCAGGTAGAGCAGCAGCGTCCGCCGCATGAACCGCAGCGCAAAATAGGGGTGGTAGCGCCGCCGCCCGGTGGCGGCGGTCATGCGGCGTCCTCCCCGGCCAGCAGCGCTGCCGAGACGGCGTCGGCCGCCTCCAGCGGGATGCCGGGCAGAACGGCCCACATCCCCGGGGTAAAGATGACCAGCATGCAGGCGCCGGCCAGCCGCAGCAGCGGGGTGCGGAAGATGAGGGCCGAGGTGATGCTGTGCCGCGGGATGACCCGCTCGACCGGGAAGGCCACCCCCAGATAGAGGGTGAGGGTGCGCTCGTCCAGGGCGGCCACAAAGCTGCAGGCCCGCGCCCAGACCACAAAGACCAGCGCGCACCACGCGGCGCAGAAGGCAAACCCCCACCCGGCCCCCTGCCAGAAGGCGAAGGGCGCGCCCACCGCCCCGGGCAGAGACACCCAGACACAGAGGACGGCCCGGCCCCGCGGGGTGGGGGTGACCGCCGAAGCGGCGAGGTCGAAGGGGTGTTCCATGGCGGGGCCTCCTTTTGTGCGCTACAGATGGGATAAAAGCTGCGATGTATTACAAAACGCGGGGCGAAGGGGACAAAGCGCCCCTCCCGCCCTTATTATAGCCCGGCGGGGCGGGGGCGTCAATGCGGGCGGCGCGGTGAAAATTTTCGGCTTACCCGTGCGCAGCGGCTCATAGTATGATATACTGTGAGGGAACAAAGGATACGCCCGGCCGCAGCGCCGGCGCGGGGAGGGAGTTTCTATGCTGATCGAGATCATCAAGGCCCTGCTGATGGGGGTCGTGGAGGGGGTCACCGAGTGGCTGCCCATCTCTTCCACCGGGCACATGATACTGGCAGAGCAGCTGATCCGCTTCGACGCGAGCGATGCGTTTCTGTCCATGTTCCGGGTGGTGATCCAGCTGGGGGCCATCATGGCGGTGGTGGTGCTGTTCTGGAACAAGCTCTGGCCCTTCGGGCTGCGGCGGGGGCGCCCCGTCTCAAAGCCGCAGGTCTGGAGTTTGTGGAGCAAGGTGGTGGTCGCCACCCTGCCGGTGCTGGTCATCAGCCCGCTGGACGACTGGATGGAGGCAAAGTTCTACAACTACATCACGGTGGCGGCCATGCTGATCTTGTACGGCGTGCTGTTCATCCTGGTGGAGAACCGCGGCGCCCCCGCCCGGGTGGGGCGTCTGGAACAGATCACCTACCGCGAGGCGCTGATCATCGGGCTGTGGCAGACGCTGGCCATCATCCCCGGCACCTCCCGCAGCGGGGCGACCATCGTGGGCGGGCTGCTGCTGGGGCTGTCGCGGGCGGCGGTGGCGGAGTTCACCTTCTACCTCGCCATCCCGGTGATGGCGGGCGCGTCGCTGCTGAAGGTGGTCAAGTTCGCGCTGGACGGCCAGACCATGACCTCCAACGAGACGGCCATCCTGGTCACCGGCTGCATCTCGGCCTTTGCGGTCAGCATGGCGGCCATCCGCTTTTTGATGGGCTACGTCAAGAGCCACGATTTCAAGTTCTTCGGCGTCTACCGCATCGCCCTGGGCGCGGTGGTCCTCACCGTCGCCGCCGTGACGGCGTTTGGGTAAGGGGTAAATTGTTTACACTTTGTCTCTTGCAATCCATCGCAGCTTCGCGTATACTATAGATACAGGAAACCCCACGGGAAGCCCTGCTGAAGTTTGACGTAGAGCGCGCAAACAGAAAGAAAAAAAGCTCAATGGTATGATTTGCTTGTAGAGCGCAAGCAGCATAATCAAAAGAAAGCTCAATGGAGGGCCCTCCTGCTTTGGCAGGGGGGCGCTTTTTGGTTGACCCAACCCCCGTCACGACCGATATAAAGCCGCTTGGGGGGCGGGTAAATCGTTGACAACCGCCCCGCCGGACAGTATACTGATAATAAGAGAAGGAAAAGAAAAAGGACAGCCGCCGCCACACGGCGCATCAAGGAGGTCTTGTTGATATGAAACGTACATTCTGGTCCCGTACCCACGCGGCGGTGTGCTGCGCGGCATTCTGCCTCGCCGCGCTGCTGGCCGGCTGCACGGCGGCCGCCAACACGTCGCCCGCGTCCACCGAGGCGCTGAGCCAAGCGCCCGCCTCTGAGGCGGTGCCCTCCGGCGAGGACGACACCACCACCGCGCCCGCCGCGCCGGTGGACGATGAAGAGAACGGCATCGCCTTCACCGACCCGGCCGACGCCTTTGCCGGCGTGCTGGGCTGGGGCCCCGGGACGGCGGGCACCTCCCTGAAAATGTATGTGGCCGCCGCCTCCATGATGGACTGGGCGGGGGAGAACCATGCCGCCGCCCGCAGCGCCGCTTCGGTCAGCGAGTGCCTCGAGGGCTGGTATGACGGGCTGGAGACCTTCGACCAGGAGAACTTCGCCGAGGCGTGGCCCCTCATCCAGGACGCCGCGCAGCAGATGCTGGACGACCCCGACGGCGCCGCCCCCATGATGGAGGACGCCGGCGTGGACGAGGCGCCCGACTGCACCGCCGAGGATTGGGCGGCGGTGGCCGGCGCGCTGAACCGCTTTGTCCCCGCGCCGCTGCAGTAACAAATCAAAGACAAAAAGGCCGCGGCCTCTCCTTTGTGCGGAGGGGCCGCGGCTTTTGGTCTTGTGCAGCTTTCTCAGATCTTCTTGAGGACGTAGGCGCGCCGGCCCAGGCCGATCTTCTCGGCCTGCTCGAGGGTGGCCTTCCACTCGATGTTGGGGTTGGAGTCCTTGAAGTTGTCGTGGTAGCAGTTCCAGCCGGGGCGGGCGAGGTTCTGGCCGAGCTGGCTGTTGGGCAGCGGGGCGGCGGCCAGACAGGCGTCGGCGCAGGCCTGGTCAAGGGCGACCGGGTCGAAGGAGGCGAACATCCCGATGTCGGGCAGGATGGGGGCGTCGTTCTCGCCGTGGCAGTCGCAGTTGGGGCTGATGTCCTGCACCAGGCTGATGTGGAAGCAGGGCCGCCCGGCGCAGACGGCGGCGGCGTACTCGGCCATCTTGCGGTCGAGCTCCTCGTTGGCGCTGTTGTCGATGGAGTAGATGGCGTCGAAGCTGCAGGCGCCGATGCAGCGGCCGCAGCCCTTGCACAGGTCGTAGTCGATCACCGCTTTGTTCTCGGCGTCGTAACGGATGGCGTCCGAGCCGCACTCTTTGGCGCAGCGGCGGCAGCCGCGGCAGAGCTCCCGCTGGACGGCGGGCGCGCCCGAGGAGTGCTGGTCCATCTTGCCGGCGCGGCTGCCGCAGCCCATCCCGATGTTCTTGATGGCGCCGCCGAAGCCGGTGGACTCGTGCCCCTTGAAGTGGGTCAGGCTGATGAAGATGTCGGCGTCCATGATGGCGCGGCCGATTTTGGCGGTCTTGCAGTATTCGCCGTTCGGCACCGGGACCTCGACCTCGTCGGTGCCCCGCAGCCCGTCGCCGATCAGCACCTGGCAGCCGGTGGTCATCGGCCAGAAGCCGTTCAGCTGGGCGCACTCGAGGTGCTCGAGGGCGTTTTTCCGCTTGCCGGGGTAGAGGGTGTTGCAGTCGGTCAGAAAGGGCATGCCGCCCTGCTCTTTGCACAGGTCGGCCACCACCTTGGCGTAGTTGGGCCGCAGGAAGGCGAGGTTGCCAAGCTCGCCGAAGTGCATCTTGATGGCCACAAAGCGGCCGTCCATCTCGATGGTGCGGATGCCGGCGGCGATGCACAGCCGGCGCAGCTTCTCGGTCAGGCTGGTGCCCACCTGGCAGCGGAAGTCGGTAAAGTAAACGGTGGAACCTTCCATATCGTTCTCCTTGCTGTATCTGGTTTTGACGGGGGGTGATCTTGTTTCCAGTGCCCAGTATAGCACAAAAGAATCGGTATGAACAGGCAAACCGCAAAAAGGGAAAATGCGCACATAATGCAAACATATTGCACTTTATGCGACTTGTTGGCGATTGACAGGGGCGAATTTGCTCCTGTATAATGAAGATGTATAGCGTATTTGCCTGATCTTGCTGCCGGAAAGGAGGGCCCCTGGGATGAAACGGAAAGAGCGGGTGCTGCGCGCGCTGGAGCGGTTTTCCACCGCGATGCTGGCGGCGCTGGGGTATCTGCCCGCCGCCGGGCTGCTGCTGGCGGCCGGGGCGCTGCTGGCGTCGGCGGGGCTGGGCAGCTTTGCGCCCATCCTCCGGTGGGAGCCGGTGGCCCTGCTGGGCAGCCTGGTCTACGACGGGATGATGGCCATCGTGCAGAACCTCAGCGTGGTGTTCTGCGTGGGGGTGGCTGCCTTCCGCGCCCGGAGGGAGAAACACCAGGCCGGGATGATCGCCCTGCTGGCCTATCTGGTCTTTCTGACGGCGGGGCACACCACCCTCGAGCAGACGGGGCGGCTGGCTGCCGCCGACCCGGCCCTTGGGCTGTACGGCACCGGGCAGGCGGTGGTGCTGGGCATTCAGACCGTCGACATGGGGGTGACCGGCGGGGTACTGATGGGCTTCGTCACCGGGTGGGTGTACAACCGCACCTGTGAAAAGACCTTCCGCCCCGCGCCGCTGCGGATCTACGGCGGGGTGCGGTGGAGCTTTTTGTGCATGGCGGCGGCGGCGCTGGGCCTGGGGCTGGCGTCCTGCTTTGTCTGGCCGCCGGTGCAGCGGGCGGTGGACGGCCTGACCGGCTGGATCGCCGCGGCGGGGGAGGCCGGGCTGTTTCTCTACGGCTTTTTGGAGCGGGTGCTGATCCCCACCGGGCTGCACCATCTCGTTTACATCCCCTTCCAGTTCACATCGCTGGGGGGCACCCTGACGGTGGGGGAGCGGGTGTATACCGGCGCCTACGCCGTCCTGATGGCCGAGTACAGCATGGGGCTGCCCTTCTCGGACGGCATCCGCTGGATGTACGCCGGCTTTACCAAGACCTTCGGCTATTTCGGCATTGCGGCGGCCTTTATCTTCTGCGCCCGGCCCGAGCGCCGGCGGCGGACCGCGGCCATGCTCTGCCCGCTGGTGCTGACCGCCTCGCTGGCGTCGGTCACCGAGCCGCTGGACTTTCTGTTCTGCTTCCTGTCGCCGGCGCTCTGGCTGGCGCACGGGGCGATCGCCGGCGGCTTCATGGTGCTGCTGGACGCCTGCGGGGTGACCGGCTTCACAAGCGGGCTGGTCTCGTCGCTGGCGATGAACCTGTCGGCGGGGGCGGCGCGGACCCATTACCCCGTCCTCTACCTGCTGGCTGCGGCGCAGATCGCGGTCTACTTCGGGGTGTTCACCTTTTTGATCAAGCGGTTCGACCTGCGCACCCCCGGGCGGGAGGCCCCCGCCGAGCCCGCGCCCCCCGTCGAGCGGGACGGGCAGTTCCCCTTCAAGGCGCTGCTGGCGGCGCTGGGCGGGCAGGGGAACATCGCCCGGGTGGACAACTGCCTGACCCGGCTGCGGGTCTGGGTGCGGGACCCTGCGCATCTGGACGAAAAGGCCCTGCACATCCTTGCGCCGGAAGGGATGAGCTGCCACGGCCGCGAGGTGCAGCTGGTCTTTGGCTTCGACGCCGAACAGCTGCGCCGCCAGCTGGAAGAACTGCTGGGCGAACAGGCCCTCTCCGGATGAGCAAAAAAGCACAAGACACGCAAAAGCCGCCTGCGGGCGGCTTTTGTCGGCGGCACACAGCACGCTGTAAAGCAAAATATTGAAATTTGCTTTACAGCGTGCTATAATAGAAACAGAAAGGGGGCTTTACGATGAGCCAGACCATGGTGAATTTCCGGATGGATGAAGACGTCAAACGGAAGATGGAGCAGGCCTGCAAGGATATGGGTATGAGCATGACCACCGCCTTTACCATCTTTGCCGTCAAGGTGGGCAACGAGCGGAGGATCCCCTTTGAGATCACGGCGGACCCCTTCTACTCCGAGAGCAATATGCGCTACCTGCGCAGGGTGATCGGCGACATCGAATCCGGCCGGGCCAAACTGACCGAACACGAATTGATCGAGGACTGACAGATGAAACTGCTCTGGGAAGAACAGGCCTGGGAGGACTACTGCTGGTGGCAGACCCAGGACAAAAAGACACTGAAACGGATCAATGCCCTGATCCGGGATATTCAGCGGAGCAGCTGCGACGGCATCGGCAAACCCGAGCCGCTGAAGGCAAACCTCAGCGGCTGGTGGAGCCGCCGCATCGACGACGCCAACCGCATCGTGTATAAAGAAGAAAATGGGGCTGTCATCATTGCCGCCTGCAAGAGGCATTGAGGGCTGACCTGCCAACAAAAGCCGCCTGCGGGCGGCTTTTGCTGTGCCGGTTGACCGGCGGGGGGAGATGCGCTATAATCAGGGTGTTTTGATACCATACCGGGGCGGCAGGAAATGCCGTGCCTGTTGATCTGTTGGGAGGATACAAGATGGAACACACCGCATCGCCTGCGCAGTTTGCGCTGGAGGGCCTGTTTGATTTTCTGGACCGGGGGGTCAGCCCCTTCCACGCGGCGGCCGCCGCCTGCGAGATTCTGGAGCGGGCGGGCTACACCCTCTGCCCCGAGGGGCGGCCCTGGCGGCTGGAAGCCGGCGGCCGCTACTACACCACCCGCAACGGCACCGCGGTGCTGGCCTGGCGGATGCCCCGCGGCCGGCTGACCGGCTGGCACGCCGCCGCGAGCCACAGCGACTCGCCCACCTGGCGGCTGAAGGTGCTGGACATCGCCGAGGGGGGCTACCTCAAGGCCGAGACCGAGGGCTACGGCGGGATGATCGCCTCCACCTGGCTGGACCGGCCGCTGAGCGTGGCCGGGCGGCTGCTGGTCCGCACCGGGGGCGGCGTCGAGAGCCGGCTGGTCGCCCCCGACCGGGCGCTGCTCTGCATCCCCAACCTCTGCATCCACTTTGACCGCGAAGCCAACACCGGCAAGAAGTGGAACTACCAGGTCGACCTGCAGCCCATCTGCGGCCTTTGCCAAGAGGAGGGCGGCGCCACACTGCTCGATCTGCTGGCCGCGGAAGCCGGCGTGGCGGCGGGGGACATCCTGGCCCACGACCTGGTCCTCTGCACCCGGCAGAAGGCTGAGCGGGCGGGCGTCAACGGCGAACTGTTCATGTCGGGGCGGATCGACGACCTCGAGTGCGCCTACACCACCCTCTGCGGCTTCCTCGCCGGCGAGGGCGGGGAAGAGGGCCGCGCCGACGTGTGGTGCATGTTCGACAACGAGGAGGTGGGCTCCTCCTCGCGGCAGGGGGCGCAGGGCACTTTGATGGCCGACGTCATGGCCCGCATCGAGGAGGCGGTGGGCGCCGCCCGGGACGAGAGCGTCCGCGCCCGGGCCAACAGCCTGCTGCTGAGCGCCGACAACGGCCATGCCGCCCACCCCAACCACCCCGAAAAGAGCGACCCCCGCAACCCGGTCCGTCTGGGCGGGGGCATCCTGCTCAAGTACAACGCCAGCCAGACCTACACCACCAGCGGGCTGACCGCCGCGGCCTTCCAGCGCATCTGCGAGAAGGCGGGGGTCAAAGTGCAGGTGTTCGCCAACCGCGCCGACGTGCGGGGCGGCTCGACCCTGGGCAACCTGCTGGGCCACCAGATCGCCATCCCGATGGTGGACATCGGCCTGGCGCAGCTGGCCATGCACTCGGCGGTGGAGACTGCCGCCTGCGCCGACGCCGCCGCCATGGCCGCCGCCTGCGCCGTCTTTTACAACACCCCCATCGCGCAGCCAGCCGACGGGGTGTGGCAGCTGGGGCTGTGAGCGGGCCGGTCGGGCGGTTCGCCCCCAGCCCCTCCGGGCGGCTGCACCTGGGCAACCTGGCCTGCAGCCTGCTGGCATGGCTGTCGGCCAAGAGCCGCGGCGGGAAGATCGTGCTGCGGATCGAGGACCTCGACGCCGCCCGCTGCCCCCGCGTCTACGCCGACCTGCTGGAAGAGGACCTGCGCTGGCTGGGCCTCGACTGGGACGAAGGCGGCTCGGACGGCGGGCCCCACGGCCCCTACTACCAGAGCGAGTGCGCCGAAATTTATACCGAAAGTTATAACAAGCTGGAAAGCATGGGCCTTGTATACCCGTGCTTCTGCTCCCGGGCGCAGCTGCACGCCGCAAGCGCCCCCCATACCGCCGACGGCAACGTGGTCTACCCCGGCACCTGCCGGCGGCTGACCCCCGAGCAGGTCGCCGAAAAGCGCCGTCTGAAAGCCCCCGCCTGGCGGGTCCGCGTCCCCGACGAGGAGGTCGCCTTCACCGACCTGTGCATGGGCCCCCACCGCGAGAACCTGCTGACCGGCTGCGGGGACTTCTACCTGCGCCGCGCCGACGGGGTGTTCGCCTATCAGCTGGCGGTGGTGGTGGACGACGCCCGGATGGGCGTGACCGAGGTGGTGCGGGGGGCCGACCTGCTGTCCTCGACGGCGCGGCAGCTCTACCTCTACCGCCTGCTGGGGCTGACGCCCCCCGTCTTTGCCCACTGCCCGCTATTGCTGGACGCCGACGGCCGCCGCCTCTCCAAGCGGGACGGCGACCAAAGCCTCGAAAACCTCCGCGGCCGCTACACCGCCCCCGAGATCATCGGCAAGCTGGCCTACCTCTACGGCCTGCAGCCCACCCCCGCCCCCCGCACCCCCGCAAGCCTCCTGCCCGACTTCGACTGGGCCAAAGTGCCGAAAGAGGATGTGCGGGTGGAGGAGGGGATGTTTGGGTGAGCCCGGGCCCTCACCTGTACGCGGTGCCGGCGGGCAAGCCCCCTTCGCCTCGCTGCGCTCGGCTCCCCTCTCAGTCAGCTTCGCTGACAGCTCCCCCGCGGGGGGAGCCTAATATGTAGGGATTAAAATGCGCGTAAAAAGACCCTGCCTTATCCCATGGACTTGGAAATAAGGCAGGGCCCATTCTAATCCATTCCTTATAGGCTCCCACGCGTGCGGGGGAGCTGGCGCGGCCGTTAGGCCGCGTCTGAGGGGGACGTCACCGCCCTCACCACGCCGCAGGAGAACAAAAAATTTTTATGCACCCACAACCCCATCAACACCGCATAAACATCCAAACTAGCCCAAATAAAACCACAAAACATACGCATACAAAATCCCCCGAACTTTCAAAAAGAAAGCGAAAACCAAAAAATACTAAATCGGGCCTTGACACCGGGGGGGGTATGCTATAATGGCTTTCGAAAGGAAAAGGACCTTCCTTTCGCCTGTTTTGGGTCTCTATCTTTTATACACCATAAGGAGGAAAAACATTTATGAAACTCAAGAAGATTGCTTCTCTGATGCTTGCCGGCATCATGGCAGTCAGCATGCTGGCGGGCTGCAATGGCTCGCCTGTTAATGAGGATCCTAATTCTGAACCCACCACCACTGCTGGCCATTCTGCCACTCTGGAAGAGAACCTCGGCAAGGAAGTTACTGATAAGAAGTATGTCTCCTTCCAGGACAATGCTCAGGATGAGGCTGCCCTGCGTCAGGCTCTGAACAATCTGAATACCACCGCTGCGCTGAACAATTCTGTCGGCAAGAATCTGGAATGCATCCACGACTATGCTCTGAATGGCTTCCCTGAACTGATTGCTGACTTTACCGATGGTGCTGAGTTTACCGATGCTGATCTTAAGATCGGTGATCTGGCAATGACTTGGTATGCTTCCAACAATTTCATCAACCGTAACGTGAAGGACGGCACCGTTTTCGTGATTGATGGTGCAGTTGGTGTTGATGAGGCTGTGAAGAAGGTCGCTGATGAGGTTGAGCAGTATCTGGCTAATCTGCCCGAGCACAATGATAACACCAACAATAACAACGACCGGTATGATTACAGCTATGTTGTGTCTGTGAGCGTTGTTAACAAGGCTGTGGATGTTGTTGATTGGTCCAATGCGTCTGCCAACTTCATCGCTGTGACTGTTACCCGTACTGCTACCGTTGACTGATTGCGTGATAAAAACCTTACTTATAACCAATACAGCGCACCATACTGTATTTGATTATAGGGTGCCTAACAGGTGACTAGAGACCGCCTGAAGGGCACAGCCCAATCCGATGTGACAGCGAAAAGGGATAAGTAACCGCTATTCCTTCTGTTGTTGATCGCACCAAAACAAAAGAACTTTGCGTCACGAAAGATAGGGTTTCCTGAATAGCCAGAATGAATATCCCATCGGTATT
>DWXX01000066.1 GCA_019118985.1 Candidatus Faecalibacterium faecipullorum
ACGCAGATCAGGCTGGGGCAGCCCTCGCCCTCGGTGTACAGGCGGCGGACGATGTGGCCGGGGCCCTTGGGGGCGATCATGATGACGTCGACGTTCTTGGGGGCGGTGATGGTCTTGAAGTGGATGTTGAAGCCGTGCGCAAAGGCCAGGGCCTTGCCCTCGGTCATATAGGGGGCCACCTGCTTGTTGTAGATGTCGGCGCACAGCTCGTCGGGCACCAGCATCATCACCACGTCGCCGGCTTTGGCGGCCTCTTCGACCTCCATCACCTTGAAGTTGGGGTGGTCGGCGGCGAACTCTTCCGCCTTGGCCCAGTGGCCCGAGCCCTTGCGCAGGCCGACCACGACGTTGACGCCGCTCTCGGCCAGGTTCTCGGAGTGGGCGTGGCCCTGGCTGCCGAAGCCGATGACCGCCACCGTCTTGCCGTCCAGCACGCCGAGGTTGCAGTCGCTGTCATAATACTTTTTGATCGCCATGATGCATTACTCTCCTTTGGATTGATATGGGTTCACGATATTTCCCGTCCCCCTCTCGAGGAGGCGAAAAGCGTAGTTACCGCGGGCAGCTCGTGCCCGGCAGGGGCAGCTGCGCCGCCCGCACTTCCTGCGGGGGCTTCTGCATGTGCTGATGCATCCCGCCCCGCTCCAGCGCGGTGACGCCGGTGCGGCACTGCTCGAGGATGGTGTACCCCTCGAACATCCGCAGGAAGGCGTCGATCTTCTCGGGCTTGCCGGTCAGCTCAAAGATCATGCTGTCGGGCGACAGGTCGATGATCTTGGCCTTGTAGATGCTCGCGATCTCCCGCAGCTCGGCCCGGTTGGCGACGTTGGCCGCCACCTTCAGCAGCAGCAGCTCCCGCTGCAGGGCCTTGCGGTCGTCCAGGACGAAGACCTGATGGGTGACCTCCAGCCGCTCGGTCTGCAGCAGAAGCTGCTCGAGCTTGCGGCCGTCGCCGTAGACGGTGACGGTGATCCGGCTGATGGCGGGGTCGTTGGTGGCCGATACGGTCAGACTGTCGATGTTGAAGCCGCGCCGGGTGAAAAGGCTGGAAATGCGGGTCAAAACGCCGGCCTGGTTATCCACCAGCAGGCTGACCACCTTGCGCTGTTCGGTATGTTCCATGCGATCCCCTCCTTTATTCCATCATGATGTCGTTGATGTCGCCGCCGCCCGGGATCATGGGCAGGACCTTCTCGTCCTTGCCGATCATGCACTCGATCCAGGTGGGGCCGTCCTTGCGCTTCATCGCCTCGGCGAAGGCTGCCTGGAACTCGGCCAGGTTCTCGCAGTGGTAGCCCTTGAGGCCGAAGCCCTCGGCCAGCTTGACGAAGTTGGTGCGGCGGTGGGGGTCGGTCTGGGAGTAGCGCCGCCCGTAGAAGGCGGTCTGCCACTGGCGGACCATGCCCAGCACCTGGTTGTTGAAGATGACGGTGATGATGGGCAGGTTGTAGCTGACGGCGGTGCAGGCCTCGTTCAGGTTCATGTGGAAGGAGCCGTCGCCGGTCAGCATCACCACCCGCTGGTCCCGCCCGAGGGCCATCTGCGCGCCGATGGCCGCCCCGTAGCCGAAGCCCATGGTGCCAAGCCCGCCGCTGGTGATGAAGCCGCGGCTCTTGGTGTGGCGCAGGTACTGGGCCGCCCACATCTGGTGCTGGCCCACGTCGGTGACATAGACTGCCTCGGGGCCGCACTGGCTGCAGATCTCGCCGATGACCTGGTGGGGCATCAGCCGGCCGGGGTCAGAGACGGGGTGGTAGTCGTGGGCCTGCCAGTTGCGGATCTGGGCCATCCAGTCGGGGTGCTCTTTGGGCGCGATCATGGGCAGCATGGCCTGCAGAATGTAGGCCGCGTCCCCCACCACCGACAGGTCCACCTCGACGTTCTTGTTGACCTCGCTGGGGTCGATGTCGATCTGGATGATGGTGGCCTTGGCCGCGAAGGTGCCGGGCTTGAGGGCCACCCGGTCGGAAAAGCGGGTGCCGATGGCGATGACCACGTCCGCCTCGCTGACGGCGCGGTTGGCGGTGTAGCAGCCGTGCATCCCGATCAGGCCCAGGCTGAGCGGGTCGCCGTAGGGCACCACCCCCGCGCCCATCAGGGTGTAGGTGGCGGGGATGCCCGCCTTGTGGATCAAATCGCGCAGCGGCTGGCAGCTGGCCGCGCTTCGCACCCCGCCGCCGAAGTAGATCAGCGGGCGCTCGGCCCCGTTGATGATCTCGGCCGCCCAGGCGACCTCCTCTTCATTGAAGGTGGTGACGGTGCGGATGGGCTCGGGCTGGCGGTGGGTGAACTCGCACTTGTTGGCGGTGACGTCCTTGGGGATGTCGACCAGCACCGGGCCCTTGCGGCCGCTCTGCGCGATGCGGAAGGCCGCCCGCATGGTGTCGGCCAGGTCCTCGACCCGGCGGACGGTGAAGTTGTGCTTGGTGATGGGCATGGTGATGCCCTCGATGTACGCCTCCTGGAAGCTGTCGCGGCCCAAAAGGTCGGTGGAGACGTTGCCGGTGAAGGCCACCATCGGGATGCTGTCCATGTAGGCGGTGGCGATGCCGGTGACAAGGTTGGTGGCGCCCGGGCCGCTGGTGGCCAGCACCACGCCGGTGCGCCCGGTGGCGCGGGCGTAGCCGTCCGCCGCGTGGGACGCGCCCTGCTCATGGGCGGTCAGCACGTGGGTGATGCGGTCGGAATTTTTGTACAGCTCGTCGTACAGGTTGAGGACTGCCCCCCCAGGGTAGCCGAAGATGGTATCGACGCCCTGCTCGCAGAGGACCTCGACGAAGATCTGTGAACCGTTGAGCAGCATATGTTTCCCTCCTCTTTCTTCCAATGTTCCTATCCGTGTGCCGTGCGGGGCGGCTGCAAAATGCTGCAATAAAGAAAAGCCCTCGCCCCTTGCCAGCCAAGAGACAAAGACCTTGCAAAAGCTCTCTGCGGTACCACTCTCGTTGACGCGGCTTTGGCCGCGCCCTCTCACGGGCCTCGGTAAGGCCCTGCACGGTAACGGGTGCGTCCGGCCGCGCTTACAGGGCCGCCCGTCCTTTTGCTGCAAAGGGGGGTGAGGCCGTTGGGCAGGCCGCTCCGGGAGGACTTGGCGCGCGGCCCGCCCGCCGCCTTTCCAGCGTGCGGCGGCTCTCTGCAAGGGCGGGGGCCCGTGCGCTACTTGTTCCCATCAGCGCGTTTGTGTTTGTGCTTTGTTCTGATGAACTTTACTATACTAGAAAACCGGCGGCTTGTCAATCAATATATTTTTCGACGCCTTTCATCGGTAAAGTGAAATGTATTCACCATACGGCGCCGGGCCTTGCGGCCAAAGCCGGCGGGCCGTATACTATTATGGTATATCGGCACGACTTTTCAAAGGAATGAGGGGATTGCAACATGAAGATCCAGGACATCAGCGCCCGGCTGTCCGGGCTGGCCGTCTTTCGCGCTCTGCTGGACGACCCCATCCTGTCGGCCTGCGCCGCTCTGGTGCGGGCGTTGGCCGGCGGGGCGGGCCGCGGGGCGGTCTGCGAGGCGGCGGGGCAGTTTGAAGCGGCCCTCTTTGCCGCCGACACCGACGATTTCAGCGGATACCTCGCGGCCGCGGTGCTGGAATGTGAGAACATCTGCGCCCGCCGGGCCGCCCGGGGGCAGCTGTCCCCGGCGCTGGAAAAGGCCCTCGACGGCGAGCTGCGCTTTCTGGAGGAGCTGTCGGCCATGGGGCTGGACGACCTGATGGACGCCGCCGGCCTGACCGGGGAGGAGAAGGCGGGGCTTGCCTTCCTGCCGCGGTGGACGGCCCACCCCACCGGCCTTGCCGCCGCCTATGAGGCCCGCCTGTCCGAGATGGGGCGGCGGGGGTACGGGATGTTTGCCCGCCACCACGTCTTTATGCTGGCGGAGGACGGCCGGCTGACCCCCGTCCGCCACCCCGACCCGCAGCGGCTGGCCGAGCTGCCCGGCTACGAGCGGGAGCGGGAGAAGATCATCGCCAACACCAAGGCCCTGCTGGCCGGGCTGCCGGCCAACAACGTGCTGCTCTACGGCGACGCCGGCACCGGCAAATCCAGCGCGGTCAAGGCCATCGCCAACGAGTACGCCGCCGACGGGCTGCGCCTGGTGGAGGTCAAGAAGAACCAGCTCTACCTGCTGCCCGACCTGATGGACGCCCTGGCGGCAAACCCCCTCAAGTTCATCCTGTTCATCGACGACCTCAGCTTTGCGTCGAACGACGACAACTTCGCCGCCCTCAAGGCCATTTTGGAGGGCAGCGCCGGGGGCCGGGCGGCCAACATCGCGGTCTACGCCACCTCCAACCGCCGCCACCTGGTCAAGGAGACCTTCACCGACCGCACCGGCGACGACCTGCACGAGGCCGACACCCGCCAGGAACTGATGAGCCTGTCGGCCCGCTTCGGCCTCATCGTCACCTTCCAGCGGCCGGACAAGGCGCTGTACAGCCAAATTTTGCTCGAGCTGGCCAGGCAGTGCCAGCTGCCCATCCCCTCCGACCAGCTCATCACCCGGGGCGAAGCCTTCGCCATCCGCGCCGGCGGCCGCAGCCCCCGCGCCGCCCGCCAGTTCATCGAACAATGCCGCGCCGGGGTGCTCTGACCGTGGCGGCCGCGTAAACAGCATAAGCCCCCGCACCATACGGCGCGGGGGCTTATCGTTTTAAGCTCATCGAGCATGACCGGAACCACAGGCAATAAAAAAGAAGCAACCGCCCTAGCTTCCCCAAGCGCGCGGTTGCTTCTTTAAGCAAACCAGGGGGGACTACCGTTTGTCCGGCAGCACCCTTTCTATAAAAATTATAGCGCACACG
>DWXX01000067.1 GCA_019118985.1 Candidatus Faecalibacterium faecipullorum
AGCTGATCGGCTACCCCCGCCCCTGGAAGAACAAGGTCCGCACCTTCTGCCAGAACCCCGGCGGCTTTGTCGCGCAGGAGAACTACGACAACGACCTCGCCGTCGTCAACGGACACAGCTACAAGGAGAAAAAGAGCGAGAACACCAACCTCGCCATCCTGGTCTCCCACAACTTCACCGAGCCGTTCAACCAGCCCATCGCCTACGCGCAGAAGGTGGGCGAGCTGACCAATATGCTGGGCGCCGGGCGGATCCTGGTGCAGCGGTACGGCGACATTCTGGACGGCAAGCGCACCTGGCCCGAAGAGCTGGCCCGCAGCAACGTCCGCCCCACCCTGACCGACGCGGTGGCGGGGGACATCACCGCCGCCATGCCCTACCGCGCCATGACCAACATCATCGAGTTCATCAGGATGCTGGACATGGTGGTGCCCGGCTTTGCCGCCTACGAGACCCTGCTCTACAGCCCCGAGCTCAAGTTCTACTCCAACAAGGTCAAAATGACCCCCGACCTTGCCACCAACATCCGCGGGCTGCACTGCCTGGGCGACAGCTCGGGCTGGACCCGCGGGCTGATGATGGCCAGCGTGATGGGCGTCCTGATGGGCCGCAAACTGGCCGAGGCGGAAGGGCTCGCCCTCCGGCCGCTGTAACCAGAAGGCAAAAACGCGCCCCCGCACCGGCAAAAGCCGGGCGCGGGGGCGCGTTTGCTGCGTTTTGGGGGGTTATTCGCCGACGATGGCGACGCTCTTCATACGCACGGGGGAGGCAGGCTTATCGTTCCAGTCGGTGCGGACTGCGGCGATGCGGTCCACCACATCCATCCCGGCCACCACGCGGCCGAAGGCGGCGTACTGGCCGTCCAGATGGGGGGCGTCCTGATGCATGATGAAGAACTGGCTGCCGGCGCTGTTGGGGTCGGCGGCGCGGGCCATGCTGACCACGCCGCGGGTGTGCCGGATGGGGTTGTTGACGCCGTTCGAGGCGAACTCGCCCTTGATCCGCCAGCCGGGGCCGCCGGTGCCGTTGCCCAGCGGGCAGCCGCCCTGGATCATGAACCCGGGGATGACCCGGTGGAAGGTCAGGCCGTCATAGAAGCCGGACCGGACCAGCTTCTCAAAATTTTCGCAGGTGATGGGGGCGGCCTTGGGATCGAGCTCGATGTCGATGACGCCGCCGTCTTCCATAGTGATACGAACCATAGTTGCTTCTCCTACTCCTTTGTCGCGTGCGCCCCATGCCGGGGCGAGGACAGGCTGTCCTATCGACATTTTACCATACTTTCGCCCGCATGGAAAGAGAGAAATGCCGAAAAGCCCTTCACCCGCGCAGGGCGGCGGCCCGGCTGCGGCTAAGCCTGCGGTAGAAATACGCGCAGCAGACCAGGTGCGCCGCGCAGGTCACCGCCCAGGTCACCGGGTAGGACAGGTAGAGCACGAACAGGCTGTGGGCCGAGGCAAAGACGGTGTAGATCCAGACGATGCGCAGCCCGCAGGCGCCGGCCAGCGAGACGACGGTGGGGGTGACCGCCGCGCCCATCCCGCGGACGACGCCGCAGGCAACGTCCATCAGGCCGCAGATCAGGTAGGGCAGGCAGATGACCCGGATGCGGTCCAGCCCATAGGGGATGACCTGCGGGTCGGAGGAGTAGATGGACAGCAGCTGGCTGCCGAAGCCGGCGGCAAGGCCGCCCAGCACCGCCCCGATAGCCGCCACGATGATCAGGCAGTCCCGCAGGATGAGGGGGATGCGCTCGGTCTTGCCGGCGCCGAGGTTCTGGCTGGTGAAGTTGAGGGCCGCCTGATAGACCGCGTTCATGGCGGTGTAGACAAAGTTCTCGATGTTGGCGGCGGCGGTGCTGCCGGCCACCGCCAAAGTGCCGAAGGTGTTGATGGAGGACTGGATCAGCACGTTGGAGACCGAAAAGACCACGCTCTGGATGCCGGCGGGCAGCCCCACCCGGACGATCTGCAGCAGGATGGGCCCGCGGATGCGCAGCTGCCGCAGGCAGAGCTGGTAGCGGGTGCCGGGCTGCATCAGGCAGCGCACCACCAGAAAGGCCGACAGGTACTGCGACAGGGAAGTCGCCAGCGCCACCCCCGCCACGTCCAGCTGAAAGACGATGACGAACACAAGGTTCAGGCAGGCGTTGGTGACGCCGGCGGCGGTCAGAAAGTAGAGGGGCCGCTTGGTATCGCCGATGGCCCGCAGCAGCCCGGCGCCGAAGTCGTAGATCATCATGGCGGGCATCCCCACAAAGACGATCCGCATATAGAGCACCGACTGCGCCAGCAGGTCGGCGGGGGTGTCCATCCAGCCCAGCAGGATGGGCAGCAGCGGCAGCCCGAGGACCACCAGCACCCCGCCGCAGACCACCGCCAGCAGCAGGGCGGTGTGGACGGTGTCGTGGACGTGGCGCCAGTCCTGCGCGCCGTAGCTGCGGGCCATCACCACGCTGCACCCGATGGACAGCCCCAGAAAGAGGTTGACCATCAGGCTGTTGAGGGAGGAAGTCGCCCCCACCGCCGCCATGGCGCTGCTGCTCGCAAACTGGCCCAGCACGATGATGTCGGCCGCATTGAACAGCAGCTGCAAGATGCCCGACGCCATCAGCGGGAGGGAAAAGCGCAGCAGGCTGCCCGCCAGAGGGCCGCTGCACATATCGATCTCAGAAGAATGCCGCATAGATCGTTTCTGCCTTCTTTCTTTTTTCAGATACACTCAGCGCCCTATAGTATACTGCGCCGCCCCTGAAAAGACAAGCCGGCTGCCAACAGAAAAAAGAGGCAAAAAATCTCCCTTTTTTGGCACAAAAACTGCCCGCGAAAGGACACACTGCCCCGCCGCGCCCCTGGGTGGTATGATGGGGCCGCAAGCAGGCCATGGCTTACCGGCATTCATCTGAGAAAGGAGGCATTTTTTGCAGACAGTCAACCTTTATTCCCTCAAAGCCGAGGGCAGCAACCCCATCACCCCGCACTTCAAACCCTATGAGTTTGCCTGCACCGACGGCTCCGACCCCATCTTTGTGAGCCCCCGCCTGGTGGAGGTGCTCGAGGCCATCCGCACCCACTTCGGCGCGGCGGTCACCGTGACCAGCGGCTACCGCACCGTCAGTTACAACAAGACGGTCAGCGGCAGCGCCTCCGCCAGCCAGCACTGCAGCGGCCTTGCCGCCGACATCAAGGTCAAGGGAGTCGCCCCGGCGGACGTCGCCGACTACGCCGAGACCCTGCTGCCCGGCACCGGCGGCATCGGCCGGTACAGCACCTTTACCCACATCGACGTGCGGCCCGACAAGGCCCGCTGGCGGGGGTGATGCCGATGGAAAGTCTGATCGCGGCCCTCATCAGCGGGGCGGTGACCCTGACCGGCGTCCTGATCGCCAACGGCAAGAGCCAGGCCGTCACCGACACCAAGCTCGAGGAGCTGACGCGGGAGGTCCGCGCCCACAACAACTTCGCCCAGCGGGTGCCGGTGCTGGAGGAGAAGGTCAAGGTCGCCAGCCACCGCATCGCCGACCTGGAACACAAGATCGAACAGCAGTCAACCATGTAACATACCGTATGAAAGGAGCACTTTTATGAAACTTTTCGGCCAGATCTCTGCCGGCACCATCGCCCGCACCGCCTGCCTGGCGCTTGCGCTGACCAACCAGATTCTCTCGGCCACCGGCCACCCGGTGCTGCCCATCGAGGACAGCCAGCTCGAGACCCTCGTCACCACCGGCTTCACGGTGGCGGCCAGCCTTGCCGCCTGGTGGAAAAACAACAGCTTCACCGCCGCGGCGCTGATCGGCGATGAGCAGATGGCCGCCGCCCGCAGCGCGGCCAATACCGGCAGATAAGACGGGAAAACGGCGTTTTCCGCTTGACAAAGGGCGGCCGAGATAGTACACTCAGGACAAGAGGTTTCATCACGTTTGTGCGCAAGATGAAAAAGATTCACAGTGGGGAAGTGTACCGGGATGACTTTATTTTCGTACGAGATCTTTGACGCGGTGGCGCGGCAGGGCAGCTTCAACAAGGCGGCGCAGCAGCTCCACCTGACCCCCTCCGCCATCAGCCACGCCATCGCGGTCATGGAGGAGGAGCTGGGCTTCGCCCTCTTCACCCGCGGCAAAAGCGGCGTCACCATGACAAGTTATGGGGCGTCCCTCTACCCGGCCATCCGCGCCGTCCTCAACAGCGACGAGGCCCTGCAGCAGAGCATCGCCCGCCTCAACGGGCTGGAAAAAGGCAAGGTCCGCCTGGGCACCTTCAGCTCGGTCTGCACCCACCTGCTGCCCGGCATCCTGCAGTCTTTCAAGGCGCAGTACCCGCAGATCGACGTGGAGGTCTACCAGGGCACCTATGACGACGTCAAGGAATGGCTGCGCAGCGGGCAGGTGGACATCGGCTTTCTGGCGTCCAGCTGCCAGGAGGAGTTCACCCTCACCGAGCTGCTGCGCGAGCCGCTGCTCTGCCTGCTGCCCGCCGACTGGCCCGCGCCCCCCGACGGGGTGATGACCCCCGCCCTGATGAGCCAGAAAAACTTTGTGGTGCAGGGGGACGCCACCGACGCCGATATGCGCCGCTTTTTGAAAAAGTACAAGATCGGGGTGCAGCGGTGCTGCCACGTCATCGACGACATGGCCAACATCGCCATGGTGGAGGCGGGGGTCGGGATGTCCATCCTGCCCCGGCTGACCATCAAGGACTGCACCGCCAACATCCAGATCCTGCCCATCGAGCCGGCGGAAGAGCGTGTGGTGGGCCTGGCTCTGCCCCGGCCCTCGGCCATGGCGCCGGCGGTGGAGCAGATGTTCAACCACATCGTGGAATACTGCAAGGCAAACGCCTGACCCGCGCCCCATCAAGGCGGCGGCTGTCCCCAACGGACGGCCGCCGCCTTTTCAGTTTGCCGCCCGGACGTCCTGTGCGCTGTGCAGCGGGTACCAGTGGGGGCGGTCGGCGTCGAGGTCCGCCCCGGCGAGGCGGACGGCGGTCAGCCGGCTGTTGCCGCAGGTCTTATAGTAGTAGACGCCGGCCCCGGCGCTGTAGCAGCAGGCGTAGGCGGTCTCGTCGCAGCGGCCCGCGGGCGTGCGGACGCTGCCCCGCACCATGGCCACCGCGTCGAGGATGTGGAAAAACTGCCCCACCCGGCCCATCTCGTCGCCGGGGTCGGGGCTGTTCAGCTTGTGGAAGGCCGCCCGGACGTACCGCGACGCCGGCGAGGCGTCCCCCGGCAGGCCGATGCCGCCCATCCCCTGCCCGAAAGGGGCGAGGGGCAGGCCGGGGGCCAGGCGGTTTTCGGGCTGCGCCGCGCCGAGGCCGAGGTACTGGCAGAGATTGGCCCGGTGGAAAGGGAAGGGCGGTTCGTTGGTCAGCACCCCCACCGGGTCGTCGTAGAGGGCCGCCCCCGCCCGGGTGGCTTCCAGCACCGCGGCGCCGGCGGCGTCGGCGAGGTGCCAGTGCAGCGGGGCCGGCGGCAGGTCCCCGCAGGGCGCGTCCAGCAGCCGGACGCGCGCCAGTTTGGCCTTCGCTTCGGCCAGGGTGGCGCAGCTGCCCAGCACCCAGGGCAGCAGCTCCCAGGGGGCCACGGCGTCCATGCCGGCGGGCGGGTCGGGGTCATACCAGGCGCTGGCAGGGAAGTTCAGCCCCGCCATATACAGCCCCTTCTCGTTGGCAGCCTCGGCGTAGAGGGGCCGGCCCCCCGCCCCGTGCGCCATCCCCCCATGCGCCATCCCAATGAAGGCGTAGTGCCGCTCCATCGCCGGCTGCCGCAAAAACCGCAGAGGATACCGCCGCGGTGTCACCGCCACCTGCTGCCCGAAGGAATAGTCGATGTCCATATTCCGGCCGAAGTACCCGCCGCCCTGCTGCATCGCCACGCTGGTGCACATAAAAACCACCCTTTCCGCCCTGCGTTCTGTCTTGAGTATGGGATGGAGGACGGGGGTTCAATCAGGGGGAAATGCAAACCCCCGGCGGCACAAGGCCCCGGGGGTCGTTCCATTACGGCAATTCGTTTTCAGTTGAAGCGGCGTGGACATCGCCCTTGCTGTTGACCGTCAAAGCCAACATGTCTTGGAGATCATCATGAACAGCGCCGCCGGCACCCCTTTGCCCGACACGTCTGCCATGACCAGCGCCAGGTGGTCGTTGTCCACCAGGAAAAAGTCATAGAAATCACCGCCCACTTCTTTTGCGGGCGTCATGGCGGCATAGATGTCAAACTCCGGATAATCGGGGAAGGCAGGGAAAATACAGGGCAGCATATCCGACTGGATCTTTGCCGCCACGTTCAATTCCGCGCCGATTCGCTCTTTTTCGGCGGTTATGCGGGTCAGATCGTCGATATACAGGTTCAAATCCACCTGCAGCGCCGCCGTTGTCAGAATGGAAGAAAGCATGTACTGCC
>DWXX01000068.1 GCA_019118985.1 Candidatus Faecalibacterium faecipullorum
CCTCCCACTTGCACACCGACTGCCGGCTGACGTCCAGCTGACGGGCCAGCTCTTCCTGCGACCAGCCGGCCTTCTTGCGCAGCGCGATGATATTATCGGCCAGGATCATAGTTCGTTCCTCCTTCCGGATCGGCC
Organism: Candidatus Faecalibacterium faecipullorum; assembly: GCA_019118985.1. GTDB lineage: Bacteria > Bacillota > Clostridia > Oscillospirales > Ruminococcaceae > Faecalibacterium > Faecalibacterium faecipullorum. The sequence continues at coordinate 136 of DWXX01000068.1, forward strand.
CCAGACGGGCCGGGCGGGGCGTCCGCCGCCCCTCTTCTGCCCCATTGTACAAAAAAGGGCGGTTACAGGGAAGAAAGCGAACTGTTCAATCTGTCAACCGGCGGTTGCGGCCTGCCGCGGCGGGGCCTGTTCACCCCTCCCACCCGCGGGCGGCGGGGTCCTGCAGGCCGGCGGCGGCGTAGAGCAGGGCGTTGCAGACGGCGGCGGCGACGCTGCTGCCGCCCTTGCGACCCATGGCGGCGATGGCCGGCACCCCCAGCTTTTCGCAGAGGGCGAACAGCCGCTCTTTGCTCTCCACCACGTTGACAAAGCCCACCGGCGCGCCGATGATGAGGGCGGGGCGGAACGCGCCGGCCTCCATGGCGTCGCAGAGGGCGAAGAGGGCGGTGGGGGCGTTGCCCACCGCAAAGACGGCGCGGGGGTGGGCGGCGGCGGCGCGGCGCATGGCGGCCACCGCCCGGGTGGTGCCGCCGGCCTTGGCCGCGGCGGCGACGGCGGGGTCGGCCATATAGCAGACCGCCTGCCCGCCCAGCGCGGCAAGGGCCGGCTTGCTGACCCCCGCCAGGGCCATGTTGGTGTCGGTGACGATGGTCCCGCCCCCGGCCAGGGCCCGCGCCCCCGCCGCCGCCGCCCCCGGGGTGAAGCGGAGGTTCGCGGCGTAGTCAAAGTCGGCGGTGGCGTGGATGACCCGGCGTACCACCGCGCCGTTCTCGGGCGGCAGGGTCAGGCCGCGGGCGGCCAGCTCCTCTGCGATGATGGCAAGGCTGGTCCGCTCGATGTCCCCCGGCAGGGTGTGCCGGGGCGCGCTGTTCCCGCTCAAAACTCCACCCCCCGTCTGGCCTTGACGCCCTTTTCATAGGGGTGCTTACAGCAGCGCATCTCGGTGGAATAGTCGGCCAGCGCCTCCATCCAGGGGGCGGGGCAGCGGCCGGTCAGGACCACTTCCCGCCCGGCGGGGCGGCTTCGCACCGCCTGCTCCAGCAGGGGGCGGTCCACCATATCCAGCTCCCAGGCGGCGCAGGCTTCGTCCAAGACCAGCAGCTCGCAGGGGCAGGCCAGGGCGGCGGCCAGGTTCTCGGTCTGCAGCGCGCGGGTGGCGGCCTTTTCGCCCTCGTCCATCTGAAAGACGAACTTCTGCCCCGCCTTGCCCCGGTAAACTCTGGCCCCCAGCTGCCGCAGCAGAGCCACCTCGCCGCTGTCCGCCCCTTTTAAAAACTGCACCACCACCACCCGGCAGCCCTGCCCCAGCGCCCGCAGCGCCAGGCCCATGGCCGCGGTGGTCTTGCCCTTGCCCTCCCCCCAGTAGAGGTGGACAAGGCCCAGTTCCTTTTTGTCTTTTTCATGCATGCATGGCTCGTTCATGGCTCCTCCATCATACGGTAGACCGCGTCCATATCCAGCGCCGCGCGCACCGCGCCGGCCAGGCGGTCGAACTCCCGCTCCTGAAAAGCGGCGCGGCTGAGCGGGGCGGCCGCGGCGGGGTCCAGCCCCTTTTGCCGGCACAGGGCGTCGGCCAGCCGGGCGGTCGCCTCGCCGGTGTCGAACAGCCCGTGCAGGTAGGTGCCCCAGACGCTGCCCGCCGCGCAGCCCTCGGGGCGCTCGCCCTGCCCGTCCTGCAGATAGCACAGGGGCGCGCCCTCCACCCTGGTCTGGCCCATGTGGATCTCATACCCTTCCAGCGCCGCCCCGGCGAAGGGCCCGGCCGCCCCCCGCCCCCGCACCCGGGCGCGGGTCTTGGCGGGGGTAAAGACGGTGTCGGCCGGCAGCAGGCCCAGCCCGCGGCAGACTGCGCCCGGCACGCCCCCTTCGGCCCCGTCGGGGTCGGCGAGGGTCCGCCCCAGCATCTGATACCCCCCGCAGACCCCCAGCACCGGGGTGCCGGCGGCGGCCAGCTTGAGGATGGCGGCTTCAAGGCCGCTCTCCCGCAGCCAGCGCAGGTCGCCGAGGGTGTTTTTGGTCCCCGGCAGGACGACCAGGTCGGGCGCGCCCAGCTGCCGCGGGCTCGACAGATACCGCACCCCCACCAGCGGGTGCTGCTCGAGGGGGGCAAAGTCGGTGAAGTTGGAGATGCGGGGCAGCCGCACCACCGCCACGTCCAGCGGGCGGCGGGCTTCGGTCTGCCCAAGGCCGGGGGCCAGCGAGTCCTCGTCGTCGATGGCGGTGTGGATGTAGGGCACCACCCCCACCACCGGCACCCCGGTCATCTCTTCCAGCGGGGCGAGGCCGGGGCGCAGGATCTCCACGTCGCCGCGGAACTTGTTGACCACCAGCCCTTTGACGCGCGCCTGCTCGCCGGCGTCCAGCAGGGCCACCGTGCCGTACAGCTGCGCGAACACCCCGCCCCGGTCGATGTCGCCGGCCAGCAGCACCGGGGCGTTTACCAGCTTGGCCAGCCCCATGTTGACGATGTCGTCCGCCTTGAGGTTGATCTCGGCCGGGCTGCCAGCCCCCTCGATGACCACCACGTCGTACTCCGCCGCAAGGCTGCGGTAGGCCGCCAGCACCTCGCCCACCAGCTGCTTTTTGTACCGGAAGTAGTCCCGCGCCGGCATCACCCCCCGCACCTCGCCGTTGACGATCACCTGGCTGCCCACGTCGCTGGTGGGTTTCAGAAGAATGGGGTTCATCCGCACGTCGGGCTCGGCGCCGGCGGCGGCCGCCTGCACCGCCTGCGCCCGCCCCATCTCGAGGCCGTCGGCCGTGACGGCGCTGTTCAAGGCCATGTTCTGGCTTTTGAAGGGGGCGCAGCGCAGCCCGTCCTGCTTGAAGATGCGGCAGAGGGCGGCGCAGAGCAAACTCTTGCCCACCCCCGACATGGTGCCCTGCACCATGATGCAGCGGGTCTTTTTCATCTCAGCACCTCCTCCAGGGCGGCCAGCAGGCGGCCGTTCTCCGCCCGGGTGCGGACGGCGGCGCGGTACCACCGGCCGTCCAGCCCGGCGTAATTGCCGCAGCTGCGCAGCAGGATGCCCCGCCGCCGCAGCGGCCCTGTCAGCTCAAACGGCTGTCCGCAGCGAAACAGCAGGTAGTTCGCCTCCCCGGGGATGACCCGGCAGCCCAAAGCGGCAAGGCCCGCGGCAAGGCGGGGCCGTTCCGCCGCCACAAGAGCCCGCACCCGCCCGGCGTACGCTTCCTCCCGCAATGCGGCGAGGCCGGCAGACTGCGCCGGGGTCGAGACCGCCCAGGGCTGCCCGGCGGCCCGCATCCGCCCCAGCAGGGCGGTGTCGGCGGACAGGGCATAGCCCAGCCGCACCCCCGCCATCCCATAGAGCTTGGTAAAGGCTTTCAGAATCAGCAGCCCGCCGCCGGCCAGCTCCCCTTTCAGGGTATGGGCGGCGGGGTCGTCCAGAAAGTCGCCGAAACACTCGTCGGCCACCAGCAGCGCCCCGACGCGCCGGCACCGCTCCAGGATCGCCTGCAGCAGGGGCCGCGGGGTGGTCAGCCCGGTGGGGTTGTTGGGTTCGCAGAGAAAGACCGCCCCCGCCCCCGGCCGGATGGCGTCCAACATGTCCGCCCCGGGGCGGAAGTCCTCCTCTTCCCGCAGCAGGCAGCGGTCGACGGCAAAGCCCGCCGCCGCAAGGGCCGCCTCGTACTCGGCGAAGGTCGGGGCGGTCACCACCGCCCGCCCGGGGCGCAGACCGCCGGGGCGCAGCGCCAGCGCCGCCCGCCAGATCAGGTCGGCCGCGCCGTTGCCGCAGAGCACCCAGTCCGCCGGCACCCCCTCGGCCGCGCCGATGGCGGCCGAAAGCTCCCGGCAGAGCGGGTCGGGGTAGCGGTCGCAGCCGGCGGCGCAGCCGGCGATGGCCGCCGCCACCCCCGCCGGCAGGCCCAGCGGGCTGACGTTGGCCGAAAAGTCCAGCAGGGGGGCGCCGGCGCCGTACTCGGCGGCGTAGCCGGCCCAGTCCCCCCCGTGGGTCAAAGTCATGTTCATATACACCTCAAAAGGGCCGGGAGGGCAAGGCGTGCCGCCAGCCCCAATCCCAGCGCCAGAAAGCCCGCCAGATACAGGATGCGCCCCGCCCGCAGGATGTCGGCCGGTTCGGCCGGGCGGCGCGCGTCGCCGATGGTGGGCTTATCGTAGTATTCCCCGAAGTAAAAGGCCGGCCCCGCCAGCTGGATGCCCAGCGCCCCGGCGCAGGCCGACTCGGTCTGGGCAGAGTTGGGGCTGGCGTGCCGCCGGCGGTCCCGCCGCCAGATGCGCAGCGCGTTTTTGCCGTCATAGCCGGCCAGGGCCGACGCCGCGACCCAGAGGAGGGCCGCCAGCCGCGCGGGGATGTAGTTGGCCGCGTCGTCCAGGCGGGCGGCCGCCCGGCCAAAGTCGATGTACCGCTTGTTTTTGTACCCCACCATGCTGTCCATGGTGTTCACCGCCTTGTAGGCGAGGCCCAGCGGCGCGCCGCCGACCAGCAGGTAGAGCAGCGGGGCCGCCACCCCGTCCGAGAAGTTCTCGGCCACCGTCTCGACGGCGGCTTTGGTCACCCCCTCGGCGGTGAGGGCGGCGGTGTCCCGCCCGACGATGCGGCCCACCGCCCTGCGGGCGGCGGGCAGGTCGCCTTTGGCCAGTTCGGCATAGACCCTGCCGCTCTCATCGGCGAGGCCCCGCAAAGCCAGCGCCTGCCAGCTCCAGACCAGCTCGAGGGCAAAGCCCGCCGCCGGGTGCAGCGCATAGGCCAGAGCGCAGCACCCCGCCGCCAGGGCAAACGTCCCCGCCGGCAGGAGGAAGGCCAGCGCCCGGCCGGCCGCACGCTCCCCCGCCGGCGTCGCCGGGAAGAGGCGGCGCAGCAGCTTTTCCAGCGCCGCGATGGCCCGGCCCATCCCCACCACCGGGTGGGGCATCCAGGCGGGGTCGGCCAGCAGCAAATCCAGCCCGAAGCCCCCCAGCACCGCCAGGGCGGTCAGCATGGACCCTCCCCGGCGCGCCGCATGGCGTCTTTGGTATACTGGACGGCGCGCAGGCAGCGCATGGTGTGCTCTCTGGCCCAGGTGTCGGGGTCAGTCTCCAGGATATACCCCCCGGCGTTGGGGCCGAGCCATTCGTGGTAGGTCTTGCGGGGCAGGGCGAACCGCTCCATCACCGACATCTGGGTCCCGCCGTGGGCCAGGATGACCAGCTGCCGGCGCCCGGCGGCGAAGGCGTCCTCCACCAGCTTTGCGAACACCGCGCAGGACCGGTCGCAGAAGTCGTCCTTCCGCTCCCCGTCGGGGCAGGCGCTCTCGCAGTTGGATTCTACCCAGGCGCGGTAGTCGGGGTCGTTCTCCATCTCGACGTAGCTGCGCCCCTCAAAGGTGCCGAAGTCCATCTCCCGCAGCCCCGGCACCACGATCTGTTCCGCGTCCGGGAAGAGGACGGCGGCGGTCTGCCGCGCCCGGGTCATCGGGCTGACATAGACGACGTCGGGGTCAAAGTCGGCCCGGCAGAGGGCCGCCCGCCCCCGGGTGGACAGCGGGATGTCCCGCTGCCCCTGGTACCGCTTCTGGGTATTGTAATCGGTGGTACCATGGCGGAGAAGATAAATGATCACAAGTTGCACTCCCCTTTCAAAACAAGCGGCAGCCCGCAGAACACCCGCACCACGCACTCGGCGCGCGCAGCCAGCAGGCAGGCCAGGCGGCCGGCGGCCTCCCGCGCGGCGCGCTGCCCGCCGTCGGCGGGGACCACCCCGCCCCCCTCTTCGGTCAGGATGACCGCCTCATAGCGGGCGGCCAGGGCATCGGCCAGGGCGGCCAGGTCGCCGCAGCCGGCGGCCAGCGCCTGCACGTCCCAGACAGCCCGGGCGGCCAGCTCTTCCGGCCCGCAGCCCAGCAGGCGGCAGGCAAACTCCCGTTTGCCGCTCCACAGCGGCCCGGTGATGAAGGTCATGCCAGCACCCCTTCCAGCAGGCGGACCGCCACCAGGGCGGCCAGCATCCACAATTCGCAGCTCTGCAAAAACCAGCCGGCCAGGTCCCCGGTGATGCCGCCGAAGTCCCGCCGGGAGACGACGGTGTACCGCCGCAGCGCGGCCAGGGCGGCGGCCAGCATGGCCCAGCCCGCCGCGCCGCCGAAGCCCACCAGCGCCATGGCCGACAGCAGGATGACCCCGGTCAGCACCGCCTTGACCCGGCCGCGGTCGGCCGCCGCCGAAAAGGCGTAGGCCAGCCCGCTGTGTTTGGCCAGCGGCAGGGCGGCCACCGCCCAGCCCGAGATGGCCCGCTCGAGGATGAAGGCCAGCTGCATGCAGCCCACCGACCGCACATCCAGCGGCAGGGCGGCGCACAGGGCAAAGTCAGCGACGAACCAGCTGCACAGCCGGATGACCGCAAAGGCCCCGCAGTGGGGGTCCTTGAGGATGGCCAGGCGCTTTTCCCGGTCGCCATAGCTGGCCAGGGCGTCGCAGGTGTCGGCGTAGCCGTCCAGATGGATGCCCCCGGTCACCCAGACCGGCAGCAGGCAGAAGCCCGCCGCCCGCAGCGCCGCCGGCAGCCCGAGGGCCGCCGCCAGCCACCCCCACGCCCCGAAGGCAAGGCCGCAGACCGCCCCCACCAGGGGGAAGGCGCACAGGGCGTAGCGCATATTCTTTTCGTCCCACTCCGCCCGCGGCGCCGGCAGGGCCGAGTACATCCCGAAGGCCACCGCTGCAGCGCCGGCCGCCGTCTGCAGCCGGGCCGGCCAGCGGATGGCTTTCCCTTTCGTTTTGAGGGCCGCGGCCCGCTTTTTGAGCCGGGCGGCCCAGCCGTCCCAGATATGGACTTTTTCCCACTTCATGGCGTATCCCTCTGTCATTTGTAGTCGACCGGCAGGCCGCAGACCACCTCACAGACCCGGTCGGCCCGCCGGGCCAGGGCCCGGTGCGCGTCGGCCAGGAGCCGCAGGTACCCTTCGGTGCCCGGGGCGTAGTCCCGCCCGCCGGCAAAGATCTCGTTTGAGACCACCACCAGCCCGCGGCACTGCGCCCGCAGATGCTCCACCCCGCCGAGGATGGCTTCCAGCGCCCCGTCCGGCCCCGCGCCGGCCGGGCTGTACAGTTCGTTGGCCGCGAGGTTGCCCAGGTCCTCCAGCAGCAGGCTGCCCCGTTCGGGCAACTCGAGCTGCGCGAGGGCGGTGTACCGCTCGATGGTCACAAAGCCCTTTTCCGCCCGCATGGCGCGGTGGCGGGCGATCCGGGCGCGGCACTCGCCGTCCATCGGCTCCATGGTGGCGAGGTAATAGCGGGGGCCGGGGGCGGCAAGCAGCAGCCCCTCGGCATATTCGCTCTTGCCCGAGGCCGCCCCGCCGATCACCAGCGTCAGCATCTCACACGCCCCCCTGCTGCGGGGTATAGGCCGCCACCCCGCACTGCGCAAAGCTGTAGCTCTCGGCGTAGACCGCCCGGGCCATCTCCCACAGCGGGATGGAGGCCACCGCACCGGTGCCCTCCCCCAGCCGCATCCCGGCGGTGATGAGGGGGCGTCTGCCCAGCGCGTCCAGCACCGCCTGCCCCGCCGGCTCGGCCGAGACATGGCTCGCAAAGACCGCCTTGCCCGCCCCCGGGCAGAGCCGGACCGCGCACAGCGCCGCCACCGTGCTGATCAGCCCGTCGGCCAGCACCGGCACCCGGGCCGCCGCCCCGCCCAGAAAGACCCCGCACAGCCCCGCCAGGTCGAAGCCGCCGACCTTGGCCAGCACGTCCAGCGGGTCGGCGGGGTCGGGGCGGTTGACCGCCAGCGCGGCGCGGACCGCCGCCACCTTGCAGGCCAGCCCCGCGTCCGACAGCCCCGCCCCCCGGCCGGTAAAGTCCTCGGCCGGGCGGCCCAGCAGCGTGCAGGCCACCGCCGCCGAGGTGGTGGTGTTGCCGATCCCCATCTCGCCGGTGGCCAGCAGCCGGACCCCGGCGCCGGCCTGCGCGGCGGCGAGGGCCGCCCCGGTCAGGACGGCCTGTTCGGCCTGCGCGCGGGTCATGGCGGGGCCGCGGGTGATGTCGGCGGTGCCGTTGCCCACCCGGCGGCTGAGCACCCCCGCCGTGGGGGCAAAGTCCAGGATGCCCATGTCCACCGGCACCACCGCGCAGCGGGCGGCCTGAGCCATCCGGCAGACGGGGCTCCGCCCCGCCGCCAGCCCCCGGGCCACCGCCGCCGTCGCCTCGGGGCCGGTCTGGGTCACCCCGCGGGCCACCACCCCGTTGTCGGCGCAGAGGACCAGCACCGCCCGCTTTTCAAACGAGAGGTCGGCGCTGCCGGTCAGGGCGGCGGCGTCCTCCAGCATGGTCTCGAGGGCGCCGAGGCTGCCCAGCGGGTGGGCCAGCGAGGCCCAGCGGCGGTGGGCCTCGGCCCGGGCCGCCTCGTCGGCGGGGGCCGACGCCGCGGCGCAGAGGGCGTCTATGGTATCAAAATGCAGCATGGCTGCCCTCCTTTCTGTCCGTTTCTTTCTCTTTTTCCCAGCGGGCGGCCGCGGCGGCGAAGCGTTCGGCCAGCGCCGGCCGCCCCGCAAAGTAGAGATGGGGGAAGCCGGCGTATAAGCTCCGGCCGGCGTACCCGCAGCGCCAGGCGCGGCCGTCCGGCTTGCGCGCGGCAAAGGCCGCGCCGGGGGCGGTGCTGTCCCAGTGGTGGAACTCATGGGCGGGCACCCGCTCCCCCTTGCGGAAGAGCAGGCTGTCCCCTTCGGCCTCCAGTTCGGTATAGCCGAACCGGACCAGACGCCCGGCTTTGGCCCCCGCCCCCGGCAGGGCCCCGGCCATCGGCCAGGGGCGGCCGCCCTCGTCGGCGAGGGTCTGCCCCAGATAGAGCAGCCCCCCGCACTCGGCCACGGTGGGCATCCCGGCCGCCACCGCCGCGGCCACCGCCCGCCGCATGGGGGCGTTCCGGCTCAGGGCCTCGGCGAACAGCTCGGGGTAGCCCCCCGGCAGGTAGAGCCCCCCCGCGTCGGGCAGGCCGCCGTCGGCCAGCGGGCTGAAAAAGACGCATTCCGCCCCCGCCGCCCGCAGCGCGTCCAGGCTTTCGGGGTAGCAAAAGCAGAAGGCCCTGTCCCGCGCCACCGCGATGTACGCCTTGACCGGAGGGGGTGCCGCCGGGGCGGGCGGGGCCGGGGCGGGCCGCCGGCAGAGGGCCAGCAGCCGGCCGAGGTCGGCGTTCGCCTCGAGGGCGTCGGCCAGGGCGTCCACCCGCTGGGCGAGGTCGGCCACCTCGTCGGCGGTGTAAAGGCCGAGGTGCCGGCTGGGCAGCCGGGTCCCCTCCACCCGGGGCAGGCAGCCGATGACCGGCAGCCCCGTCTCCCGCTCGAGCAGGGGGGCCAGACGCCCGGCGTAGGCCGGGCTGCAGTCGTTGAGCAGGACGGCCGCGATATGGCTGTCGGCGCAGCTGCCCGCCCGGAAGGCCGCGAGCCCCCGGATCTGGGCCGCCAGGGTCAGGCTCGCGCCCCCCGGCCGGACCACCAGCAGCACCGGCAGGCCGAGGGTCTCGGCCACCTGCCAGGCGCTGGCCGCATCGGTCAGGGCCGCGCCGTCGTAGTAGCCCATGGCGGCTTCCACCACCGCCGCCCCGTGCCCGGCCAGGTGGGCGGCGTAGAGGGCCCGCACCCGCTCCGGCGGGGCCAGGTAGAGGTCGAGGTTGCAGCTCTCGGCCCCCACCACCGCCCGGTGGAACATGGGGTCGATGTAGTCCGGCCCGCACTTGAAGGCGCAGGGGGTGAGCCCCCGCCGCTGCAAAGCCCGCAGCAGGGCGCAGGCGGCGGTGGTCTTGCCGCTGCCCGAGGCCGGGGCCGCCGCCATGATCTGGGGCAGTGCGGGGGGGATGATTTTCTCCGGGCAGTTCATCCGTTCTCTCCGTTCTCCTTTTGCTGCTGCGCCGCGGTGATGACAAAGACCGGGTTCTCGGCCCGCAGCAGGTGCAGCCGGCGGCTGCCGTTTTCCCCGCCGGCATGGGCCGCCGCGATCTGGCTGACCTGCGCGGTCAGGCCGCGGGCGGTCAGGGCCGCCAGGGCCGCGCCCACCGTCTCGAGGGCCACCGCCGTCAGGCAGATGCGGGCGGCGGGGTTTGCGGCCAGCACGGCGTCCAAAATGGCGTCCAGCCGCCCGCCGCTGCCCCCGATGAATACAGCGTCCGGCCTGTCCAGGCCGGCCAGGGCAGCGGGGGCCTCCCCTTCTGCCACCCGCAGGTTCCAGCCGCCGAGGCGGCGGCGGTTCTCCTGCAGGACGGCGCAGGCGGCGGGCAGATGCTCGATGGCCCAGACCGGGGCCCCGCCGTTGGCGAAGGCCAGCTCCAGACTGACGCTGCCGGTGCCCGCCCCGATGTCCCAGACCGTCTCGCCGGGGCGGACAGCCAGGGCGGCCAGCACCTGCGCCCGGACGGCCTGCTTGGTCATCGGCACTCCGTCCGCCCGGGTAAAGGCGTCGTCCGGCCAGCCGGGGGTGCGGGCGGGCAGGCGCGGCGCGGGCTCGGCCAGCAGCACCGACAGGGGCGAAAAGCTGCGCCCCGCCATCTCGCCGGCAGGCCCGGCGGTGATGCGCTGGCCGGGCAGGGCCAGCTCCTCTCCCACCGTCACCGGCAGGTCAGCCAGGCCGGCGGCGGCGAGCTGCCCGCACAGGCCGGCGGGGCCCGACGCCCCGCTGCCGGTCAGGAAAAAGACCGGCGCGCCGCCGCAGACGGCGGCCACCGGGTCGCAGGCCGCGCCGTGGGCCGAGACCAGCTTCCACCCCTGCCAGGGGCGGCCGAGGGCCGCCGCCAGCAGCTGTACGCTGGAGAGCCCCGGCGCCACCCGGGCGGGGATGCCCCGCTGTTTCAAAAGGTCCAGCAGGCCGGCCGCGCCGGAATAAAAGCCGGTGTCTCCGCTGTAGAGGGCGGCGGCAGGCCCCCCGGCGGCCAGCAGTGCGTCCAGCATGTCGGCAGGGCGGACAGCCGGCAGGCGGCGGGCAGGATACTCCGCCGGCAAAGCGTCCAGCAGGCGCTGCGCCCCCGCGATGCAGACCGCCCGCCGGAGGGCCGCCGCCCCCTCGGCGGTGAGGGTTGCGGCCGACGCCCCCATCCCCACCAGGGTGATGTCATAGCCCGTGTTCTCTGTTTTTACAATGTTCATAGCTGCGCCGCCTTTCTGCACCGGGCCAGGGCCTCGCCGTAGCTCACCCCGCCGTCGGCGGGGCGGCGGATGACCACCAGACGCGCGCCGGCGGCGGCCGCCGCGGCCGCTTTGGCCTCAAAGCCGCCGGGGCCGCCCCCGTCTTTGGTGACCAGCCATTCGATCCTGTACTGCGCGATGGTAGCCTCGTTCATTGCCCGGGTAAAGGGCCCCTGCATGGCGATGACCTGCCCGGCCGGGATACCGGCGGCGGCGCAGGCGTCCAGCCCTTCATGGGTGGGCAGGATGCGGGGGTACAGCCGCCCCGCCCCAAGGCCGGCAAAGGCGGGCAGCTCCTTGGCGCCGGTGGTCAGCAGGATGTTGCCCTCTGTGCCGGCCAGCAGGGCCGCAGCCCCGGCGGCGTCGGGGGCGGTCAGGGCGCCGGGGGGCAGCGCGCTGCCCGGGCGCAGCAGCCGCAGATACTCCACCCCGGCCGCCCGGCAGGCCGCCCGGATGTTCCGGCTGGCCTGCACGGCGTAGGGGTGGGTGGCGTCGACGCAGAGGACCGCCCCGGCGGCGAGGGCGGCCATCTCCTCCGCCTCCAGCCGGCCGGTGCGCAGGGTGATGCCGGGGGCCGCGCCCTCGGCCTCGGCCCCATAGGGGGTGGCCACGCTGACCGTCACCGCCGCCCCCTCGGCCGCAAGGGCATGGGAGAGCCGCCGGCCCTCGCTCGTCCCGCCGAAGATCAGGATCATCGCCCGCCCCCTTCGGCCCGGCCGGTGCGGTAGCCGCGGGGGGTGATCATCCGCCCGCCCTCGACGCGGGTGGCGGAAGAGCCCACAAAGACGGTGGTGAACATATCCGCCTCGCTCTCCCGCAGCTGCGCGAGGGTCAGCAGCCTTACCGCCTGCCCCGCCCGGCCGATGCTGTGGGCCCAGCCGCAGGGGGTGTCGGGGCTGCGCCCGGCGTCCAGCAGGATATCGCAGGCCCTGCGCAGGGTGTCCGGCCGCCGGCGGGAGGCAGGGTTATACAGGCAGAGGACGAAGTCCCCCGCCGCGGCCGCCCGCAGCCGCCGCTCGATCACCTCCCACGGGGTGAGCAGGTCGGACAGGGACACGGTGCAGAAGTCGTGGCCCAAAGGCGCCCCGAGGGCCGCCGCCCCGGCCAGGGCGGCCGTCACCCCGGGGACGACCTCCACCGTGACGGCGGGGTAGCGCCCCGCCATCTCCAGCAAAGGGGAGGCCAGCCCGTACACCCCGGCGTCCCCGCTGCAGATGAGGGCGGCGGTCCGCCCCTCGCTCGCAAGTTCGAGGGCCATGGCGCAGCGGTCCAGCTCCCGCGTCATGGGGGTGGAGCGCAGCTCCTTGCCCGGCACCAGCGGGGCCACCAGGTCAAGGTAGACGCTGTACCCGCAGATCACTTCAGCTTCTTCCAGGGCGGCGCGGGCGGCGGCGGTCATCCCGTAGACGCCCCCCGGGCCGATGCCCACTGCATAGACTTTGTTCATTCCATCCACTCCCAATCCGGCGTAAACTGTTTGACAGCGGCAGCCAGGGTGACGCCGCCCCCGGCCCGCTTGGGCGCCAGCAGACGCCCGCCCCCCGCCCCGCGGACGGCGGCCCGCTCACAGACATTGTCCACCCCCACCGTCCGGGCCACAAAGTCGGACGGGGTGAAGCTGCCCGGCACCGCGGCCAGCTCGGCCGCGGTATAGGTGACGAGGGGCCAGCCGTGGGCGGCGCAGAAAGCGCGCAGCCCCGGCTCGTCCCCTTTGCGGTCGATGGTAAAGACCCCGCAGACGCTCTTTTCGCACAGGCGCTGCGCCCGCAGCAGGGCGGCGAGGGCTTCCTCCAGGGCGGCGGCGGGGGCGCCCCGGCGGCAGCCCGCCCCGAGGGCCACCGCCCGGGGGGCCAGCCACAGCACCCCCGGCCCGGGGTCGGTCAGGGTGAGGGCGGCGTCGCAGCCGCCCTTGTCGGCGGTCAGGGCCACCCCGGCGGGCGCCTGCCCGGCGATGGGCCAGTCGCTGTACAGCCGGACGGTCTGCCCGGCCAGCAGCCGGGCCGAAAAGGCTTTGATCCTGCCCGGGTCGGCGACGGCGCAGCCCTGCCGGCGGGCCCAGTCGTCCACCGGGAAGAGCCCGCCCGCGTCGGTGGCGGTGGTGATGACCGGCTGCGCCCCGCACGCCCGGCCGATGGCCCGGGCCAGGGCGTTGGCCCCGCCCAGGTGCCCCGACAGCAGCGGGACAGCGTACCGCCCCCGCTCGTCCACCGCCACTACGGCGGGGTCGGCGTCCTTGCCGCGCAGGTACGGGGCGGCGGCCCGCACCGCGATGCCGCAGGCCCCGATGTAGACAAGGCCCGTCCCTTGTGCAAAATGCTCCCGCGTCCAGCCGTCGAGGGTGACGGGGGGCGCGCAGCGCGCCGCCTGCCCCCCGAGGGCCGCCGCCAGCCTTTGGGCCAGGGCCAGCCCCCGCGCGCTGAAGGCGAGGTAATACAGCTCCATTTCAGCGTTCCCCCTGCCGCCAGCCGGTGGTGAAGGCCGGGTCGTAGAGCTTGCTGCGCTCATAGCCGCCGGGCGACAGGAAGTCCCCCACCAGCACCAGGGCGGTGGCGCGGATGCCGTGTTCTTCGCCGGCGGCGGCGAGAGAGCCCACCGTGCAGCGGGCCAGCCGCTCTTCCGGCCAGGAGGCCTTATAGACCAGGGCGGCGGGGGTCGAGGGGGCGTAGGCCCCGCCGGCCAGCAGTTCGGCCTGCACCCGGTCCAGCATCCCCGCCGAGAGGAAGATGACCATCGACGCCCCGTGGGACGCCAGGGCGGCCAGGCTTTCTTGTTCGGGCACCGGGGTGCGCCCGGCCAGCCGGGTGATGATGACGCTCTGGCTGACCCCCGGCAGGGTGTACTCGGCCCCGAGGGCGGCCGCCGCGGCGCAGAAGCTGGACACCCCGGGGGTATCGTCCCACCCGATGCCCCGGGCGTCCAGGGCGTCCATCTGCTCTCTGACGGCGCCATAGACGCAGGGGTCCCCGGTGTGCAGCCGGACGGTGTCAAGGCCGTCGGCCTCGGCGGCGGATATGGCGTCAAGGACCTGCTCGAGGGTCATCTCGGCGCTGTTGTAGATGCGGCAGCCGTCCGGCGCGAGGGCCAGCAGGGCCGGGTTGACCAGGCTGCCGGCATAGATGACGCAGCCGGCTTGCCGCAGCAGCCCGGCCCCGCGCAGCGTCAGCAGGTCGGGCGCGCCGGGGCCCGCCCCCACAAAGTGTACCATCCCCTCACCCCTCCTTTACTATGACGGTGACGAAATACCCGGCGTCCAGGGCGGCGGCCGCGTCCCCTTCCAAGTCGGGCAGCAGCAGCTGCCCCGGCAGGCCGCAGTTGGCCGCAAGGCTGCTGCGCCCCGCCAGCCCTTTGGCCCGCAGCGTCCCGATGACTTCGGGCAGGCGGCGGGCGCTCTTCATGATGATCTTGGTGCCCGGCCAGTCAAGGGCCTCGTCCAGCGGGACGGCGCCGCCCGGCAGGATGTGCACCGGGGTGTCGATGCCGGTCAGGCTCTCGTTCAAAAGGGCGGCGGCGGCGCAGAAGCTGGGCACCCCCGCCACCCGCCCGGTCTCATAGCCGCGGGCGGCCAGCGCGTCCAGCAGGTACCCGCAGCTCGCATAGAGGGAGACGTCCCCGATGTTCAGCATGGCGACGTCCCGCCCGGCGGCAAGTTCCGCTTCCACCCGGTCCGCGGCGGCCGCGTGGGCGGCGGCGCAGCGGGCAGGGTCGGTCGACATGGCAAAGTCGAGGGGCAGCAGCGTCTTGCCGGCCAGCTGCTGCGCCGGCAGGGCCCGCCGGGCGATCTCCCAGGCCAGCATCCTGCCGCCGGCAGTCCGGGGCGCGGCAATGACCGGGCACTGCCCGATCACCCGCGCGGCTTTGAGGGTGAGCAGCTCGGGGTCGCCCGGGCCCACCCCCACCGCGTACAAGCGGCCTTTGGCTTTATTCTGTTCGGGCATCGGCCCGCCTCCATTCCGCTGTGAGGGCGGCGGCCTCCCCGCTTGCCCCCAGCAGCCCGTATTGGTTGGAAAAGAACGCCACCCCCGCGCGGTAGGCCCCCGCCGCCCGCCCTTCGAGATGGCGCTGCGCCGCCGCGGTCAGGGCGGCCAGCACCGGCCCGCGCAGCCCCTCTTCATCCAGCAGGGCGATGCAGGCGTCGGTGGTGGCGGCGCCCAGCAGCCGGCGGCAGAGCCCCTGCGAGGCGCCTGCCGCCGCCGCGTGGGCGCAGAACAGTTCGCACCGGCAGTCGGCGGTGCGGGAGTGGGTGTTCATGATGCCGCCGGCCAGCTTGACCAGTTTGCCGATGTGGCCGGCCAGCAGCAGTTCGCCGATCTGTTCGGCGGCGGCCATATCCAGCGCCTCGCCGATGTAGTTGGAGCAGCGGACCACCGGCACCCCCAGCCTGTCCAGCCCCTGGGCGGCCAGCCAGTCGGCCCCGTAGCTGCCGGGGGTCAGGATCAGCCGGGAGGAGACCTGCGCCGCCTGCCGCAGTTCGAGGGCGATGGTGTCGACGATGGCCTGTTCGCTCATCGGCCGGACGATGCCGGAGGTGCCCAGCACCGACAGCCCCCCCTCGATGCCGAGACGGGGGTTGAAGGTGCGTTTGGCCCGCTCGGCCCCGCCGGGGATGGAGATGGTGACCGCCGCCCCCTGCCCGGCGCGGCCGGCGGCGGCAAGCTCGGCCTCGACGGCATCGGCGATCATCTGCCGGGGGACGCGGTTGATGGCGGCGGCCCCCACCGGCTGGTCCAGCCCCGGGCGGGTGACCCGGCCCACCCCCTCGCCGCCGTCGATGGCGACGCCGGGGGCGTCCCGCAGCCGCACCTCGGCCCAGACCAGCATCCCGTCGGTGACGTCGGGGTCGTCGCCGGCGTCCTTGCGGACGGCGCAGCGGGCGGCCGCTCCGCCCGGGCAGAGCTCGAGGGCGGCGGGCTCCACCTCCACCTCCCAGCCCATGGGGGTGCGCAGGGAGAGGGCGGCCGGCCGCTGCCCGCCCAGCAGCAGCCGGGCCGCGCCGGCGGCGGCCAAAGCGGCGCAGGTGCCGGTGGTGTAGCCGCAGCGCAGCAGCTTCTGCCCGCTGCGCAGATAGTGTTCAAACGGCGGCATCGGCTTTACTGCCGCCCTTCCAGCTGCTTGCTTAGATGATAGGCGTAGAGGGCCTGCACCTGCGGCTGGCTGCCCAGGCCCTGCATCACGCACTCCACCTCATAGCCGTCGGCGGCGAGGATGCTCTTCCAGCTGTCGGGGCCGTCGCCGGCCATGTCGTGCAGCGCATGGTCCCCGGCGCAGAGCATCAGGGGGGCCAGGCGGATGCGGCGCAGCCCGCGGCAGCCGCCCAGCCGGCTGTGGATCTCCTCAAAGGTGGGCCAGCCCTCCACCGTGCCGATCCAGATGTTCCGCACCCGGGCCAGCTCCAGCATCACCTGCAAAGAGGTGTAGGCGGCGTTGGCCTTGTGTTTCCCTTTGGCGCCGTGGCCCATCAGGACCACCGCCTCCCCCTCCCGGGCGGGGTAGAGCTTTTCCAGGATGGCGCTCAGGGCCAGGTAGTTTTCGGTGCAGTTGTCGTCCAGCAGCGGCAGCCCCACCCGCAGCTTTGCAAAGCCGGGGGCGGCGGCCAGGGCTTCGGCGCGCAGCTTCTGGTACTCCGCCCCGTTCAGCAGGTGGGTGGGCTGGACGAACACCTCCCGCACGCCGGCGGCCCGCAGCTTTTCCAGCGCGTCGGGCACGCCGTCCACCTGCTGCCCCCGTTCGGCGAGGGCGCGGCGGACCATCCCGCTGGTATAGGCCCGGGCGGGCGTCCACCCGGGGGCGGCTGCGGCAAGGGCGGCCTCCACCGCGGCGATGTCCTGTTCCGCCGCCGGGACGGTGGTGCCGAAACTGGCGATGAGAAGGGCGCGTTCGGTATGCATAGGGCTGCTCTCCTTTCACAAAAAACGCCCCCACGTCCGCTGGTGCCAGGGGACGGCAGGGGTGTATGGCTGGTTGATGAAGGTTTGTGCGGCGGGTCACTCGGCCCGGCGCTGCTGGTCAAAGACCGTCTCGATCAGCCCGTCGAGGTCGGACAGATAGGTCAGCTCGCAGCAGGCGCGGCGGAGGGCGGCGGCCCCCTTGAGCCCCTTCATGTAGTGCAGGGCCTGGGCCCGCGCCTGGGGCATGGCGGTGCGCTCCCCTTTCAGGTCCACCATCTCCTCCACCTGGCGGCGGAGGGCGTTCATCCTGGCCTGCAGGTTGGGCGCGGCGGGGGCGGGCAGCCCCTCGATGGCGGCGTTGACCTGCTCGAACAGCCACGGGTCCCCGAGGGCGCCCCGGGCGATCATCACCCCGTCGCAGCCGGTCTCGTCCAGCATGGCGAGGGCGTCGGCGGGGCTGTGGATGTCCCCGTTGCCCACCACCGGCACCGACACCGCCTGCTTGACCGCCCGGATGATGGCAAGGTCGATGCCGGGGGTGTACATCTGGGCGCGGGTGCGGGCGTGGACGGTGATGAGGGCCGCGCCGGCCGCCTCGCAGGCTTTGGCGCACGCGACGGCGGTGACGTGCTCGTCGTCCCAGCCCTTGCGCATCTTGACGGTGACCGGGCGGGAGGTATTGGCCTTGACGGCGGCGACGATCTCGCCGCACAGCTCCGGGTGGAGCATCAGCCTGCTGCCCGCCCCGCCCGAGACGATCTTGGGCGCGGGGCAGCCCATGTTGATGTCGATGAAGTCGAACGCCTCCCCCTCGATGGCGGCGGCGGCTCTGCCCATCAGCTCGGGCACCTCGCCGAACAGCTGCACCCCGTAGGGCGCGCCGTTGGGCTCGGCCCGCAGCAGGCTGAGGGTCTTGTAGTCGTGGTAGATGAGGGCGCGGCTGGACACCATCTCGCTGACGGTGAAGCCCGCCCCGTGCCGGGCCATCAGCCGGCGGCAGGGCGCGTCGGTAAAGCCTGCCATCGGCCCGAACACCGCCCGGTGGGGCAGCGCGATGGGCCCGATCTTCAAAGGTCCTTCAAAACGGTTCAAAACAGCGGTATCTCCTGGTCGTGGCCCGGGTCATTCGCCCAGGTGGATGCGGTCGAGCACGCCCTCGGCCTTGTCGCGGGCCAGCTCGATGTGGCGGGTCAGGGCGTCGGCGGCGGCGTCCCAGTCGCCGGCGAGGGCCGGCTCGAGGATGGCGATGTGCTCCTCGCAGGTGGACTTGCGGCTGATCATCCCCACCTTGCCGGTCATGATGCGGAAGCGGGTGTTCTGCCCGGTGATCCTGTCGTGGGCGGCCCGCAGGTACTTGTTGGGCAGCCCGCTGATCAGCAGGTCGTGGAACGCGTCGTCCCCGGCGTAAAAGTCGGGCATCATCTCGGGGTGCTGCATCAGGGTGTAAAACTTTTCCAGCTCAGCCGCCGGCAGGCGGGCGCCGTACATCCGCAGCGCGTAGGGCTCGACCAGCAGCCGCACCTCGTAGATGCTGTGGACGTCCTCGTCGGTGATGGGCGAGACCATCAGCCCCTTTTTGGGCAGGATGGTGATCAGCCCCTCCTGCTCGAGCCGCCCGAGGGCGTCCCGCATGGGGGTGCGGCTGATGTTGCCCATCTCAGCGCAGAGCTTCTGCTCGTTCAAAAACTGGTTGGGCGCATATTCGCAGCTGAGGATGCGGGTCTTTAAGTACTGGTACGCCTGCAGCTTCAGGCTGGGTTTTGCACTGGGTTCTGTCTCTTTCATGTTCATTCTGCCTTCTTTACGACTGTCCCCTCGCCCGCCTTGTCCGGGCGGCGCGCCATGGGGAAAAGCCGGCCCTGCAAGCCGGCTGCAAACTGCCCGCTGTCCTCTGCGGCGGGGCGCGCCCCGCCGTCTGACCGCGCGGCGCTATACGGTTTTATTATTCCATACTTTCGGCCGAAATACAAGGGGGCGGGGTCAAATTCCCGCGCTATTCCATATTTTATACAAAAAGCGCGCCGTTTTACCCGGTTTTTGCGCAAATTTTGCGCTTATTGTTCAGACAAGCGTCAGCGGAGGGCCCTTGCACTTTTTGCCGGGTATGCTATACTGGGTCGGTGAAAGGAAGTGTCCCCATGGCGCGCAGCAGCAGCTACAACACCCGCACCCGCCAGCTGATCCTGGAATACCTGGCCGCCAACGCCCGGCGCACCGTCAGCGCCGCCGACATCGTGGCCCATCTCGAACAGGCGGGCGCCCCCGCCAACCCCACCACCGTCTACCGCTGCCTCGACCGCCTTGCCGCCGAGCAGCGCGTGATGAAGTACGTCGCCAAAAAGGGCGAGCGGGCGGTCTACCAGTACATCGACGAGGGGCGGCACTGCCGCGACCACCTGCACCTCAAATGCGTGCGCTGCGGCGAGATCATCCACCTGGACTGCCACTTCATGCAGGAGGTGCAGGCCCACCTTCTGCAGGAGCACGGCTTCGTGCTGCAGTGCGAGGGCAGCGTCCTCTACGGGCTGTGCCGGAGGTGCGCCGAACAGCAGGCCGGAAACGCCGAACCAGACCAGACATAAAACCGCCGCCCGCGGGGACTCCCCCTGCGGGCGGCGGTTTTTGGCCAGTTCACGCCGGCGCGCCGACGATGGCGTAGATGTCCGCGCCGGCCCACTGTTCAAAGGTGCGGCGCAGCTCGAAGTTTTTGTCCCACTTGTCCTGGGGGTAGGCGCTGTAGCGGCGGCGGACGTCCTCCATCCGGGCGGCCA
This sequence comes from Candidatus Faecalibacterium faecipullorum, assembly GCA_019118985.1. Lineage (GTDB taxonomy): Bacteria > Bacillota > Clostridia > Oscillospirales > Ruminococcaceae > Faecalibacterium > Faecalibacterium faecipullorum. The sequence continues at coordinate 19,856 of DWXX01000068.1, forward strand.
TGTCCACCGGGCCGTCCGGCCCCGCCAGGGTGTCGCAGAGCTGGATCAGCCGGTCGTAGTCGTCGTAGGTGACGGCGGCGAGGGCGCCGCCCAGCTCATCCACCGCCTCGGGCGGGATGTCGAACTGCCCGATGTAGGCGTCCAGCCGCTGGATCTGGAAGGAGTGGGTCAGGCAGATGCGGGCGGCCTCGTCGTAGCCCAGCTCATCCATGTACTTCCAGCCGTACCAGACATGCCGCAGATGGCCGTCCCCCCAGCGGCGGCCGATGTCGTGCAGTAGGCCCAGCACATAGGCCTTGTCGGCGTCGAGGCCGGGGCAGCGGGCGGCGATGGCCTCGGCGCAGCGGGCGGCGGTGCGGCTGTGGCCGTCCCAATGGCCGTGGATGGCGCTCACTTCATCGTAATGCGCCTTGGCTTCCAGCAGCAGCCGCTCGGCTTCTTGGCGGGTGGGGATCATAATATGGCTCCTCCTTTTTTCATAGCAGCCCGGGACAGCCCGGGCCGGCCCGGGGCGGTTTTGTACATTCGGGGCCGATTGTCTATAGACAGCCCCGCCCTCTGCGGGGTAGAATAAGGATGGCGCCGAAGGCCCTTCACCCGCCCTCCTTCTCGTACAGCACCCCGGCGGCTTGCAGGGCGTCCTCGATGCGGCGGAAGGCCGCCTCGTCCGGGCAGCGAATGGTGTGCAGGTGCACCCCGCCGGTCATGCTGGACAGCAGGCTGGCCGGGGAGGCCTCGGCCTGTTTCAGAAAGGCGTCGGCGTCGTACCGGCTGGCCACGTTGAGGTTGGCCCGTATCTCGCCGTAGAGGGCGTTTTCGACCCACACGTCGGCCACCACGCCCCCCTGGTCCACCACGGCGTACAGCTCGCGGCGCATGGCGTCGGCGGTGCTGTGGCAGCAGGCCACCAGGGCGGTGTAGCCGCCGGCGGCCTCCTGCAGGCGGTAGCCCCGGGGGGTGGCGTCGATCTTCGCCCCGGCGGCCCGCAGCAGCGCCACATCCCCCACCACGATCTGCCGGGTGACCCCCAGCTGCTCGGCCAGGCGGCTGGCGCTGACCGGCCCGGTGGCGGCGGCCAGCTTTTCCAGGATGGCCCTGCGGCGCCCGTCCGCTTTCATCGGCTTCATCGTGCGGCCCCCAGGGCCAGGACGGTGGCGTAGTTGGCCGGCATATCCACCACCAGCTGATGGCCCTCGATCCAGGCGTGGACCGGCTCTGCGCCGGGGCAGCCGGCCAGCAGGTCGTCCACCGGGCTGCCGTCGGCGGCGTCCACCAGCAGCCGCAGCTCAAAGCGGGTCTCGCGGGTGGTGTTGAAGATCGAGACGATCTCCCGCCCATCCAGCACCCGGGCGTAGGCGTAGTGCTCGGTGGTCAGGGTCAGAGCCTCCTGCTGCCCGTAGGCGAGGGCGGGCTCTTCAGCGCGCAGCCGCCCCAGGGCCGCGTACAGGGCGGTGAGGGGGTTCGACTCGAGGGCGCCGGCGTAGTCGGCCAGGTCGAGGGCGGGGCGCAGCGGCCAGTCGCTGCCGAAGCTCTTCTGCCCGCGGATGCCGAACTCGGAGCCGTAGTACAGAGACGGCACCCCCCACAGGGTGTAGTCCAGGATGGCCACATGGCGGGCGTGGGCCGGGTCTTTCAGCTTGTTGGCCAGGCGGTCGGTGTCGTGGTTGTCCGAGAAGGTGTACAGCCGCGCGCCGCGGTACAGGTCGATCTCGCGGCGGAGGGTGTGGGCGATCTCAAAGTAATTGTGGTCGTTGTGGCCGCTCCACAGCGCCTTGTGCATGGCGTAGTCGGTCACCGAGTGCAGGTACCGCAGCCAGCGGCTGTAGTCGCCGTGGATCACCTCGCCCATCAGCCAGAACTCCGGCTTGAGGGTGTCGGTAAAGGCCCGCAGGTTCTTCAAAAAGTCCATGTCCAGCACGTCGGCGGCGTCCAGCCGCAGCCCGTCGATGCCGAACTGCTCCACCCAGAAGCGGACGGTGTCGAAGTGGTACTGCTGCACCTCGGGGTTGCGGACGTTCAGTTTGACCAGCAGGTTGTGGCCGCCCCAGTTGGCGTAGGACAGGCCGTCCCCGTACTCATTGTTGCCGCCGAAATAGACGTCGCAGAACCAGTCCCGCCAGCGGGAGCCCTCGCGGTGGGCCAGCAGGTCCTGGAAGGCGAAGAACCCCCGCCCCACATGGTTGAACACCGCGTCCACGATCACCTTCTGCCCCCGGGCGTGGCAGCCGTCCACAAAGGCGGCGAACTCTTCGTTGGTGCCCAGCCGGCGGTCCACCATGCGGTAATCGACGGTGTCGTAGCCGTGGGTGCCGCTCTCGAACAGGGGGCCGATGTAGATGGCGTTGCAGCCCAGCTGCGAAGCCCACGCGGCCCATTCGTTCAGCTTGTCAAAGGCGCCGGGGGTGGGCCGCCCGTTGTTCTCATGCGGGCAGCCGCACAGCCCCAGGGGGTAGATATGATAAAATACAGCGCTGTCGTACCAAGGCATAACAATGTTCCTCCCATCGGTTTCTAAAACAAGTCGGGGTTATTGTACCACAGATTTGGCAGATATGTAACTGTTTTTTCACAATTCTTTTCGAAATTATTGCCTATTTAACAATGTTTAGATAAAAGTTTGGAACAAGGAGGCTTTCCCCATGATCTACCCTTCCATCCCGCAGAGCTTTTGGGACGGCACCTGCTTTGACGCCTACCGCCGGATGGGCGCCCACCCCGCCGCCGGGGACAAAGGCGAGGCCGGCTGGCAGTTCATCCTCTTTGCGCCGGGGGCGCGGGCGGTGTCGGTCTGCCTGGGCGGCCCCGACGGGCCCCATCCCTTCGAGCACAGCACCGACCTGCCCATGACCAAAGACAACGCCGGCTTCTGGCGCGCGTGGACGGCCGGCCCTGAGGAGGGGGACTGTTACCAGTACCGCATCACCGGGGCGGACGGCGTCACCCAGCTGCACGCCGACCCCTACGCCTTCTGGAGCCAGCTGCGGCCCGGCACCGCCAGCCGGCTGACCAGCCTGGCCTTCCCCTTTGACGACGGCGAGTGGATGGCCCGCCGCTCCAAGGGGTACGACCTGCCGGTCAACATCTACGAGCTGCACGCCGGCAGCTGGAAGCACAAGCCCGGCGCGTCGGCCCCCGACGGGTCGGACGGGTGGTACGACTACGACGACCTCGCGCGGGAGTTGATCCCCTGGCTGGCCGAGCACCACTTCACCCATCTCGAGCTGCTGCCTTTGGCCGAGCACCCCTTTGACGGCAGCTGGGGCTACCAGACCACCGGCTACTTCGCCCCGTCCAGCCGGTACGGCAGCCCGGCGCAGTTCGCCCGGCTGGTCAACGCCTGCCACCGGATGGGCATCGGGGTGATCATGGACTTTGTGCCGGTCCACTTTGCCGCCGACCCCACCGGTCTGGCCCGGCTGGACGGCACCTGCCTGTACGAGTACGACAGCGACGTCGGCCGCAGCGAGTGGGGCACCTGCAACTTCAACTACTACCGCGGGGAGGTGCGCAGCTTTCTGAACAGCGCCGCCGCCCTCTGGCTGCAGGTCTACCACTGCGACGGCATCCGGATGGACGCGGTGTCCCGGGCCATCTACTGGCTGGGGGACCCCGCCCGCGGGGTGAACCAGGGCGCGCTCGACTTTCTGCGGGGGCTGAACCACGGGCTGAACCAGCGCTGGCCCACCGCCTTCACCGTCGCCGAGGACTCGACCAACTACCTCAAGATCACCGCCCCCACCCGCTACGACGGGGTGGGCTTCGACTACAAGTGGGACATGGGGTGGATGCACGACACCCTCGACTATTTCGCCACCCCCTTCGGGCAGCGGCCGGAACAGTACGGCAAGCTGCTGTTCAGCATGGAGTACTTCTACAACGAGCTCTACCTGCTGGCCTTCAGCCACGACGAGGTGGTCCACGGCAAGGGGACCATCATCCAGAAGCTGTGGGGCACCTATGAGGAAAAGTGCAGCCAGCTGCGGACCCTCTACCTGTATATGTACGCCCACCCGGGCAAGAAGCTGAATTTCATGGGCAACGAGCTGGCCCACTTCCGCGAGTGGGACGAGCGCCGCCCCCTCGACTGGGAGCTGCTGCGCTACCCCTTCCACGACAGCTTCCAGCGGTATTTTGCCGCGCTGGGGCTGCTCTACGCCAGCGAGCCGGCCCTCTATGAAGGGGAGTACGACCCCCGCTGCTTCACCTGGGTGGAGCACAGCAGCCCCGACAAGGGGGTCTACGCCTGGCTGCGGCAGGGCCGCGGGCAGCGCCTGCTCTGCGTCATCAACACCCAGGACAAGGCCTGGAGCGATTTCCCGCTGCAGCTGTCCTTCCCCGCCGCCGCCCGGGAGCTGCTGAACACCGAGGACCCCCAGTGGGGCGGCCGCTTCGACGGGGCGCGGCAGCTGCACACCGTCCCCGGCGGCAGCGCCCACCTCCTCCGCGCCGACCTGCCCGCCATGGGCGGCCGCCTCTTCCGTCTGGAGGCGGAGGGGTGAACCGACTGGACAGCCCCACGCCGGTCTGGTATACTGGTATTACAAGACCTGACCGGAAAGGAAGTCGTTCGTCATGCCTGTCACCCAACTGCCCGCACGCCGCCCCGGGGGCGGCGTATCTCCCTCCGCGCAGCAGCCGGAGAGCCGCGCCGCCCGCAGAGCGCCGGCGCTGGTGCTCTGCGCGCTGGCGGCGGTCTGCGCGGGGTGCGCAGTCTGGGCGCCGGGGGCCTTCTTTGGGGTGTTCAGCCTGTGGGCGGGGGCGGCGCTCTTCTGCGGGGTGCTGGCCGCCGTCCGCCGGGCGGGGGTGCGGCTGGGGCTGTACCACTGGACCGTCCTGGGCGGGGTCTACCTGACCCTCGCCATCTGCACCTGCCTGGTGGTGGAAGGCCGGCAGTTCGTCTACATCTGGGACTACGCCAACTACCTGCTCCTGCAGTACCAGGCCGAGGCCGCCTTTGCGGCGGGGCCGCTGGCCGGCTTTGGGTACCTCTTCTCCACCCTGACCGAGGATTACACCAGCTTCATCTGCCTGTTTGCCGAGTTCCCCTTCTGCCTGACCGACCACACCGGCGACAGCTACGCCGTCTGCGGGCTGGTCAGCGTGCTGCCGTCGCTGCTGGCTGCCCTGGCCGGGGTGACGGTCAAGGCCGGGCAGGTGCTGGGGGTGGACAATGAGCAGGGCTTCTACCTCATCGGGCTGAGCGCGGCGGCCTGCTTCCCCTTTCTGCGGATGGCGGCGGTGCTGGGGCAGCCCGACTGGCTGGGCCTGGTCTTTGCGCTGGTCATCGTGGTACTGACCTTGGACTACCGCTTCGACGCCCCCGACCTGCCCCGCTGCCTCGGGGTGTTCGCGGCGGCGGCCGCCCTGGCTTTGACCCGGCGGTGGTACCTCTATTTCATCGTGGGGTACTTCCTTATCTACAGCGTCACGGTGCTGGGCGGCACGGTGCGGCTGGCCCTGCAGGGGGACGGCCGCCGCGCCGCCGACCGTCTGCGGGGGTTCATCACCTTTGCGGCGGGGTCGCTGGCGGCGGTCCTGGTGCTGTTCCGGCCCATCGTGGCCCGCATCCTGGCCTACGGCTACGCCGAGCACTACGCCGTCTACAACACCGGCGGCCTCGGCCTGGAGGTGTACAACCAGCTGTTCCGGCTGGGGATCTACCTGCCGCTGATGGCCTGGGGGCTGGCCCGCTTCGTCCGCCGGGGCGGCGGGGGGCGGGGCCTCGCCCTCGGGGCCCTGTGTACCCTCGCGGTCAGCCTGGCGCTCTTCACCCGGGTGCAGAACATGGGCTCCCACCAGACTTTGCTGCTGCTGCCGGGGTACTTCCTGCTGATGCTCTGCGGGGCGGCGGCCCTGGCCGACACCCTCGGCCGGCTGCGCCCCCTCAAACTGGGGTACTGGCTGTTCATCCTGGCCTTCAGCCTGCCGGCCCGGATGTCCCCGCTGACCATCGTCCCGCTGCCCGAGCCGCTCTACCCCCTGCTGGCCGACCTGCCCGCCCTGACCGAGTTCATCCGGCTGGACAACATGACCCGCGACCGCACCGACCTGGACGGCATCCGGGCGGTGGCGGACTGGGTCGACGCCCACTGCGCCGGCGGCGAGACCGCCTACCTCATCCCCCACTCGATGACCTACTGCCCCGACACCTTTAAGAACGTCGGCCTGCCGGCGCAGCCTCTGGCGGACAAGCTGGACTTCGGCTTCGGCATTTTGGGCACGCAGCCCTTCCCCACCGGGCTGTTCGACGCAAAGTACGTCCTGACGGCCGACCCCTTCCCCTGGTGCTACGAGGTCAGCAACATGGCGGCCAAGCTGAACGACCTGTTCTTCACCATCAGCGGGCCCTACTTTGAGCCGGCCGCCTCCTTCGACATGGGCAACGGCACCGTCTTTACCGCCTACCGGCGGGTGGTGCCCGCCACACGGGCCGAAGCCGAGGCCTACCTCGCCGCCTTCGCCGCCGAGGACGCGCAGTTCCCCGAACTGTACGGCGATGTGATCGACGGGTGGCTTGCCGCACACGGGCTGTGAGCGCCCCGACCTGTTTTCCCTCCCCCGCATGGGCTGCGGCCCCTGCGGGGGCTTTTTTTGCCGCGTCCCTCTTTTTTGCAATGATTTTACAAAAGTTTCTTCATAATCTGGAAATAAATCATTGACTTTTGCCGAATCCGGATGTATTATGTATACACAATACAGTCAGGACGGCCGGGGCCGCCCCACCGCAGCCCCGGCGCCCGGCAGAACACACGGCGCAACACGGCAGAAAGGAAGGAGTTGCCATGAAGACATTTTCGATCCCCTACTACACATCGTCGCTCCCGCTGCATGTGGATGAGAAGAACCTCAAGGCCGTCCTCACCTCCCGCACCGACAGCTACGATGCAGGCAAGACCGAGGCCGAACTGGTCCGCGACGCCCTCGCCCACCCCATCGGCACCCCCCGCCTGCGGGAGCTGGCCAAGGGCAAGCACACGGTGGTGATCGTCACCAGCGACCACACCCGCGCGGTGCCCAGCAAGCTCACCCTGCCCATTTTGCTGGAGGAGATCCGCGCCGGCAGCCCCGACGCCGACATCACCATCCTGATCGCCACCGGGCTGCACCGCCCCACCACCGAGGAGGAGCAGCGCCGGATGTTCGGCGACGAGATCGTCGACCACGAGAAGATCGCCGTCAACAAAGCCTTTGAGGACGACGACTTCGAGTATGTCTGCGGCCTGCCCTCCGGCGCCGAGCTGTGGGTCAACAAGCTGGCGCTGCACTGCGACCTGCTGATCACCGAGGGCTTCATCGAGCCGCACTTCTTCGCCGGGTTCTCGGGCGGGCGCAAGAGCATCCTGCCCGGCATCTGCAACGCCGCCACCGTCAACGAGAACCACTCCTACAAGGCCATCGCCAGCCCCTACGCCGCCACCGGCGTGCTGGAGCACAACCCCATCCATGAGGACATGGTCTACGCCGCCCGCAAGGTGAACGTCCAGTTCATCATGAACGTCGCCCTCAACGCCGAGAAAAAGGTGATCGCAGCCTTTGCCGGCGATCTTGAGCAGGCCCACGCCGAGGGCGTCGCCTTTGTCCGCAGCCTGGCCCAGTGCCCCAGCGTCGAGGGGGACATCGTCATCACCTCCAACGGCGGCTACCCGCTGGACCAGAACCTCTACCAGAGCCCCAAGGCGGTGGCGACCGCCGAAGCCTGCTGCCGGGACGGCGGCGTGATCATCATGTGCGCGTCCTGCTGCGACGGCATGGGCGGCACCCACTTTGAGAAGCTGATCGTCCGCGGCACGGTGGATGAGATCGACAGCTACCTGTCCACCATCCCGCCCAAAGAGACCATCCCCGAGATGTGGTGCGCGCAGATCTTCTCCCGCATCCTGAAAAAGCACAAGGTCATCCTGGTCACCACCTACCTCGACCACGAGATGGTGCGCAAGGCCAACATGATCCCCGCCTCCTCCCCCGACGAGGCGCTGGAGATGGCCTACCAGATGATGGGCCGCGACGCCGAAGTGGTGGTCATCCCCGACGGCGTGGCGGTGCTGGCAGTGAAATCCTGACAACCGGGAAGGAGGCAGCGTTATGGCTGAACTGAAACTGGCCCTCAAGGTGGACGACCTGGACAACGTCGCCACCATCTTTGCCAACGGCATCACCGACGGCACCGCCGTCGAGGTGCGGGACAAAAAGGGCGAAATGGAAGAGATCATCGTCCACGGCGACGTGCCCTACGGCCACAAGATCGCCCTGCGCGACATCCGCAAGGGCGAGCACATCATGAAGTACGGCGAGTGCATCGGCGCCGCCAGCTGCGACATCCGCAAGGGCGACTACGTCCATGTCCACAACCTCGAGGCCCTGCGCGGCCGCGGCGATCTGGAAGGAGGAGACAAGGCATGAGTTACACGTTCCAGGGTTATCGCCGTGCCAACGGCAAGTTCGGCGCCCGCAACCTGGTGGCCGTCATCCCCAGCGTCATCTGCGCCAACGACGTCGGCCAGGCCATCTGCCGGCAGGTGCAGGGCACCATCGGCTACTTCCACCACCAGGGCTGCTGTCAGCTGCCGCTGGACCTCAAGCGGGTGACCGACACCCTCTCCAACCTCGGCCAGAGCCCCAACGTGGGCGCCGCCCTGATCGTCAGCCTGGGGTGCGAGGGCACCGACCACGAGCGCCTGGTGGAGGAGATCCGCGCCGCCGGCAAGCCGGTCGAGATCATCCGCATCCAGGAGCTGGGCGGCACCGCCCGCGCCATCGCCGCCGGCATCGACGCGGCCCAGAAGCTGGTGCAGCAGATCTCCGGCCAGCAGCGGGAGCCGGTGGACATCTCCAACCTTGTCATGTCCATCAAGTGCGGCGCGTCCGACACCACCTCGGGCATGGCTTCCAACTGCGTCATCGGCTATGTCGCCGACAAGCTGGTGGACCTTGGGGCCACCGTCGTCTTTGGCGAGACCACCGAGTTTTTGGGCGGCGAGCACATCCTGGCCCGGCGCGCCGTCGGCGGCGAGGACGGCCCGGTGGGCCGCAAGATCTACGAGATCGTCGACCGGATGGAAAAGCGCGCCAAATCGGTGGGCGAGGATATGCGGGGCGGCCAGCCCACCCCCGGCAACATCGCCGGCGGGCTGTCCAGCATTGAGGAAAAGAGCCTGGGCGCCATCGTCAAGTCGGGCCACCGCCCCATCCAGGGCGTGCTGGAGTACACCGACCGGGTGGACGGCCAGAAGGGGCTGTGGATCAAGGACGCCCCCGGCCGCGAGCCTGAGATCCTGACCGGCATGGCCGCCACCGGCGCGCAGGTCATGCTCTTCTCCACCGGGCGGGGCGCGCCGCAGGGCTTCCCCTCCATGCCGGTGATCAAGATCTGCGGCAACCCCAACACCTATGAGCGGATGCAGCACGACATGGACCTGAATGCCGGCCGCATCATCACCGGTGAAAATACCATTGAACAGGTGGGCGAAGAGGCCTTTGAGCTGATGCTGCGGGTCCTCTCCGGCCAGATGACCAAGAACGAGGCGCTGGGCTACTATGGCTCGATGGACATCTTCTGCCTCGGCCCGGTGATCTGACCGCGCCCTTGTGAACCATGTCCAAGGGAGGTGAGATCCCATTCTGCCCGGTATATGACTGCAAACCATACGTATCGTGTACGTAAAGGGGGTAAATCAAGGTATGATGTTGAATCCTGTATTGGCCATGCTGATCGGTATCGTAGTGATGCTGGTGCTGATCATCTTTACCAAAATGCACGCCTTCCCGTCGCTGATCATCTCGGCGGTGCTGATCGCCGTGCTGGCCATGCCCTTCGGCGATGTGACCACCCTGTCCCAGTGTATCTCGACGGTGACGGCCGGCTTCGGCAGCACCATGACGAGCATCGGCATCGTCATCGGCTTCGGCTGCATCATGGGCATCTTCCTCGAGAAGAGCGGCGCGGCCAAGTGCATGGCGCTGACCATCCTGAAAGCGGTCGGCGTCAAGAACTGCGACATCGTTCTGGGCCTGACCGGCTGGGTGGTGTCCATCCCCGTCTTCTGTGATTCCGGCTTTGTCATCCTGTCCTCCCTCGCCAAGGAGTTCTCCCGCCTGACCAAGAAGTCGATGGTCGGCCTGGGCGGCATCCTGGGCATGGGCCTGTACATCACCCACTTCATGGTGCCGCCCACCCCCGGCCCTCTGGCCGTCGTCGGCACCTTCCAGGAAAACGGCCTGAACGTCGACCTGGGCATGTTCATCCTGTACGGCATGGCCATCTCGGTGCCGCTGTTCATCTTTGCGGTGCCCCTGTTCCGTTACTTTGGCCGCAAGTACCCCGACCTGGTCGTCCCCTATGAGATCGACCGCTCGCAGTACACCGAGGCCCAGCTCAAGGTGCTGGACCGCATCAACGAAAAGTACCAGAACCATCAGGAGCTGACCACCGAGGACTTCGCCGAGCTGCTGTCCGCCGAGAAGCTGCCCAGCGCCTTCCTGTCCTTCGCCACCCTGCTGGTCCCCATCATCCTGATCTTCGCCAACACCCTGGTGGGTCAGATCCCCTCCCTGGCCGGCACCGGCGTCGCCAACGTGATCCAGTTCCTCGGCCAGCCGGTCATCGCGCTGTTCATCTCGCTGTGCATGGGCGCCTTCCTGCTGTGCAAAGAGTTTGACAAAAAGACCTGCGTCGACCTGATGCAGCAGGCTTGCTGCGACGCCGGCCCCATCGCCTTCATCACCGCCGGCGGCGGCGCCCTGGGCGCAGTCATCAACGCTACCGGCGCGGCTTCCATGATGGCCGAGTGGATCATCCAGACCGGCATCCCCGCCATCCTCATCCCCATCATCATCGGCGTCATCATGCGGTTCCCGCAGGGTTCGGGCACCACCGCCATGATCACCGGTTCCGCCATCATCGCCCCGATGATCGCCGCCGGCCTGAACGTCAACCCCTACCTGGCCGCTCTGGCCCTCTGCCTGGCGACCATGTGCCCCAGCTACCTGAACGACTCGTACTTCCACGTCGTCACCAACTTCTCGGGCATGGACATCAAGACCAGCCTCAAGACCTGGTCCATCGGCTCCATCCTGGTGCCCGCCTTCGGTTCGTGCATCTT
>DWXX01000069.1 GCA_019118985.1 Candidatus Faecalibacterium faecipullorum
TACGACCTCAAGACCAGCAAGGAGTGGATCGAGGTGCACAAGTACGCCGACCCCGAGGCCATGTACCGCGGCGAGATCGGCAAGCTGGGGAACATCCGCTTCATCGAGAGCAGCGAGGCCAAGATCTGGAAGGACGACACCTGCCCCAAGAACGGCACCCCCCAGGGCGAGGAGGCGCAGCAGTACTACGCGGTGTTTGGCACCCTGGTGCTGGGCGCCCACGCCTACGCTGTCACCGAGCTGGAGGGCGGCGGCCTTGAGCACATCGTCAAGCAGCTGGGCTACGGCGACGACCCCCTGAACCAGCGCGCGAGCGTCGGCTGGAAGGGGATGCGCGCCGCCGAGCGGCTGGTGGAGCAGTACATGGTGCGGATCGAGAGCCTGTCGAGCTATTCGGCAGCGGCCGCCGCCAACTGAGAAAGGACAGGAGGGAACGACCATGGCAGAAGAGAAAGTCCGCATCAAGCTGTTCAAGGACAACGGCCGGTACAAGGGGGACCTGTTCGTCAGCGTCAACGGGGTCAACTACAAGATCCGCCGCGGCGTCGAGGTGGAGGTGCCCCGGTCGGTGGCCGAGGTGCTGGAACACAGCCAGCGGCAGGACGACCTGACCGCCGCACGGATCGCGGCCGCCGAGGAGGCCTGCAGATGACGGCAGGCGAGGCGATCGCGCAGGCAAGGGCACTGCGTCCGGGCTGCGGCATCGCGGAGGACCGGATGAAGGAGTGGCTGCGCCGGCAGGACGGGGAGATCCGCGCCCGGATGATCGAGCCGGGGGCAGTGGAAGGGTATGAGACGGCGGGGGCCGACCTGCTGTGGGAGGAAGGCGGCCTTGCCGACAGCGCCGAGCTGCTGGCGCCCTTCCCCTTCGACGGGATGTACCCCCATTACCTGTGCGCCATGGCGGACGCGGCCCTGGGGGAAAACGAGCGGTACGCCGGGGCGATGGCCCGCTGCAACGCGGTGCTGGGGGAATTCGCGGTATGGCTGCGGCAGAACCACCAGCCCCCCGCCCGGCAGGTGACCTGGTGAGGAGGGAGAAAGGATGTATCTGCCTGAACTGCCCGCACTGAAGAACAGCCGCCGGCAGCTGCGGGTGTTCGGCGGGCTGAACGAGACCTACGGCTGCACCGAGGCCGAGTACGGCGAGGGAAAGAACTTTTCGAGCAGGGACTTCCCGGCGCTGTCCACCCGGACCCCGCGGCGGAAGCTGCGCGCCCTGGACGGGGCGGACGGGATGTACCACCTGAACGGTTTGGTATGGATCCGCGGCGGGAGCCTGACCTATACCCCCGACGACGGGTCGGAGGCCGTCACCCTGACCGGACAGCTGACGAGCGGCAAAAAGGCCCTGGTGGGGATCGGCACGAAGGTGCTGATCTTCCCCGACAAGGCGGCCTTTGACACGGCGGACGGCACCCTCAAACCGCTGGGCGCAGACTGGGGCGGCGGGGGCGCGGCGGTGGAGATGACCCCCTGCGACGCCGAGGGCAACACCTACACCGTCGGCAGCTGGGGCGCCGCCGAACCCGAGGACCCCGAGGACGGGGAGGTCTTTCTGAAGGTGGTGAGCGAGTCGAGCCCCTGGAACGCCGACGGGGTGCTGGAAGTGTACAGCAGCTCGCTGGAGCGGTGGACGGCGGTCACGCTGGACCACTGCAGGATCAGCGCCGAGGGAATCGGGGCGGACTTCGCCGTCTGGGACACCGTCACGGTGGCGGGGACGGTGGCCGCGGCGGCCGGCCTGTGCGACGACCTGGACGGCGAGAAGGTGATCTACGCCGCAGACGAGGACTGGCTGGTGGTCCGCATCACCCCCGGCGGGGAGCATTTTTACGGCCGGCTGCTGCAGACCGGGCTGACGGCGAGCTGGACCAGCCTGGACGGCAAGAGCACCCTGCCCTACACCGCCGAACAGGCGGTGCGCTGCACCCGCCGGGTGCCCGACCTCGACTACCTGACCGAGTGCGACAACCGGGTGTGGGGCTGCTCGGGCAGCGAGAACGTCATCTACGCCTGCAAGCTGGGGGACCCCACCAACTGGTTCTCCTACCGCAGCACCGCCGCCGACAGCTACGCGGTGACGGTGGGCAGCGACGGGGACTTCACCGGGGCGGCGACCTGCATGGGGTATGTCCTCTTCTTCAAGGAGAACAGCCTGCACAAGCTGTGCGGGTCAAAGCCGTCCGACTTTCAGCTGAGCAGCCTGCGGTGCCGCGGGGTGGCCAAACACGCCGCCGAGAGCCTCTGCGTCATCAATGAGACGCTGTACTACCTCTCCCCCGAGGGGGTGATGGCCTGGGACGGCAGCCTGCCGGTCAAGGTGTCGGGCTGCCTCGATGCGAGCGGGCTGGCCGGGGTGCAGCGGGCCGCCGGCGGCTGGCTGGACGGCCGGTACTACCTCTACCTGCAGTGGGCGGGCAGGGCCCGGCTGCTGGTCTACGACACCGAGCGGGGCCTCTGGCACGAGGAGGACCCCGGCCCATCGGGGCAGCTGGAGATGCTGTCCACCGGGCGGCAGCTCTATCTGTGGGACGGCGCGGCCCTCTGGGCGGCCGGGCCCCCGCGGGACGAGGACGCCGCCATCGCCGGGGGGAGCGGGCAGGAGGAACAGGCCATCCCCTTCGAGATGGTGACCGGCGAGATGGGCCTGGAAGAGAGCGAGGACAAGTACCTCGCCCACCTGGTCCTGCGGCTGGACGCCGAGCCCGGCACCACCCTGACGGTGTGGGCAAGCTGCGACGGCGGCCCCTGGGAAAAGCTGGCCGCCGCCGGCATCCACGGGGAAAAGGAGAAGCTGCGCATCCCCCTGACCCCGCGCCGCCACGACACGCTGCGGCTGCGGCTGAGCGGCAGCGGGCGGCTGACCCTGCGCAGCATCGGCCGCACCGCCGCCCCCGCCAAAGGCGGGCTGTGACATGCCCGGCAACAAAGGAAAGGAGGCAGGACCATGGCGAGCATCGCAGGACTGAACAAACTGGGGCTGCCCCGGCTGAGCAGCCGGATGGACCCCGAGGACGCGCGGGCCATCCGCAACTACCTCTACCAGATGCAGGAGCAGCTGCAGTACGTGCTCACCAACATCGACACCGAAAACCTCTCGGATGGGCTGAAGAGCCGTCTGGGGGAGACCGGCGGCAGCGCCGGATGAGAAAGGAGGAAGCCAGGACATGGCGTCCAAAAACAAGAAGGACCCCTACAGCACCCGGGGCCTGAACGACAAGGCGGCGGTGCAGCAGGCGCTGGCCGCGGCCGAGTACCAGCCCGGCGCGGCGGTCAGCGCGGCGGCAAGCGACCTCGCGCAGCTGCAGTCCAGCAGGCCGGTCGACTACCAGAGCCAGTACCAGGGGCAGATCGACAGCCTGCTGGACCAGGCGATGGAGCGGGAGAGCTTTTCCTACAACCACGCGGCCGACCCCCTCTACCGCCAGTACGCCCAGGCCTACCGGCAGAACGCCCACGACGCGAGCACCGACGCCGCGGCCCAGGCGGCCGCCCTGACGGGGGGCTACGGCTCGAGCTACGCCGCCAGCGCCGCGCAGCAGGCCTACCAGCAGCAGATGAACGGGCTGAACAGCATCATCCCCACCCTGTACAGCCTGGCGCTGGACAGCTACACCAGCGAGGGCGACAGGCTGATGGACGAGATCAGCGCCCTGAGCGCCCAGGAGCAGAGCGCGCAGGACCGCTACTACCGCCAGCTGGAGGACTACTACGCCCGGCTGGAGCAGGGGCAGGCGGCCTATGAGGCGGCCTACGCCCAGGACTACGGCGAATACACCGACTACCTGAACAACCTGAACAGCCTCTACGGCTACTACAGCCAGCAGGAGGAGGCGGAAGCCGCCCGCAACCAGCAGACCTTCAACAATGTGATGAGCGTGCTGGGGCTGCTGGGCAACGCGGCGCAGCTGGCCATCAGCGGCACCACCGGGCTGGGCTCGCTGGTCAGCGGGCTGGCGCAGGCGGGCTACGGCATCTACGCCGACAGCCGCGACTACGAGGCCGCCCGCGCCGACGCCGCCTGGGAGCAGCAGATGCAGGAGCGGATGTACGCCGACGGGCTGAGCCGGCAGAGCTACGAGGACAGCCTGGCCGCGCAGCAGTACCAGGACGCGCTGAGCCAGCAGCAGTTCGACAACGACGTCGCCAGCCAGAAGCTGGCCATCGCCCAGGGCGAGTGGGCGCTCAAGCGCAGCCAGGCCGAGCAGGAGGCCGCCGCAGCCAGCCTGCGGGCCGCGGGCCGCGCCGCCGGCGGCAGTACGGGCGCCGGCAGCAGCCCCTCGGGCGGCGGCACCGGCAGCACCGGCGGCAGTGCCGGCAGCGCCGCGCCGGCAGCATCGTCGGGCGGCATCGACTACCAGACCTTCGCCAACCAGATGCGCAGCCGCGGCTATACCATCGCCGAGATCAAGGAAATGTTCGACCTTCTGCGGGCAAACCGCTGACCCCCCAGGCCCCCGGCCCATCAAGCGGCCGGGGGCCTTTCTGCGCCTGTTGCTTTACAAAATAAAGCAAAACATGAAATTTGCTAAACCGGCTTGACACACGGGGGGTATGATTAAATGGGTATAAATAACGAAATAAAGCGCGCTGATCCGCTTTATGAAAGCATATTTTGAGCAAAGCGAGGTCTTACTATGAAGCTGCAACGCATCTTCGCCGTGACCGCCGTCGCGGCGTTCACCCTGTCCACCCTCACCGCCTGCCCGTGGGACAACGAAGAGCCCGGCAGTTCGTCCAGTTCCTCTTCCAACAGTTCCACCCGCCCCAGCCACGACGACGACAACGACGACAGCGGCGACGACGACACCTCCTCCTCCACGCCCGAAGAACCGGAGGATATGGGCTTTACCTATGACGAGGAAACAGGCTACACCATCACAAGCAGCGAAGGTCTGATGAACTGGGCAAAGCAAGAAAATGTTACGACCGCCGACTGCACCCTTGATGCAGATGTAGAGGTATCAAACTGGACCAAAATTGGAGATAAAGACAATCCGTACACAGGTACTTTTAACGGCAACGGCAAGACCATTTCGGGCTTGGACGCGCCGCTTTTTTATACAGTAGCTGGAACTGTGAAGAATTTGACGATTCAGGGCATGATTGATGAAGACTTTGCCGGAGGTGTGGCACGAGTAAATAATGGCACAATCGAAAATTGCACGATCAATACGTATCTGACCGACTGTGAATATGAATTTGCGTTGAACAAAGAAAAACAGCCCGTGCTGGTGAAAAAAGGCTCTGCGGAGCAGGCTGTGAATCGGCTGCTTGGGCATT